>NZ_JBIUAQ010000008.1:0-4132 GCF_044547565.1 Amycolatopsis sp. NPDC052450 | reverse complement strand
CCGGGGGGGGGGGGGGGGGGGGGGGCCGGCGGGGGGGGGGGGGGGGGGGGGGGGGGGGGGGGGCCCCCCCCCCCCCCCCCCGCCCCCCCCGCCCCCCCCGGGGGGGGGCCCCCCCCCCCCCCCCCCCGCTCCAGGTCACTACTTGCGGTGCTTGCCCTCGTCGTCCGTGACCTCGAACTGTTCCTTGCGCACCTTGCCGGAGATCGTCTGGTCCTCGGTGACGGTCTCGGTCTTGAGCCTCGCCCGTTCGACCGCGACGGTTTCCTTGTCCACCACCGGTTTCTCGGCGTGCAGCACGACTTCCTGTTCGTCCTCGGCGATCTCCGCCCGCTCGCCGCTCTGCCTCGTGATCGGCTCCCGTTCGATCCGGACTTCTTCGTGACTGACCGGGACGGTGACCTGCTGGTCTTCGGTGACGACGTACTTGCGCAGCCGGACATGGCCGGTCTCGACCTGCTCGGTGCCGACGTTCAGCCGCTCCTCGGAGCGCGTCATGGTGGGCTCGGTGTCCCGATCCTTCATGCCGGCGCCCGCGTTCATCGCGGCCTTGTCGCGACCTGTGCCGCCCGGTCGCGCCTGCGCCCGGTCGTCCATCCGGCCGTCCGGCGACGTCCGCGGCATCGGCAGCCCGTAGTGCTTGTACAGCTGCGCGCTCTCCTCCGCGGACAGGTGTCCGTCGGCCTCGATCCGGGGCGCGTCGGTGACGGCGTCCTTGTCGACGCGGACGTGCACGCCGTCGCGGTCCGCGTGAGCGCCCGAGAGCGGGACGAAACTCTCCTTGGTGCCGAACAGACCCGTTTTGACGGTGATCCACTCCGGCTGGCGGGTCGCGTCGGCGAGATAGACGTTGCCGACCTTCCCGAGTTTGTTCCCGGTCGGGTCCACCACGGCGCTGTCGATGAGTTCCTGCGGCTGCATGGTCTTCGCCATCGGCGTGCTCCTCTCGAACGATGCTGCTGAGAAGGCCACCGTCAGCCGGGCCGGTGATCATGGCAACCGGCGTGGTGCATCTGTGGGTGACCCCCGAAAGTGGTGGTTTGAAGACGCTCTCACGGGCTAGGGAACGGCGTGTCGTCGCAGGTGGAAGGGTGTCTGCGCGGGGTGACCGCCGGGTTCGGATTGGTGCGAAGGTGTGGATCTCGCGCCGTCCGGAAAATCGGATGCGGGAGCTCCGGACCTGGCCTACCCTCGTGATCGTGATGCAGCAACTGCTGTTCCTCTGAGGAACGACGCCTCCACCGGTACCGCGAGCCGCGGTACCGGAGTTCGTTCTTCCTGCTCATCACTTTTCGCTGGAGGCAGTCCTTCATGTCATCCCCTCTTTCGCCCGCGCCTGTGCGCGCGGCGCACGTCCGCCTGTCCGGCGTCCACCTCTCCTTCGGGGGACGGCCCGTGCTCTCCGGGGTCGACCTCGTCGCGGCAGCCGGTGAGCGTGTCGCCATCGTCGGGGAGAACGGTCGCGGCAAGACCACCCTTCTCCGAGTGCTCGCCGGCGACCTCGCCGCCGACCGCGGCGAGGTGCACCGCTCGGGTTCGGCCGGTGTCGCCGACCAGCAGATCCCACTCGGCGCGGACGACACCGTCGGCGCGCTGATCGACCTCGAACTGGCCGCCGTCCGCGCCGCGCTGACTCGCCTGGAGGCCGCCACCGAGGCGCTCGGCGACGGCCGTCCTGGTGCGGACGACGCCTTCGCCGCCGCGCTGGAGGAGGCTGAGGCCCTCGACGCGTGGGACGCCGACAGGCGTGTCGAAGTGTCACTGGCCGCCTTGAACGCCGTCGACGACCGTGATCGTCCACTCGGGACACTGTCGGTCGGGCAGCGGCACCGGGTGCGTCTGGCCTGCCTGCTCGGCGCGGGACATCCCGTCCTGCTGCTGGACGAGCCGACCAACCACCTCGACGCCGCCGGACTCGACCACCTCACCGAACGGTTGCGCGCTCATCCTGGCGTCGTCGTCCTGGTCAGCCATGACCGGGCGCTGCTCGCGGACGTGGCCACCACGGTGATCGACCTCGATCCGTCGAGTGACGACCGGCCGCGCGTCTACGGCGGTGGCTACGCCGCCTACGTCGAGGCCCGTCGAGCCGAACGTGCCCGCTGGGAAGCGGCGCACGCCGAACAGATCGCCGAACGGCAACGCCTGGCGGACGATCTGTCCGCGGCGCGGAACCGGTTGCGCGACAACTGGCGGCCGCCCAAGGGCACCGGCAGGCATGTCCGGGCCACTCGCGCGCCGGGGCTGGTCCGCGCGGTCCACCGGAGGCAGGAAGAGCTGGCCGGGCATGTGGTGGCGGTTCCGCCGCCGCCAGCCCGGTTCGCCATGCCGGACCTGCCGTCGCACGGCGGCGCGACGCTGCTCCGTGCCGCCGGGGTGACGGTGCCCGGGCGGCTCACGCGACCGGTCGAGCTGGCGCTGGAAAGCGGCGACCGGCTGGTGGTCACCGGCCCCAACGGCGCGGGCAAATCGACGCTCCTGGCCGTGCTGGCCGGGGAACTGGAACCGGGGACCGGCACGGTCACCCGTTCCCGCTCGGCGCGGATCGGCAGGCTGGGGCAGGAGTCCGACCTGCCTGCCAGGCGGACGGCGATCGAGCTGTACGACGAACAGCTCGCCAGGGCCGGGATCCCGGGGCCGGGGCTGGGCGAGCTGGGTCTGCTCGGCGGCTACGACCGGCGCCGTCCGGTGGCCGAACTGTCGGTCGGTGCCCGGCGACGGCTGGACCTGGCACTGGTGCTGGCCCGGCGTCCACACGTGGTGTTGCTGGACGAGCCGACCAACCACCTGTCCGCCACGCTCGTCGACGAGCTGACCGCCGCACTCGAGGTGACCCCGGCCGCGGTGGTGATCGCCACGCACGACAGGCAGCTGTCGCGGGACACGGAATCCTGGCCGAGGCTCGCGCTGTGAGCCGTCAACCGCGGTGGGCGAGGGTGTAGCGCACGGTCTGCGCCAGCACCACGCTCCCGTCGGGTTCGCGCAGCGGCTCGAGCTCCGCGAGCACGGCCCGGCGCACGGCGTCGAGGCGGTCTTCCGGGATCAGTTCCCAGAACATCCGCTGGCCGTGCGACCAGGACCAGGTGATCCAGTGCCCGGGGTCGGCGAACTTCACCGGATAAACACGTTCCACGGACGTGACACCGGTGAAGCCCGCCGACTCCACGGCCTGGCCGAACCCCTCGACGGTGGCGAACAGGCCGGACCTGACGGCCAAGGTCCAGGCCAGCTCCGCCGGTACGAACGGTTTGAACACCTCGCGAACGGCCGCCCACCGCGGATCGTCGGCGCCGAACGTGGTCACCCCCATCCGGCCGCCCGGCGCGAGCAGACGATGCCACGACCGCAGACCGGCAAGCGGATCCGGCAGGAAGAACACCACGAACGACGCGAGGAGCACGTCGAACGCGGCCTCGTCCAGCGTCGGTTCTTGAGCGTCCATAAGGGAAACCGAGGCGTGGGCTCCGCGCGCCTCGATGTCCTTCGCGGTGCGCTCGACCATTTCCGCGGACAGGTCGATACCCAGCACCGATCCCTCGGGGCCGACCCGCTCGGCGGCCGGGAACAGCACCGCGCCCCGGCCGCAGCCGACGTCCAGCACCCGCTCACCGGGGACGAGCCCGACCCGGTCGAGCAGCTCCGTGGCGAACACGCCGAAGAAGTCGACGCCGAGCGCGTCGTAGGTCTCCGCCGTCCGGTCGAACAGCCGCGCCATCGCCTGCCGCGTGTAAGCGCTCATGCGCAGGACGATGGCCCGGCGAAAACGGCGTTGTCAAACGGATGGCGGGGTTTTGTCAGGTCGCTTCAGGTGGTAGTGCCGGGAATTCGTTTCGGCGTCTCAATTCTTCGGAGGGCTGGGGAAGCTGGTCGGCAGCCGCCTGCGCGTTCGGTCGTGAGGGCGCCCTTCCTGACGCTAGGCGCCATTTGATGCGTATATGTACGGTTTCGCGTGGGGGTCGTGAGTGTTATGTGTCGTTCTAACGACCCGAAACACTCACGACCACCCAGCGGTCGTGGGGGGGGGGGGGGGGGGGGGGGGGGGGGGGGTGGGTGGGGGGGGGGGGGGGGGGGGCCGGCACACACGCCCCCCCCCCCCCCCAACCCCCCCCCCCACCCCCCACCACCCCCGCCCCCC
>NZ_JBIUAQ010000007.1:0-326052 GCF_044547565.1 Amycolatopsis sp. NPDC052450 | reverse complement strand
GATGTGTCCTCAGTCACAGATGGAGCCCTTCTGGGTCGCGTCCGACGACCCGATCTTGGTCCATCCGCGGCTTACACGGTTGTCATGACACGGCCCCATGATCGGCCGCGGGCGCTGATTCAAATGGCCACCGGTGCGGGCAAGACCTTCACCGCGGTGGCCCAGACCTATCGGCTGCTCAAGCACGCCAAGGCACGGCGGGTTCTGTTCCTCGTCGACCGCAACAATCTGGGCAAGCAGGCTTACGACGAGTTTCGCAAATTCACCACACCCGATGACGGGCGCAAACTGTCGGATATCTACAACGTCGACCGGCTCGGCGCCACAGGGCTTCAAGACACCTCGTCAGTCGTCATCTGCACGATCCAGAAAATGTACTCGCTGCTACGCAACGAGGCACTCGTCGACGACGATCCCTCGGATGAAGCTTCAGATAGCCTCGCCTACGAGGACACCTACGCCACGGACCAACCGATCGAGGTCTCCTACAACCCCGCGGTGCCGATCGAGTCCTTCGATCTGATCATCGTGGACGAGTGCCACCGCTCGATCTACGGCCTGTGGCGGGGAGTACTTGAGTATTTCGACGCGCACTTGGTCGGCCTGACCGCTACCCCAACGCTCCAGACACTCGGCTTCTTCGGGCGCAATCTGGTTTCCGAGTACACCTATCCGCAAGCGGTCGCCGACGGGGTAAACGTCGACTTCGACGTCGTGAGGATGCGAACGGATCTGCGAGAGAAGGGCGCGGCAACGATTGATGCCGGAACGACCGTGCGCGTCAAGGACCGCAAGACGCGACGGCAGCGTTACCAGGAACTGGCCGACGACTTCACGTACACGACTGGGCAAATCGGCCGGACGGTAGTTACGGTCGACGAGATCAGGGCGGTCCTCATCGCCTACCGGGACAACTGGCGGCGCTGGTTCCCTGGCCGAACCGAGCTGCCGAAGACTTTGATATTCGCTATCGGCGAGGACCATGCCGAGGACGTTCTCGCGCAGGTCAAGGACGTGTTCGGACGCGGAGACGACTTCGCGAAAAAGATCACATACAAGAGCCGTCAGGCCGGCGAGGACCCGGACGAGTTGATCCGTTCGTTGCGGACCTCGCCTCGGCTGCGGGTCGCTGTCACAGTAGACATGATCGCAACCGGTACCGACATCAAGGCCCTGGAATGCGTGATCTTCATGCGTGAAGTGCGTAGCGCGGTGCTGTTCGAGCAGATGAAGGGACGCGGCGCCCGGACCATCGACCCGACGGAACTCCACGAGGTCACTCCGGACGCGGACGACTCAGTCCGAAAGGACCGGTTCGTGCTCGTGGACGCGGTAGGCGTGACGGACTCGCCACTTGTAGACGCGAGACCGCTGGTGCCAGCAGGCGAGCGACAAGTTTCCCTGGCGAAGTTGCTCGACAAAGCCGGTACGAAGTCGATCAGTGCAAGTGAGGCCGAGATCATGGCGGGGCGGCTGGCGCGTCTCGACCGACAGCTGACTGACGAGGAGCGGGAGCTACTGACCCGAGCGGCGGGTGGGCGGACTCTGGCAGAGGTCGCAGGCGCCATCGTTAAGGCAGTTGACCCCGATCGGCAGGAGCGTGCACTGGAGGAGGGCGGTCAGACAGCGGCCCGGCAATTGATCGAGAAGGCGATCGCCCCGCTGACCGAGCATCCTGAATTTCGCCGGCACATCATCGAGATCCGGCGGGACAAGGACTACGTGTTTGACGAGTTCACCCCTGTCGAGGTGACCGACCTGGTCGAGGTCCCGCGGGAGGAGCGGGCCAGGGAGCAAGTTAACCGGTGGAGCCGACTCTTGCAGGAGCATCGTGATCGCCTGGCCGCTATCGACATCGCGTTAACCAGTCCCCGCGCTGTATCACCTGCTGAGGCATACGGGGCACTGAAGGAACTCGCACAAGAAATTCGACGTCCGGACTTCGCATGGACTCCGCAGACGTTGTGGGTTTTCTACGAAGACTTGGGCAAAGCAGCCCACTACCCCGGCAAGGAAGCAGGCGTACCAGATCTCATCTCCCTCATCCGGTTTGAACTGGGCGTAGATGACGAACTTAGACCGTACCGGTCGCTGGTGAAGGAACGTCTCGAAGGGTGGCTGCTGAAGCAGCGCCAAGCGGGAGCGAACTTCTCCGAGGAGCAGTTATGGTGGTTGCAGGCCATCGGTAACGTGGTAGCGAGTGACGTCGGCATCAGCCCGGCCGAATTCAATGCCGAACCCTTCAAAGGCAAGGGTGGAGGCCGAGGGTTCGCACACGCTTTTGCGGGGCGAGATGTCCGATCTTTATTGAACGACTTGAATCGAGAGCTGGCTTGAACGGGTTGAACGACATAAAACTTCCAGCCAGGTGGGCTTGGGCGCGCCTCGACGAAGTCGTTGAAGTACTTGACCGTCAACGGGTTCCGGTCAGCGCGCAGGAGCGAGCACAGAGGCCGGGAAGCGTACCCTATTACGGAGCTACTGGCCAAGTAGGCTGGATTGACACTGCACTTTTTAATGAAGAACTGGTTCTTCTTGGAGAAGATGGAGTTCAATTCTTCGACCACAACAAGGCTAAAGCGTACAGAATTTCTGGCCCCACATGGGTAAATAATCACGCACATGTTCTGCGAGTACGCAAAGATGCCACACTTGCCCGCTTTATAACTCACTACCTGAATATCTTCAACTACGAAGGTTATGCCAACGGAACCACTCGCCTCAAGTTGACCAAGTCGGCTATGTGCTCAATACCGGTACCTTTGCCCCCGCTCGCGGAACAGCACCGTATCGTTGAGGCACTAGAAGACGGTCTCTCTCGCCTCGACTCTGCTGCGCACTGCCTCACAGTTGCCCAGGTTCGCACCAGATCGCTTCAAAGATCAGCCATTGCGAGAGCAGTAAACGGCAAACTTAGCGCAAAGGATGATCGAGATGAGTCGGTTGACATCCTGCTCAACAAGGTAAGAACCCAACCCTCTCGAACATCACGAGCAAGGCATCGAGAGGCAAAGCCGGCTGCGCTAAACCCTTACGAGAACCTGCCATCACACTGGACCGTTCAGTCACTAGGAGCACTTTCCCTCAGGATAGATTACGGAACCTCAGCCAAGGCGCACACTGACCGCAATGAAGCAGACGTTCCCGTATTACGCATGGGAAACATTCAGGATGGCCACCTAGATCTACAAAATCTAAAATATCTGCCAGCCAATCACCCAGACGTTGCAAAGCTGTCGCTTGACGACGGAGACCTTCTATTCAATCGTACAAATAGCGCAGAATTAGTTGGCAAGTCTGCCGTTTATCGATCTACGGCAGGTCCCGCCACCTTCGCTTCATACCTCATTCGCTGCCAGCTTGCGCGTGGCGTCGAGCCAGAATGGGTAAGTCTGTGCATCAACAGCTCGGAAGGTCGACGTTACATCCGTTCCGTGGCAGCCCAACAGGTAGGCCAAGCAAATGTTAATGGCACAAAACTAGCCTCTTTCCCAATCCCCCTTCCACCTCATGATGAACAGCTCAGACTACTCGCAGAATTGCATGAGTGGAACGACCAGGTCGAGCGCGCGTCACGCGTCGCTAAGTATGCACTCAAGCGCTCTGCACATCTAAGGCGATCGCTACTTTCCCACGCTTTCAGTGGCAAGCTCGCCCCTCAAGATAGTGCCGACGAGTCTGCTTTTACCCTCCTTGACCGCATTCGCTCTGTGCGTGATACTAAAGACGCAAAGGCCAAGAGTGCCACCCGCTCACCTCGCAAAAAAGCAGCCAGCGCGGATGAATCGACCGAGCCCCCCACCCTCACCATCGCCGTTCAGCAGGAGCTCCCGCTGTGACCCTCGTATCTCCCGTCCACGCTCGCGCACAGACCAATGCGCTGGTTACCAAGCTCTGGAACTACTGCAACGTCCTTCGAGACAACGGTCTTTCCACCATCGAGTACGTCGAACAACTCTCGTACTTGCTCTTCCTCAAGATGGCCGACGAGATCGCCTCAGATCCATTCACTGAGGAAGAGGCCAAAGCTGTCGTATTGGCACCGTATGATTGGAAGTCACTCGCCCGCCTCAAGGGGATCGATCTAGAAGTCCATTATCGCAAGACCCTCGGAGTGCTCGCGAAAAACCCTGGTACCACCCTCGGCACGATCTTCGCCAAGTCGCAGAACAGGATTACCGAGCCCGCACTCCTCGAGAAGCTCGTTGTCGATCTAATTGGCAAGGAAGACTGGACGATCCAGGGCACGGACCTCAAGGGCGACGCATACGAGGGCCTGCTCGCCAAAGGTGCTGAAGATACCAAAACTGGGGCTGGTCAGTACTTCACGCCCCGCGCGCTCATCGACGCCATGGTCGATGTGATGCAACCGGGGCCAGAGGACACGATCACCGACCCCGCCTGCGGCACTGGTGGCTTCCTCATCGCTGCGCATCACTACATCCGCGAGAACCACATGCGGGATCTCTCCCGCGAGCAGCGTCTCGCGCTCGGGTCCGGCAAGATCTGGGGCAATGAGCTGGTCACCGGCACGGCTCGCCTTGCCGCCATGAACATGCTGCTGCATGGTATCGGTGACGCCGACGGCCCTTCACTCATCACCGTGGGCGATGCCCTCGCCGAACAACCTCGTCGGCACGCCTCGCTGGTCCTCGCCAACCCGCCTTTTGGCAAGAAGTCCGCGATCACCGTCGTCGGCACGGACGGTAGGGCGGAGAAGGAAGACATCTCCTACGAGCGGGATGACTTCCGTGCTACCACCACCAACAAGCAGCTCAACTTCCTTCAGCACATCATGTCTCTGCTGGAGATGAACGGCCGCGCGGCTGTTGTTCTCCCGGACAACGTGCTCTTTGAAGGCGGTGCGGGCGAGAAGGTACGCCGCCGCTTGCTCGAAGAGTTCGACCTCCACACCATCTTGCGTCTGCCCACCGGCATCTTTTACGCGGGCGGGGTCAAGGCCAACGTCCTGTTCTTCGAGAAGAAGCCGCCACGCAGCGGCGGCAAACCCAACACGTCACAGCTCTGGGTGTACGACTTCCGTACTGCCAAGCACTTCACCCTTAAGCAGCATCCGCTGCGCCGGGCGGATTTGGAGGAGTTTGTCGAGGCGTACCTGCCAGGTAAATCTCGCAACGAGAGGGTCGAGTCCGAACGCTTCAAGTCGTTTGACTACGAAGAGCTCATCGCTCGGGACAAGGTCAACCTCGACATCACATGGATGAAAGACCCGGCTCTCGACGACGACGACAGCCTGTTGCCGCCCGAGGTGATCGCACAGGAAATTGTGGAGGACCTACAGGCCGCGCTCAGCGAGTTCGCAGCCATCGCGGAGGCACTTGGCGGTGAAGTTCCGGCCGACGTCGATGCGGTCTCGCCAGGGGAAGTGGGGTGACGCCAATCGACTTGCCCCGCCCCTGCTCTTACCGGCATCGTAATGTCGATCAATCGACAGGATGGGGAGCCCGATGACCAACGCACATCCGCAGACGCGTGAGTTCCGGGCTTTCCTGAACAACATCGAGTACGCCCGGAAGATGATCCTGGCAGGACGCAGCCTAGCTGCCTTCCAGTCACCCGTCATCGACATCGGCGACTTCTACCGGGCCGCGTGGGTACAAGCCGTCAGCGCCATCGACCACTGGTTCCACGAGGAGCTTTACCGCCGAGTCGCTGAGCTGACCGCTGAGGACAGCCCCACAATGCCCTACCAGCTCACTAAGTTTGAGCTGCCACTGATCAAGGTGGAAGAAGTACGGCGGGGCACCACCACGCTCGCTGAGGCCGTCTCGGAGCATGTCAGGGCGAAGTGGTCGAACGCAGCCCTCCAGAACCCACGCAAGATCAGCGAGGCACTCAAACTGGTCACAGAGGAAGACATCTGGGCTAAGGCAGCAGCCAAGCTGAACGAGTGGAACCACGGTCGCACGTCCATGAATGCGCAGACTCTGAAGCAGCAGTACAACTCAATCACTGAGCGCCGTAACAAGATCGCCCATGACGCTGACCTGTTGGACGGTGACCTCAAGCGCCGGCGGCCTATCTCGGACGCGGAAGCTACGGACGCCATCGACTGGATCGAGCGAATCGCCCTCGCCATCGCGCATGTCCTCGGGTAGAAGCTCCTCCAGCATGGAGGTACTCGAATCACGGTCGCCACTGGCAACGTTCGCAGCTCACGTACCCAGGTTCTTGAGTTGTTCCTGTCGGTGACTCGCGTCGACTCCGCAGCGGGAGAAGAGCATGAGCCCTCGCATCTCGTCTCGCTGAGTGACGTTCACCGCTGATCACCGCTAGCGCTGGTGTCTCGTTTCACCAGGGTCGCCAGGCCGGTCGCCAGTCCGATGACGAGCAGCGGCACGCAAGCCACAACCGTGGTGACCGGCCACGGGGCGCCGGCGACGTGGGCAGCGGCCATGATGTGGCTGGCGATCTGGGCGCCACCACCCACCACCAGGCTGGCCAAGAATGATCGCCGAGCGAACCGCCGGGAGCGTTCGCTCAGCCGGTCCGAGGCGAGCAGCACCCGCAGGGCATATGCCGAGTAGAACTCGACCGACAGCGGCAGTACCACGGCCGTGTTCAGGGTGAAGCCGCCGCCGACTCCGGGCAGCAGGTTGATCGGTCCGAAACCGGTCAGCTCGCCCAGACGCACCCAGCCGCCCCAGATTGCCACGGCCGCGGCCAAGCCGATGAAAATCAACGGCCAGGGTCGAGGCAGACGGGCGGATGCACCGGGCGAAGCTGGCACTGTTGGCGGCTCAGGTTCGCCAGCGCTGGCGCCAGCTGGCCGTTCGTCGTCGGCGAGAGTGGCCAGGGCTTTGCGGACTTGGTAGTCGGTCGCGCCGGTCATCCTGACCAGCGTCGGGCGGCCGGGCCTGGGGTCGCCAGTTGCGCGAGCTTCGGCGACCGCCTGGCGAACCTGGTCCAAGATGTCGACGCTCATCGAGCGCCTCCGGCGCGGCGGGCGCTCGGGTGGCAGCGCGGACAGAGGGTCGAACGCGTTCGGTCGGCATCGAGCCACACCACTCGGGCCGAGACTGGATCATCCGGTCGGGCATCGCACTGGCCGCAGGGCGGCAGGAGCGGCGAGCGCGCCTCGGGCGCAGGACGGTTCCCTTGACGGTTAAGGAAGGTTCGGGGGCAAGCTTTGCCCCTCGTCGTGTCGCTGTTTGCCCCTCGCGTCGGCAGTGTCTGCCCCTCGCGCTGCTCAACGGGCGGCAGGCTCTGCCCCTCGTCGGCGGATTTGTCCACGAGATGGACAGCGAGGTTGTAGCCGTTGGGGCGCCGATCGGCACGCTTCACGTACGCGGCCACAATCTCGGGGTCGGAGGACCGGATCAGGCCCAGCTCCTCCAGCGCTCGCAGGGCGTAGCGGACCGATCGCTCGGACAGCCGGGTGTACCAGGCCAGCCTCGCCAACGAGGGGAAGGCATTGCAACCATCCGGATCGGCGTGGTTGGCCAGGCCGACCAGCACCATCGCCAGGCTGGACGCGTCGCGGCGGTCGCGAGGGATCGGGGCCGCATTGAGTGCCCAGTGGATCGCTTCGATGCTCACCAGGTCACCGCCTCGGAGAGCGCGTACAGCTCGGCGGCTTCGGCTTCGGTGATTCCGATGCTGCCGGTACGCCGACGAAGGTCCAGCTGGGCCTTGGTCCAGGCGTGGAATCCGTCCCGGACGTCGGTTTCGGCCATGTCCGTAGCAGCGGTGATCTGTGACCAGGAGTCGACAGTGCCTAATCGCAGCAGGTCAGCGACCACGCACCACCGACCGGCGGTGACTTCCTGCGCGATCCGGACTCCGTAGGCGAGTTCGGCGAACAGCTCGCGCGGATCGAGTTGGCGACCGCTGTGCTTGGCCAGGAACGTCCGGCTACGGGCAGTTGACCAGCGCTCGACAAGCGTGTCGACGGAAAACTGTGAGATGTTGTGCGGAGTGACGCTCACGGCGGGGCTCCATCCCGTCGGAGGCCCCGGTCAGCATCAGCGCCGAACGGGGCCGACCTGAAGTCGGGCCCGCTCAGCAGCGCACTACGTGGAGGAAGCCTCGCGGGCTTCCGACACGGTTACGCCTTCGATTTAGATGGTGATCCGTGTCGGAACTCGACCACGTCGCCGTCAGCCATGACGTAGTCCTTGCCCTCCATGCGCACCTTGCCCGCGGACCGGGCGGCGGCCATGGAGCCGTGCTCGATCAGGTCGGCGAAGGACACGACTTCGGCCTTGATGAAGCCGCGCTCGAAGTCGGTGTGGATGACGCCCGCGGCCTGCGGGGCGGTCGCGCCCTGCGGGATCGTCCAGGCGCGGGACTCCTTGGGGCCGGCGGTGAGGTAGGTCTGCAGGCCGAGGGTGTGGAAACCGGCGCGGGCCAGCGAGTACAGGCCAGGTTCGTGCTGGCCGACGGACTCCAGCAGCTCGCGCACGGAGTCCTCGTCGTCCAGCTCCAGCAGCTCGAATTCGACCTTGGCGTCGAGGAACACCGCGTCGGCGGGGGCGACCATCTTGGCCAGCTCTTCGCGACGGGACTCGTCGGTGAGGATGCCTTCGTCGGCGTTGAAGACGTAGAGGAACGGCTTCGTGGTGAGCAGGCTCAGCTCGCGCAGCGCCTCGAAGTCGACCTCCTTCTGCGCCTGGAACAGGGTCCGGCCGCCGTTGAGGATCTCCTTGGCCTTGACCGCGTTGTCGAGGGCTGGCTTGGCTTCCTTCTTGGTCCGCGCCTCCTTCTCGAGCCGGTGCAGCGCCTTGTCCAGGGTCTGCAGGTCGGCGAGGATCAGCTCGGTGTTGATCGTCTCGATGTCGCTCGCCGGGTCGATCCGGTCGTCGACGTGGATCACGTCCGGGTCGTCGAAGACGCGGACGACCTGGCAGATCGCGTTCGCCTCGCGGATGTTCGCGAGGAACTTGTTGCCGAGTCCGGCCCCCTCGGAGGCACCCTTCACGATGCCCGCGATGTCCACAAAGGACACGACGGCGGGCACGGTCCGCTCGGAGCCGAAGACCTCGGCGAGCTGATCCAGCCGCGGATCCGGCAGCGGGACGACACCGACGTTGGGCTCGATCGTCGCGAACGGGTAGTTCGCCGCGAGCACGTCGTTGCGGGTCAGCGCGTTGAACAGGGTGGACTTGCCGACGTTGGGCAGGCCGACGATGCCGAGGGTGAGACTCACGGGCCAGAAGTCTACGTGCCGTCCGCCGCCCCATCCGCCGAGGCCTTGATCGCCGTGTCGGATTTCCGCCAGCCGCGCTCTCGACCTGGTGGCACGATCGGTGTCATGACCGAGCAGACCTTGGCCGAACGGGCCGTGTGGCGCGACACCGAACGGTGTTACCGCGCCGTCGCCGCCCGTGATTCCCGGTTCGACGGCCAGTTCATCATGGCCGTGGCCACCACCGGGATCTACTGCCGTCCGTCCTGCCCCGCGTCGACGCCGAAACAGCAGAACGTCCGTTTCTATCCGACGTCGGCGGCGGCGCAGGCCAACGGCTTCCGTGCCTGCCGCCGCTGTCTCCCGGACGCCGTCCCCGGCTCCCCCGATTGGGACATCCGGGCCGACCTCGCCGCGCGGGCGATGCGGCTGATCTCGGACGGGGCCGTCGAACGCGACGGCGTCCCGGGGCTCGCACGGCGGCTCGGCTATTCCGAACGCCAGCTCGGTCGCGTCCTCACCGCGGAACTCGGTGCCGGGCCGCTGGCGCTGGCCAGGGCGCACCGGGCGCACTCGGCGCGCCTGTTGATCGAGATGTCCGGCCTCCCGCTGACCGACGTCGCGTTCGCGGCGGGTTTCTCCAGCGTCCGCCAGTTCAACGAGACGATCCGGGAGGTGTTCGCGACGACGCCTTCGCAGCTTCGCGCGGCGAGCCTGCGTCGCAGGCGTCGCAAAGCCGAAGAGTTGCCGACCGGGACCCGGCTGAGCCTGCGGCTGCCGTTCCGGAAACCGTTCGACGCGGCCGGGGTGCTGACGTTCCTGGCCGACCGGGCCGTCCCCGGTGTCGAGCACGTGACGCGCGACGAGTCCGGGGTGACCGGCTACGGGCGCACGCTGCGGCTCGCGCACGGCTCCGGTGTCGTGTGGCTGACGGCGAAGGACGACCACGTCCGCAGCGACCTGCGGCTCACCGACCTGCGCGACCTGAGCAGCGCGGTGGCCAGGGTGCGGCGGCTGCTCGACCTCGACGCCGACCCGGAGGCGGTCGCGCGGGTCCTGGGGGCGGACCCGGCACTCGCACCGCTGGTCGAGGCGATCCCCGGCATCCGGGTGCCCGGCACCGTCGACGGCGACGAACTCGTGCTGCGCGCGCTGCTGTCCCCCGCCGAGGCGGCGTCGCTCGCCGACGCCTTCGGCGAACGCCTGCCCAGCTGTGACGAGTCACTGGAAGGGCTGACCACGCTGTTCCCGACGGCGGCCCAGGTCGCCGAACACGGCCCGGAACGGGTGGCCGCCGTGGCCCGCGCGCTGGCGGACGGCGTTTCGGTCCACGTCGGCCGCGATCCCGCGGAGTTGCGCGCGGAACTGCTGGCGATCCCGGGAATCGAGCCGCGGACCGCGGATTACGTCCTGATGCGCGTACTGGGCGCGCCGGACGTCCTGCTGACCGGCGATCCGGCGGTGCGCCGAGGTGCGGCCGCGCTGGGGATCGCCGACGACGAAACGACGCTGGCCGAACGCGGGCGGGCTTGGCAGCCCTGGTCCTCGTACGCCGGCATGTACCTGTGGCGCGCCGAAAAGGGAGAATGATGAGCATCGCGTACTGGTCCACGATGGACACGAAGATCGGCCCGTTCACCGCCGTGGTGGCGGGTGACGGGGCCGTGCTCGCCTCGGGCTGGACCGGCGACGTCGCCGAACTGACGCCGCTGATCTCGCCTTCGCTGGCCCCCGGCGAGGTGAAGGAGCGACGCGACCTCGGACCGGTGAGCACCGCGATCCGCCGGTACCACGACGGCGACCTGGACGCGGTCGCCGACATCGAGGTGCGGCAGCGGTCCGGCGCTTTCCGGGAGCACGCTTGGGAAATCCTGCGGAAGGTGCCCGCCGGCGAGCCGGTGAGCTACGCGGAATACGCGGCGCTGGCGGGGAATCCGGCCGCGGTGCGGGCGGCCGCGTCGGCGTGCGCGAAGAACGCGGCGGCGTTGTTCGTGCCGTGCCACCGGGTGGTGCGGACCGGCGGCGGGGTGGGGAACTTCCGGTGGGGTGTCCCGGCGAAGCAGTGGCTGCTGACCCACGAAGCGGCCTGATTCCGCCCCTTCCGAATGCTAGGAAAGGACCGTTCCTTGCAAATTTTGCAAGGAACGGTCCTTTCCTAGCGCGCGAGGAGCGGGTCAGGCGGCGTGGATCTCCACCGAAGAGCCCGTACGCGACTTCCGGATCCGCAGCCGCGTCGGGATCCGCTGCCGTAGTTCCTCCACGTGCGACACCAGCCCGACCACGCGACCGCCGGCGCGAAGCTCGTCGAGGATGTTCATGACGATGTCGAGCGTCTCGGCGTCCAGCGTGCCGAAGCCCTCGTCGATGAACAGTGTGTCCAGTAGCGCTCCGCCGGTTTCGGCGGCGACGACGTCGGCGAGGCCCAGTGCCAGTGAGAGCGACGCGAGGAAGGACTCGCCACCGGAGAGTGTCTTCGCGGGCCGGACGGTGCCGGAGTAGTCGTCGAGTACGTCGAGGCCGAGCCCGCCTCGGGTGCCCCGCGCCCCGGCGGCGTCGGAGTGCACGAAGGAGTAGCGGCCCTGGCTCATCGTCCGCAGGCGAGCGGTCGCCGCGACCGCGACTTCCTCCAGCCGAGCGGCGAGGACGTACGAGCGCAGCGACATCTTGCGCGCGTTCTGCCCGCGCCCGTTGACCACCTCGGCCAGCGCCTTCAGTTCGCGATACCGCTCTTCGACCGGCGCCAGTTCCGCCATGAAGGACGTCATCCGCTCGGCCAGCCCGGTCAGGTCCGTGTGCCGGGTCGTGGCCGCCCGCAGTGCCGCGAACGCCCGTTCGGCCTCGCCCCGGGTGTCCCGCGCCGCTTCCTCCGAAGTCGCGACGTCGATCTCGTCCTCCGGTGAGATGCCGAACAGTTCCGGTTCGGCCAGCCTGCGGCGTTCGGTCTCTTCCATCATCTTGGCGTCGGCGAGGCTGTTCTCCAGTTTCGTGATCTGCTCGTCCGGCCGCGACGCGGCGCGCATTTCGTCGAGATCCGCGAAACCCTTGGCGCGCAAAGCTTCCTTGACCAGTTTCGCTTGCTCGTCGCGGCGTTCGCGGGCGCCGGCGACGGCGAGCCGTGCTTCGGCCAGCGCGTCGAGACGGGTCGCGAAGCCGAGCAGGTGCCGACGCTTCGCCCCGACGTCGGCGAACTCGCCGCGTGCGGATTCCAACCGTTCTTCGCGTTCGGCCAGCCGTTCGACGAGGCCTCGGGCCTCGGTCTCGACCTCGACGGCGGTCCGCTCGGCGGTGCGGCGACGTTCGGTCAGCTGCTCGATCTTCCGTTCCAGCGCACCGACCTGCGCCTCGAGAGCGGGCTTCCGACGAGCCGCCTCGGACAGCGTGGCGACCAGATCGCGTGCCTCGCCGAGTTCGGCCCGCAGTGTCTCGGCGGTGTGCTCGCCCAGCCGCTCGACCAGGACCGCCAGGCGGTTTTCGGCTTCCTGCAACGCGGCTTTCGCCTTTTCACGCCGCACGTGCGCCTGCTGTTCCGCGACTTCGGCGCGGCGTTCGTCCTCGGGATCGACCAGACCGCCGGTATGCGTCGCCGGCGACGGATGGTCGGTCGCCCCGCAGACCGGGCAGTCCTCACCGGCGTGCAGACCGGCGGCGAGTTCGGCCGCCATCCCTTCCAGGCGCCGCTCCCGCAGGTCCAGCCGGTGCTGACGGGCGTTCTGATGACCGTCCACGGCTTCACCGACCACTTCGCGCGCCTGCGTGACGGCCTGTCGCGCCCGAGGCACTTCGTCGGCGTCGCGCACCAGCGCGGTCAGTTCGTCGGCACGGGTGCGGGCACCGTCGAGCTTCGCGTTGGCCTCGGCGGCAGCGGCCTCTTCGGCCCGCGAGGCCGCGAGCTTCTCCGGCACGGTGCCCAATTCGGCGGCGAAGTCTTCGGCCTGCTTTCGCGCCTTCGCCGCGGCGGCGTCCAGCTGCGCCAGACGAGCCAGATCCCGTTGCTGTTGCTCGCTTTCCGCCACGAGTTCGGCGAGCGCACCCGCCTCTTCACGCAGACTGCCGGCGCGAGCGCGAAGTTCGGCGGCGGAACTGTCCGCGGCGTCGGGCACTTCCTGAGCACGGAGAGCTTCCGCGGACTCGGCCTCCGCGAGCTGAGCCAGCCTGCGTTCGAGGAGGTCGGCGTCGGCGGCCACCGCGGCGGCCCGATGTGCCGCCTCGACCTCTTCCGCCCACTCCGCGCGCTGCCCCGCCTGCTCGGCGATCGCCGAAAGGCGGGTGTACGCGGTGCGCACCCGGCGGATACGTTCAGCGGCCGACCGGTTCTCCTGCCAGACGATCTCGGCCGTTTTCGCCGCCGCGCGGGCTTTCGCTTCCCGCTCCTGTGCCTTGGCGACCCGCTCGGCCGACTCGGCGAGCACCGCGTCGACCCACTCGGCCTGGCCCTCTTCCGGCGCTTCCTCCTGTGCGACCTGCGCGAACCGCGCGACCCACTCCCGCAACGACTGCTGCCGCGCCGACAGCTCGCGGCCACGTTCGGCGCGCAGATTCGCGAACCAGTTCTCGACGTCGGAAAACCGCTCGGTGCCGAACAGCCGCTCCAGCAACTCCTCGCGCTCGGCCGTGTTCGCCCGCAGGAACCGGGCGAATTCGCCCTGCGGCAGCAAGACCACCTGGAAGAACTGCTCGTGCGTCATGCCGATGAGCCGTTCGACGGTGCGCGCCACCTCGTCGATGCGGGTGATGCCTTCGGCGACGTGTCCGGCGGGCACCGTGCCGACCCAGCTCAGCACCGCCTTCGCCTGCTGGAGGGTCATTCCCTCGCCGCGGCGCTTGGGCCGCTGGTACTCGGGGTTCCGCGCGATCCGCATCCGCTGGCCCTGCACGGTCAGTTCGAGGACGACCTCGGTGACCTGGTCGGGCTCGGCGAGATCGCAGCGCAGCCGTTTGACCTCGCCACGTGCGCCGGGAACCGTGCCGAACAGCGCGAACGCGATGGCGTCGAGCAGGGTCGTCTTCCCCGCGCCGGTGTCACCGTGCAGCAGGAACAGACCGTCGGCGCCGAGCGCGTCGAAGTCCACCACCTCGCGGCCCGCGTACGGCCCGAAAGCGGCGACCTCCAACCGGTGCAACCTCATACTTCGCGCTCCCTGCCCGCGGCGCCCAGCGCCGCCAGCACCAGCCGCTCCTCGCTGGCCGACGGCGCGGATCCGCGGCAGTCCTCCAGGAAACTGCGCGTGATCTCGACGTCGGACCGCCCGCGGACGGCTTCGGCGTACTTCAGCGCGGCTCCGTCATGCCCGCCCTCCGGCTGCCAGTCCATGTGCACGGCGTACGGGAACCGCTCACGCAGTTGGCGCATGGCGTCGATCGGGCGGACCCGGTCGGTCACCGTGAAGGAGAGGAAGTGTTCGGTGAGGCCGTCGTGCTCCGGATCCGCAAGGAGGTCCGCCAGCTCGCCGCGCAGCATCGCGAGATGTCGCGGCACCGGCAGTTCGTGGCGCCGGACCTCGGCGAGCCCGCCGGCGTCCAGATCCACCAGCCAGACGGATTTCCGTTGGCGTGTCTCGGAAAACGAGTACGCCAGCGGACTGCCCGAATAGCGCAGGTGCTCGGCGAGGGTCTGCGGGCCGTGCAGGTGGCCCAGTGCGACGTAATCGACGCCGTCGAACACCGAACCCGGCACCTGTTCGACGCCGCCGACCGCGATGGTCCGCTCGGATTCGGTCGGCTCGCCGCCGGTGACGAAGGCGTGCGCGAGCACCACCGACCGCGTCCCGGACGGCCGGGTGGCGAGATCCTCCCGGATCCGCCGCATCGCCTCGGTGAGCACGCCGGTGTGGCCGCGGGCCTCGGGCACGCCGAGGGCGTGGCGCGCGGGCTCCGGTTCGAGGTACGGGATCCCGTAGAGCGCGACCTCGCCGTGTTCGTCGGGCAGCAGCACCGGTTCGGCGAGACCGTCGATCGTGGCACGCAGGTACAGACCGCCCGCCGCGGCGAATTCGGCGAACGCGCCCAGCCGCGGCGCGGAGTCGTGGTTGCCAGGGGTCATCACCAGTTTCGCCCCGGCCTGCCGGATCCTGCCCAGCGCGGTCGTGGCCACCCGGACGGCCTCCGCCGAGGGCACCGCGCGGTCGTAGATGTCCCCGGACACGAGCACGACGTCGACCGCCTCGGCGATCACGAGATCGGCGACGTGGCCGAGCACGGCTTCCTGTTCGGCGAGCAGATCGGCGCCGTGGAAGGTACGGCCGATATGCCAGTCGGACGTGTGCAGGAGCTTCACGCAGCCCAAGGTAGGGCCGCGCACCGGCCGGAGAGGGGAGGCGCGCCCTTGGCGGCACCGCGCTTTCCGACACGCCGGGGACGGCGCAGGTCAGATACGGAGCGCGACCGCGCCGCTGCGTTTTTGTCGGTGGGTTCCGCCATGATGTCCCCGACTCGGATCCGGAGGGGAGGTACCGGTGGCGACGGTGATCACCACCGCGGCCGTCGTGCTCGCGTTGCTGCTGCTCGCGGCCGTCGCGCTGCTGTGGCGGCTGTACAACGACGGCATGCGGCGGGCGGACGCGGCGGCGAAACTGGTCGCCGCCGAACGGTCGAAGGCGGATCAGCAGCAGCTCGCGCTGCGCCGGTACGAGGTGGCGTTCGCCTCGATCAGCGGCCGCGGCGAACTGGGCGAACAGGTGCTCCTGGAGACCGCACGCGCGCTCGGGCTCCGCGAGGAACTGCACTTCACCCTGCAAACGGATCTGGCGGGCGGCGGCGCCGCGAAACCGGACATGGTGCTGCGGGTCGGCGGCGGCCGGACCGTCCCGGTCGACGCGAAGGCCAGCATGGCCTGCTGGGCCGAGGCCGTCGAAACGAACGACCCGGAGGAACGGCTGGACGCGCTGCGCGTCCACGTCCGGCAGCTCCGGTCGCGGGCGGCCGAGTTGGCGGGCAAGGGCTACCAACGCTGGGCCGACGCGATCTACGGGACGATCATGTTCGTCCCGTCCGACGCGGCCGTGGTGGCCGCGCTGGACACCGACCCGGAACTGCTGCGCTGGATGCTGGACAGGCGGGTCTTCGTCTGCGGGCCGACCGGATTCGCCGTACTGGCTTCCGCCGCGCTGTTCGCCGCGACCGAGCGGGCACTGGTCGAGGACGTCGAGCAGGTCCGGGCGGGCGCCGCGGCCGCGCACCGGGCCGCGGGCAACGCGGTCGACGCGCTGAACCTGTCGAGCACCCACCTGCAGCGCTTCATCTCGGCCCGGCGGCGGGAACTGGAGGCGCTCGAGAGCTTCCGGAGCACGGTCTCCCCGCTGACGGACGCCGCGGGCAGCCCGGCGGCGGTCCCGCTGATCAGGAAGGCGGACGAACTCCCGGCCTCGTGAGTGTTCAGGACGGCGGCGCGTGAAGGCCCCCTTCCCTCGGCTCAGCCGAGGGAACTCGACCTTCACACCGTCCCCAGTACATGAAGGACCCCTTCATGTACTTCCGGCGGCCGGCGCGCCCGTACCGCACGGCCGAGCACAGCCTTTCCCACCTGCGATTTCCGGAATCGGAGGCTCCATTTCGCCCGGCCTGACAACCTTGTCGGCCACTTACTCGTAGTACCTCCCGTAAACACCCGGACAGCCCGTACGGGTGGTGCGGAATGACCACTACCAGGCGATAGACACACCGCCTGTTGGCGGTATGCCCGCAGCTTGGATATACGGTGGGGCCTGTGACCGCGATTCGCGATCGCCAGAGCGATCCTGATGCCGACGACGTCCCCGTTGCCTGGGACGAGCGTCCGCTCGTCGGCGCCAGGCGCGGGCTGCCCTGGTGGGCTGCCGTCCTGGTCGGCTTCGGGCTCGCCATCCTTGGCGCCTTCGTCGACATGATGCTGCAGAAGGACCTGGGTCTGCTGTTCAAAGCCTGCTACGCGCTCGGCGCGGTGGCCGCCGTGGTGGCCGTCCAGCGCCGCGGGTTGTTCGGCCCGATGGTGCAGCCGCCCCTGGTCCTCGCCGTGACCGTCCCGGGAGTGATCCTCCTGACCTCGGACGGCAGCAAGGGCACGGACCTGCTTTCGAGAGCCTTCGACGTCGGAACGCCGCTGATCAACGGCTTCCCGACGATGGCCATCACCACCGGCGTCACCTTGGCGATCGGCGTCTTCCGGATCTACCGGGAACGCGATCCCGACGCCCCGGTGAAGGTGAAGCCGGGTACCAAACCGGAACGTCGCGACGAGGCCAAGCCCGCCGTCCGTCCCGCGGCCGCCGCGCCGGGTCGTGGCCGCCCCGCGTCCCGGACCGGGCAGACCCCGCCCCCGCCTTCCCGCCGTGGCGCTCCGCGAGACGGTGCGTCGCGAGAGGGCGCGCCGCCCCGCCGTCGTCCTGTCGACGACGAGCGACGCCCCCGCCGCGACGCCGAACCCGGCGCCCGCAAACCGCCGCCCCCGGGACGTCAGCCTCGGCGGCCGCGGCCGCCTGAAGACGGCGAACCCCGTCGCCGCGACCCGCGCGGCGAAAGCGCCCCCGGTGCCCCGCGCCGCCGTCCGCCGCGTGCGGACGACCCGCGCCGCGGAGGGCAGCCGCCGCGCCGCCGCCCCTGGGACGACGAGCGGTGAAGCAAGGGACCTTTGCTCTCAGCTGAGCCGCTGAACAGCGAAAAGGACCGTCCGAGGAATTCCTCGGGCGGCCCTTTTTCGTAAGGGTCGTCAGGCCTTGGCGGCCTTGCGCAGCTCGTGCGGCAGCGCGAACGCGATCTTCTCGTTGGCCGTGGTGACCTCGTCGACGTTGTCCCAGCCGCGCTCGGCCAGCCACGCCAGCAGATCCATGACCAGCACCTCCGGCACCGAAGCACCGCTGGTGACGCCGACGGTCTCGACGCCTTCGAGCCACGCTTCGTCGACTTCGTGCGCGAAGTCGACCAGGTGCGACGCGCGTGCCCCCGCCTTCAGCGCGACCTCGACCAGCCGCTTCGAGTTGGACGAGTTCGTCGAGCCGACCACCAGCACCAGGTCGCACTCGGCGGCCATGGCCTTGACCGCGACCTGACGGTTCGTGGTGGCGTAGCAGATGTCGTCACTGGGCGGGTCGGCCAAGCCGGGGAACTTGTCCCGCAGCTGATCGACGCGCTCCATGGTCTCGTCCACCGAAAGGGTGGTCTGCGACAGCCAGATGACCTTCGACGGATCGCGGACCTCGACCTTGTCGACGTCCTCGGCGGTGTCAACGAGCTGCACCTTGTCGGGAGCCTCGCCGGCCGTGCCTTCGACCTCTTCGTGACCTTCGTGGCCGATCAGGAGGATGTCGTAGTCGTCCTTCGCGAACCGGTTGACTTCCTTGTGCACCTTCGTCACCAGCGGGCAGGTCGCGTCGATGGTCCGCAGGTTGCGCTCGGCCGCCTCGGCGTGCACCGCGGGCGAGACGCCGTGCGCGGAGAACACCACCAACGCGCCTTCCGGCACCTCGGAGGTCTCGTCGACGAAGATCACGCCGCGGTCGCGCAGGGTCTCCACGACGTGCCGGTTGTGCACGATCTCCTTGCGCACGTACACCGGTGCGCCGTAGAGCTCGAGTGCCTTCTCGACGGCGATGACCGCGCGGTCGACCCCCGCGCAGTAACCGCGGGGCTTGGCGAGCAGGACACGTTTGCCACCTGCCGGCACACCGGACTCGGTGATCGTCGGGCTGCCGGCTGGCGTGATTCCGGGACTCGCAGAACTCATGCCCCCAGGGTACGGGCTGCCCTGGGGGCTCCTCGCACTCACGTTCAGGTGACCAGGGAACCCCTCGAAAGGATGTGCGTGGAGTCACGTCGGGTGAGCCGACCCACCCGTTCGGTTGGGCAGGATGGCCCAAATACGGCAGGCTGGACGCATGAAGCCTCTCCCGCTCCCCCTCCGGGTCGCCGCGGGCCTCGCCGTCACCACCGCCGAGCGGGTTCGCGAACTCCCCAAGCAGCTCACCGGGCTCCCTGTCACGGTGGTCAGCCAGGTGCTCCAGTTCTCCATGCGCGTGCAGCAGCACGTCACCGAACTCGCGATCAAGGGCGACGACGCGCTGTCCGTCCTCCGCCCGGTCGAGGACACGCCCAGCTGGGCCACCTTCGACGAGGATCTCCCGCCCGACGTCGGCGAACGCCGCTACGAACGCGACTCGTGCGTCATCCCGCTGAGGGAGGACGCCGAGAACCCCGAGGTTCCCCGGCCGCGCGCCGAGACCAACGGCCACCTCCCCGACCTCGAAGCGCTCACCGAGGATCCGTGGGCCGAGGAGGAGCGCGCGCTCGCCGAGGACCACGCCGACGGCGAGTTCGACAGTTCCGCGGCGCTCGTCGACGCGAACCCCGCCGGGCTGGACGACTACGACACGCTCACCCTGCCGCAGCTGCGCGCCCGCCTGCGCCGGTTCGACCTCGCGCAGCTGGAGGAACTCCTGACCTACGAACGCGCGAACGCCGACAGGCCGTCGTTCGTCGGCATGCTCGCGCGCCGGATCGGGAACGTGAAGAAGGCCGAGAGCGACGGCGACAGCGCGGAAGGCCGGTGAGCGCCGAGCCCGCCGCCGCTCAGGCCGGTCCGTCCACCACCGCCGAGAACCCGTGGCCGGTCCGCACGGTCGCGCGCAAGGTCGGCGAGTGGATCAACCGGCTCGGCGCGGTCTGGGTCGAGGGCCAGGTCACGCAGATCTCGGCCCGCCAGGGCACCAACACCGCGTTCCTGACGCTGCGCGACCCGTCGGCGGACGTCTCGATGTCGGTGACCTGCCCGATGGGCCTGCTGCGCACGATCGAACCGCCGTTGCGCGAGGGCGCGAGCGTCGTGGTGCACGCGAAGCCGACGTTCTTCATGAACCGCGGTTCGCTGAGCCTGCGTGCCAACGAGATCCGCGCGGTCGGCATCGGCGAACTGCTCGCGCGGATCGAGCGGCTGCGGCGGCTGCTGGCCGCCGAGGGCCTGTTCGCGCCGGAGCGCAAACGCAAGATCCCGTTCCTGCCCAAGGGAATCGGCCTGATCACCGGCCGCGCCTCCGCCGCCGAACGTGATGTGCTGGTGAACGCGCAGTCCCGCTGGCCGCATGTCGCGTTCAAGGTGATCAACACCGCCGTGCAGGGTTCGCTCGCGGTCCCGCAGATCCTCCAGGCACTGTCCAAACTGGACCGTGACCCGGATATCGACGTGATCGTGATCGCGCGCGGCGGCGGCAGCGTGGAAGACCTGCTGCCGTTCTCCGACGAGGCCCTGTGCCGCGCGGTCTCCGCGGCCGGGACCCCGGTGGTCAGCGCCATCGGGCACGAACCCGACACCCCGCTGCTCGACCACGTCGCCGATCTCCGCTGCTCGACGCCGACCGACGCCAGCAAGCGGATCGTGCCCGACGTCCGCGAGGAGACCCAGCGCGTCCACCAGATGCGTGATCGCGGCCGCCGCGCCCTGCACGGCTGGGTGGACACCCAGGTCAGGCTGCTGACCCAGATGCGCAGCCGTCCCGTGCTCGCCGATCCGCTCGGCCCGATCCAGCGGCGTTCGGACGACGTCGAGATCCACCGCGAACGCGGCCGCCGCGCGATGCTCACCCTGCTCGCCAAGGACCAGGCCGAAATCGCCAGCGCCCGCGCGCGGCTGACCGCGCTCGGCCCGGCGGCGACCCTCGAACGCGGCTACGCCGTGGTGCAGTACACCGACGAGCAAGGCAACCTCCAGGTACTCCGGTCCGTCTCCGAAGTCGCGGACGGCGCGAAACTGCGCGTCCGTGTGGTCGACGGCGCGCTCGGCGCCGTCGTCTCGGGCGTGCCGGAGGAGGAGCGTTGACGGCGAGTTTCCTGCCTTTGACCATCGACGCCGCGGAGCGCGCGGACGCGCCGGAGGTACTACGCAACGCGTGGCTGACCGACCGCGCCGCCGCCGAGTGCTGGACGGTGCTGCTCGCGGGATGTGAGTTCTCCACGAAACGTGGCCTCGACGCGCAGCTGCGCAAACTCTCCGAAGCGACGGCCGAGCACGTCGGCACCCGATGGTGGTTCGCGGACGGCACCGCGCACCGCAAACGGGTGGCACGCGCCCAGGAGAACCTCGTCTCGGCGATCGCGGAGGGTGACGGCCAGGAGTTCGCTCTCGCCTTCGTGGGTTACGACAACGCCATGGCCGGCGCGGTAGTGTGCGCGGGTATCGGCAAGCACCGACGTCCGGTAGAAGGAAGCACAGCGTGAGCGACACCGCCGAACTCGGCTACGAACAGGCCCGCGACAGGCTGGTGGAAGTCGTCCGCGAGCTCGAAGCGGGCGGGCTGTCCCTGGAACAGTCGCTCGCCCTGTGGGAGAAGGGCGAGCAGCTGGCGAAGGTCTGCGAGCACCACCTCGAGGGCGCGCGTGAGCGGATCGAGGCGGCGCTGTCCTCCGTCGAGGACGAGACCGGCAACGGTCAGTGACGTTCACCATGCTCGTGTGCCACCGAACAGCCGTGGGTATCTGAGAGACTGTGACCCCGCCGAGTTCCTGACCCGGGAGGCCTCATGCCCACCCCCACCTCGTCCGCCAGCTCTTCTCGACGCCCTGAAGCGCCCGATCGCAACCTCGCGATGGAACTGGTCCGAGTGACCGAAGCCGCCGCGATGGCCGCGGGCCGCTGGGTGGGGCGCGGGGACAAGATCGGCGGGGACGGTGCCGCCGTGGACGCGATGCGCCAGCTGGTCTCGACCGTGTCGATGCGCGGTGTCGTCGTCATCGGCGAGGGCGAGAAGGACGAAGCCCCGATGCTGTTCAACGGGGAAGAGGTCGGCAACGGCGACGGACCCGACTGCGACGTCGCGGTCGACCCGGTCGACGGGACGACCCTGATGGCCAAGGGCATGCCGAACGCGCTGGCCGTGCTCGCGGTCGCCGAACGCGGCGCGATGTTCGACCCGTCCGCGGTGTTCTACATGGAGAAGCTCGCCGTCGGCCCCGACGCCGCGGGCAAGGTCGACCTGGCCGCCCCGGTCGCGGAGAACATCCGCCGGGTCGCGAAGGCCAAGAACTCCAGCGTCTCCGACGTCACCGTGTGCATCCTCGACAGGCCGCGCCACGAAAAGCTGATCCAAGAGGTCCGCGAGGCGGGTGCCCGGATCCGGTTCATCTCCGACGGCGACGTCGCGGGCGCGATCGCCGCGGCGCGGCCGAGCACCGGCGTCGACATGCTGCTCGGCATCGGCGGCACCCCCGAAGGCATCATCGCGGCCTGCGCGATGAAGTGCCTCGGCGGCGAACTGCAGGGCCGCCTGTGGCCGAAGGACGACGCGGAGCGCGAGAAGGCGCTGGCCGCGGGCCACGACCTCGACCGCGTGCTCGGCAACGACGACCTCGTCCGCGGCGACAACGTGTTCTTCTGCGCCACCGGGGTCACCGACGGCGACCTGCTGCGCGGCGTGCACTACCGCGCGGGCGGCGCGACCACCCAGTCGATCGTGATGCGCTCGAAGTCCGGCACGGTCCGGATGATCGACGGCTACCACCGGCTGACCAAGCTCCGCTCGTACTCGTCCGTCAACTTCGACGGCCACCTCGACGATTCACTGGAAGACGACGTCGTTCCCCCGCTCCCCTAAGGAGAATCCGTGCTGAAGCGCGTGCTCGTGGTCCTGCTCGCGGCGATGGTCCTCACGCCGGTCGGACAGGCCACGGGCGCGGGCGACCTCGTCGGCGGCAGAGAGGCCGACGAGCCGTATCCGTTCGTCGCTTCCCTGCATTCGGCCTCCGGCAAGATCTTCTGCGCCGGGACGCTGATCGCGGCGGACTGGCTGGTGACGGCCGGGCACTGCGTCGAGGGCAAGAACCCGGCGAACCTGAGCGCGCGGATCGGCAGCAACGACAACACCCAGGGCGGCGAGATCGCGAAGCCCGCCGAAATCGTCGTGAACCCGTCCTACAACCCCGCGCCCGAGCACGCGGGCGGCGATCTCGCCCTGGTGCGGCTGGCCGCCCCGGTGAAGACGGCGCCGATCACGATCGGCGCCGTCGTGGCGCCGGGGACGCCGACGCGGCTGCTCGGCTGGGGTCAGACGTGCCCGGCTTCGGGTTGCGGCAAGGGGACGGCGAAACTGCAGCAACTGGACACGAAGATCGTCGAAGGTGTGCGCTGCACCGCGAAATTCGACGGCGCCGTCGAGCTGTGCACCGACAACCCCGGCGGGAATTCGGGCTCGTGCTACGGGGATTCCGGCGGGCCGGAGATCGCCAAGGTCGACGGGAAGTGGGTGCTGCTCGGCACGATCAGCCGTCCGGGGAACGCCGACCCGGTGTGCGCGACCTCGCCCTCGATCGCGACTTCGGTGGTGGCCTACGCGCAGTGGATCGCGGAGAAGATCACTCCGCCTACGCCCGCTCCGCCTGCCTGAAGTGCAATGAAGGGGCCTTTCATTGCAAATTTTGCGATGAAAGGCCCCTTCATTGCGCGCGCTACTCCGCGTTACTGGAGTGCCCAGGGAACAGATGCGCGTCCGGGTCCAGCATGACCGCGATGTTGTTCACCGCCGTCGCCGCTTCCCCGAACCCGGTCGCGATCAGCTTCACCTTCCCCGGATACGCCGCGACGTCGCCCGCGGCGTAGACGCGCTCCCGCGGGGTCGCCATGGTCGAGTCGACGGCGATCGCGCGGTGGTCGATCTGGAGTCCCCAGCTTTCGATCGGCCCGAGGTCCGCGGTGAAACCGAGCGCGGCGACGACCGTGTCGGCGCGCAGCACCTCGGGCTCCGAACCCTTGACCTGGACCTCGACTTCCGCCAGCGTGCCGTCGCGGTCGGAGAACCGGGTGACCTCGGCGTCGGTGATGATCCGCACGCCGAGTTCCCGTGCCTGCCGCACGATCGACTCGGCGGCGCGGAATTTCGCGCGCCGGTGCACGAGGGTGACGTTCGCGGCGACCGGATGCAGTGCGAGCACCCAGTCGAACGCCGAGTCCCCGCCGCCGACGACGACCACGTGCTGCCCTTCGTGCGCCTTCAACGAGGGCACGAAATGGACCATGCCGCGCCCGAGCCAGCCGTCACCGGCGGGCAGCGGCCGCGGGGTGAACTCGCCGATCCCGGCGGTGATCAGCACCGCGCCGGCGCGCAGGATCTGTCCGCCGTCGAGGGTGATGGTGACGCCGCCTTCGACGCTTTCGAGTTTTTCGGCCTTGCGTCCGAGCAGATACGCGGGTTTGAACGGCGCCGCCTGTTCGAGCAGGCCCTGCACCAGATCGCGGCCACGGACCTCGGCGAACCCGCCGACGTCGTAGATCATCTTTTCGGGGTACATCGCGGTGACCTGGCCACCGGCCTCCGGCAGTGAATCCACGACGGCCATCGAAAGGCCGCGGAATCCCGCGTAGTAGGCGGCGAACAGACCCGTCGGACCGGCCCCGATGATGACGAGGTCGTACGACGTTTCCCCAGCGGACTCGCTCATTCGGCACTCTCCCGGCCGGTGGTGGGCGGCGTGATCGAGAACACATTCGATCCTAGCCCTCGCGTGCCGAAAGACACGGAGCGCGCCAGAGGTCCCTGCGCGAAACTTGAGGCATGGCTGAACAGGAATACCGGATCGAACACGACACCATGGGCGAGGTGCGCGTCCCCGTCGACGCCCTCTACCGCGCGCAGACGCAGCGCGCCGTCGAGAACTTCCCGATCTCCGGCCGGGGCCTGGAACGCGCCCAGATCCGCGCGCTCGGCCTGCTGAAGGCCGCGGCGGCGCGGGTCAACGCGCGGCTCGGCGTGCTGGACGCCGAGGTCGCCGAGGCCATCGCGAAGGCCGCGGACGAGGTCGCCGAGGGCAAGCACGACGCGCATTTCCCGATCGACGTGTTCCAGACGGGTTCCGGGACCTCGTCGAACATGAACGCCAACGAGGTCATCGCGACGCTCGCGTCGAAGGCGCTGGGCCGCGACGTGCACCCGAACGACCACGTCAACGCTTCGCAGTCCTCCAACGACACCTTCCCGACGACGATCCACGTCGCCGCGACGGAAGCAGTGCTCTCGGATGTGATCCCCGCTCTGGAGTATCTGGCCGGCGCCATCGAGACGCGGGCGGCCGAGTGGGCAGACATCGTGAAGTCCGGCCGTACGCATCTGATGGACGCCGTCCCGATCACCTTCGGCCAGGAGGCGGGCGCGTGGGCATCGCAGGTCCGGTTCGGTGTCGAGCGGCTGAAGTCGGGTCTGCCGCGGCTCGGTGAACTGCCGATCGGCGGGACCGCGGTCGGTTCCGGGTTGAACGCGCCCGAAGGCTTCGGCGGGGCGGTCTCACAGGAACTGGCTTCGGTGACCGGTCTTCCGCTGACCGAAGCGCGCGACCACTTCGAGGCGCAGGCGACGCAGGACAGCGTCGTCGAGACGTCCGGGCATCTGCGCACGGTCGCGGTGTCGCTGAACAAGATCGCGAACGACCTGCGCTGGCTGGGTTCCGGTCCGCGCACCGGGCTCGCCGAACTCGCGCTGCCGGATCTCCAGCCGGGTTCGTCGATCATGCCGGGCAAGGTGAACCCGGTGATCCCGGAGGCGACGCTGCAGGTGGTCGCCCAGGTGATCGGGAACGACGCGGCGGTGGCGTTCGCGGGGGCGGCGGGCAACTTCCAGCTCAACGTGAACCTGCCGGTGATCGCGCGCAACGTGCTCGAATCGGCGCGGCTGCTCGCGGCGGTCTCGCGCCTGCTGGCGGACAAGGTGTTCGCGGGCGTGACGGTGAACGCCGACCGCTCTCGCGAGTACGCCGAGGGTTCGCCGTCGATCGTGACGCCGCTCAACAAATACATCGGCTACGAAGAGGCCGCCGCCATCGCGAAGCAGGCCCTCAAGGAGCTGAAGACGATCCGCGAGGTCGTGATCGAACGCGGTCACGTCGCGAACGGCAAGCTCACCGAAGCCCAACTGGACGAAGCCCTCGACGTGCTCCGCATGGCGCGCGGAGGCCGCTAAGCGCCGAGAGCGACCACAGCCGCGTGGAGCGGTGAGGCGAGCGAAGCCGCGAGCCCACCCGAAGGCGGTGTCTCGGTGAACAGGTGCAGCCACGTCAGCACCGGGCCGAGCAGGATCGCGTGCACGAGAGCCGGATCGGGCCGTCGCGAGAGTTCCCCTCTCTCGACGGCCCGATCCAGCATCTGGACCAGATATCCGCGTTCGCGGCCGAGGAACACCTCACCGAACCGCGCTTCCAGCACCGGATCCGCCCGGACGTCGGCGAGCAGCGAAGGCAGCGCCTGCCGCAGTTCCGCACCGTCCAAAGAGGACTGGATCACTTCGAGGACCGCGGCCACGTCGCCCCGCAGCGAACCGGTGTCCGACGGCGGTTCGAGCTCCACGGGATGGATCACCGCGGCGAACACGAGTTCCGCCTTCGACCGCCATCGCCGGTACACCGCCGCCTTGCCGACCCCCGCCCGCGCCGCGACCGCGTCGATCGTGCAGCGCTGGTAACCGGTTTCGGTCAGCAGCGCCCGCACGGCCTCGCGGACCGCGTCGTCGATGCCCTCTTCCCTCGGCCTGCCTCTCGCCATGCCCACAGTTTACGAGACTGACAGTTCCGTATATCGTCCGGGTATGATCTGGACCAGAACCTCCCGCGGAATCCTGCCCTGCCCGCCGTCCGCGCTCTGGGCGCCACTGGCCGATTTCGCCCGGTGGCCCGAGTGGGATCCCGACCTCGTCAGCGTCGAACTGCACGGTCCCGCCGAGGTGGGATCGACCGGTTTCCTCGTACCGAACGGATTCCGCGGCCGAGTGCACTCACGGGTCGCCGAGCCCTTCACGATCACGTCCCTGAGCGAGCATCGCGAAATCGCCTTCCGCCAGCCGATCCCGCTCGGTGCCATGGATCTCGTGCTGAGCCTGACCGAAGTCGACGGCGGGACGGAGTTCGTCCAGAAGGTCACCTTCGGCGGGCCGCTGCGCTCGGTCATGGTCGCGATCATCGGCGGCGACGTCGTGAAGCACTTCGATGTCAAATGCGCCAGGCTCATCGAGCTTGCGGCGGCGCAGGCCGATCACGACGCCTGAAGACACCAGCGCGACCCCGATCACTTGGGAGAAACGGAAATCCTGCATGCCGAGCAGGAGCGAGACGGCGAGCCCGGAGACCGGCATCAGCCCGGCCAGCACCCCTGCCCGGTCCGCGCCCAGCATCGAAACCGCCGAGTACCAAAGAAGAAACGCGATCGCCGTGACGACGACCGTCAGGTAGCCGAGCGCGATCAGTTCACGCCCGTCCGGCCACGCCCAGGCGCCGGACGGGTCGGCGATCGTGCCGACGACGGCGCCGCCGGCACCCGCGGCGAAACACCCCCAAGTCGCGGTCGCCAACGGTCCGAGCCTCTCGAGCACGCCGACGGCCAGCAGCGTGAACAGCGCTTCGCACACCATCGCCAGCGCCGCGAGCACCAGCCCTTGCCAGCGCGCCGCACCCCCGCCGGACAGCACGGCGATCCCGAGCCCGGCGAGCACCGCCCCGGTCACCGGCGCCCACGACGGCCGTTTCCCCTTGGCCAGCGGGCCGGCGAGCGCGAGCACGAGCGGCGTGCCACCGAGGAACGCCGCCACCAGGCCCGGCTCGGCGTAGCGCTGCGCGAACAGCAGGCACGCCTGGAACCCGATCATCCCGGTCGCCGCCAGGGCGAGCAGCGACGACACGTCGCGCGCCCCCGGCAACGGCAGCGGACGCCCGCTCAGCCGCGCCCACGCCAGCAGGAGGATTCCCGCCAGCGCGTACCGCAGCGCCTGTCCGGTGATCACCGGGTACGCGTCGAGCATCCCCGTCACCGGCACGGACGCGCCGACGATCAGCACCCCCAGTACGCCGATCGTCACGCCTCTTCGTTCGTTGTCCATCCCCCCACGATGCCCACCCTTTGGCCCGCCCCAAAGAGCCAAATCACACACACCCGACCGGACCATAAGTCAGCCGAATGTCCGTGAAGGACTCCTTGAGGGACCCAGAATCCCTCAAGGAGTCCTTCACGGAACTGCGGCGACGACCAGCCTGGGTCTGTCAGGACCAGGCACGCACCCCGCCCGGTCCGGGATACTCGACGGCATGACCGAGACGGCCGAACTGGGCGACTTCCTCAAGGCACGCAGGGCCGCGCTGGACCCGGCGGATCTCGGCCTGCCGACGGGGTTCAACCAGCGGCGGGTCGCCGGGCTGCGGCGTGAGGAGCTGGCGCAGCTGGCCGGGATCAGCGTCGACTACTACACGCGGCTGGAGCAGGGCCGGGCGCGCAACGTGTCCGATTCCGTCCTCGAATCGCTGAGCCGGGCGTTGCGGCTGCACCGCGACGAGGAAACCTACCTGCGCAACCTGGCCGCCCCGAAACGCAAACGCGTCGCGCGGCCGAAGGCGCGGCGGATCCGGCCGGAACTCCAGCTGATGCTGAACGCCATTCAGTCCCCGGCGCTCATGTTCGACCGCTACGGCGACGTGCTGGCCTGGAATTCGCTCGGGACCGCGCTTTCCTTCGACTTCGCCGCGCGCCCGGCGGGCGAGCGCAACATCCCCAAGATGTTCTTCCTCGACGAACGCGCCCGCGAGCTGCACCCGGAGTGGGGAACCGTGGCGAAAGAGATCGTGGCGAACCTGCGCTCCGAGGCCGGGAAGTATCCGGACGATCCGTACTTCGCCCAGCTGGTCGGCGAACTCTCCCTCGGCAGCGAGGCGTTCCGCAAGCTGTGGGCGACGCAAACCGTGCGCGAGAAGGCGCACGCGTGGAAGGTCGTGATCAACCCGATCGTGGGTGAACTCCGGCTGCGCTACGAAACGCTGCGGCTGCCCGACGATCCGGACCAGGCCCTGGTGATCTACACCGCCGAGCCCGGCTCCGACAGCGAACGCGCGCTCCGCCTGCTCGCCAGCTGGGTCGCCGATCCCGCGCACGCCTGAACCCGCTCGGCGCGAAACTGTCGGTGTCCGGGGTCATGATGGACCCATGTTGCTCACGGCGGTGGTGACCGCGTCGGCCGAACTGGCCGCCACGAGGTCCAGGAAGGCGAAGATCGCCACCCTGGCCGCGGTGCTGCGTGCCGCGGGCGAGCTGGAGCTGCCGGCGGTCATCGCGTTCCTCACCGGGCAGCCGACGCAGGGCCGCATCGGCGCCGGCTGGCGGACGCTGGCCGAGCTGAAGACGGCTCCCGCCGCCGAGCCGTCGTTGACCGTGGCCGAGGTCGACACGGCACTCGGCACGGTGGGGGCGGCGTCGGGTTCGGGGTCGGTGAAGCTGCGCGCGGAGACGTTGCGGACGTTGTTCGCCAAGATGACCAAGGAGGAGCAGGACTTCCTGATCCGGCTGCTCACCGGCGAGCTGCGCCAAGGCGCGCTCGAAGGGATCATGGTGGACGCCATCGCGGCGGCGTCCGAGATCCCGGCCGAGGACGTCCGGCGGGCGTTCATGCTGTCCGGGCAGCTGCCGGTGACGGGCCTGGCGGCCATGGCGGGCGGCCAGGAGCGGCTGGCGGAGTTCAAACTGGCTCTGGGCAGGCCGATCCGGCCGATGCTGGCCTCCCCGGCGGAGTCTCTGGACGAGGCCATCACCGAACACGCCGAGGCGATCGTCGAGTACAAAATGGACGGTGCGCGGATCCAGGTCCACCGCGACGGCGACGAGGTGCACATCTACACGCGGACGCTGCGGGAGATCACCGGCAGCGTCGGCGAGCTGGTGGATCTCGTGCGCTCCTTGCCCTGCACGTCGGTGGTGCTCGACGGCGAGACGCTGGCCCTGACCGACGACGGCAGGCCGAGGCCGTTCCAGGAGACGATGAGCCGGTTCGGCAGCAGCCGCGAGGAGCAGGTCAAGGCGCTGCTGCTGCGGCCGTATTTCTTCGACTGCCTGCACCTTGACGGCGTCGACCTGCTGGACGCTCCCCTGTCGAAACGGAACGTCGCCCTGCGGCAGGTCGCGGGCGAGCACGTCATCCCCGGCGAGATCGCGCCCGCCTCGGCCGAGAGCGTGCTGGACGCGGCGATGGCCGCCGGGCACGAGGGCGTGATGGTCAAGGACCTCGCGTCGCCGTACGCGGCGGGCCGCCGCGGGCGCGCTTGGCTCAAGGTGAAACCGGTGCACACGATCGACCTGGTCGTGCTCGCCGCGGAGTGGGGGCACGGCAGGCGCACCGGCACGCTGTCGAACCTGCATCTCGGCGCCCGCGACCCCGACGGCGGGCCGCCGATCATGGTCGGCAAGACGTTCAAGGGCATGACCGACGAGCTGCTGGCCTGGCAGACGAAGACGTTCCAGGAGATCGAGACCCACCGAACGGACTGGGTGGTGCACGTACGGCCGGAGCTCGTCGTCGAAATCGAACTCGACGGGGCCCAGGTGAGCACGCGGTATCCGGGCGGGCTGGCGCTGCGCTTCGCGCGCGTCGTGCGCTACCGGCCGGACAAGGAGGCCGCCGACGCCGACACCATCGACACCGTCCGCGGCCTCCTCAAGCCCTGAACCCCCGCAATTAGTCACCTACTTGCGATCCTTGCGTGCGCAACGACCGCAAGCAGGTGACGAATCGCGTCAGTAGCAGCGGTCCGAAGAGATCCGGTAGGTGTAGTTGTTCGAGAGGTTGGAGGTCACCTCGAACCGGATCTTGTGATACACCGGCGGCTCCCCGAGCACGCCGTGTTTGACCGTGCGTTCCTTGCCCGGCGCGATGGCCCCGCTCCAGAGGCCCTTGTCGAAGACGTCGTCGATGATCTGGACGAGCATTCCCCGATAGTCGTGGTTGTGCACGGTGATGTCGATGCTCTGCCCCGCGCTCACCTCGACGACCTTCGTCTTCCCGCCCATCAGCGGTCCGCCCTCGCAGACCTTCGACGCCGCCGAGGCGGACGGTGCCATCAACAGGGTGCCGGCCAGCGCGACCGGGACGACGGCGAACAGCTTCTTCTTCATCGGTTCCCCACAACGGTCTTGACGACATTGGACTGGACGGCCAGGTCGAGGCCGAATTTCATGTTCCCGCCGCAATAGGCCTTCTCGCCGTTCTTGAAATGCACCGTCAGATCCCCGGCGCATTCGAAGACCTTGACGTCCCAGGTGCGCGTGCCCGGTTTCAGGCAGATCGCGTCCTTCCCGGCCCGGCGCATCCAGCCGTGGTAGCCGGATTCGCAGGTGATGATCGGATCACTGCCCGAAGCGGGCGCCGGAGCCGCCTGTGCGGCGGCGGCAGGCAGGAGCGCCACGGTGAGCGCGGCCCCGGCCAATGCGGCGACCTTGACGTACGGACGCATGGATTCCCTTTCCGCAAATAATGTGAGAGTGTTTCGGAAAATCCCCATCCGGAATTCCCGGACTCCGATGACGTTAAAGGCGGCCGAAGCCACTCGGGAAGCGATTCACGGCCGCGAAATGGCCATGGCCAGGGAATCGATGTCCATGCAGGTCAGCGCTTTGGCCATCGGGGCGGAAGGTCAAATGACGCGGACCGAGAAGAACACGGCGCGGGTGTTCGGCAGCAGGATGTGACCCTGTTCGTCGGCCATCTTCCAGTACACCTGGCAGTGCCCGGGCTTGCCGGGCGCGCGCACTTCGACGGAGACGCGGACGCGTTCGCCGGGCGCGGTCTGCGGGACGGGTACGCGTTCGGGCGTGCCGCATTCGCCGGGGTTCCCGAAGGAACCGGCGCGGACCAGATAGCGGCCGACCCATCCGACCGTTCCCGCGTTGCGGAACTCCCAGGTCTTCACGAAGGTCGACCCGGCCGCGACCTCGCTGCCGTCGGGCACGGTCACGTCGGCGACGAACTCCGACGCGTCGCCGGCCGGAGTGGAGGGCTCGGCACCGAACGGGGCCGCGAAGACGAACACGAGCGCGGCGACGAGGACGAACGCCACGGCTCCGGCGAGGACGAACGCCGTCCGGCGTGAACGCTCCGGAGCGGGGGCGGGGCCGGCGGTCAGCGCGTCCCGCGCGCGTTCCCATTCGCCGCGCCACTCGTGGCGGACCTCGTCCTCGTCACGGCCGAGCACCCCGGCGGCCAGCACGCGGACGAACTCCCACGACGTCTCCCAGCTGGGCAGCCGCTCTCCGCGGGCGGCGGCCGAAAGCGCCGACTTCGATGCGAGCGCGCCGTACTCGTCGCGCATCCGATCGTAGGAAGGGTCACCGGCGGCCCGTTTCAGCTCCCACAGCCGCCGCGCGAATCCGGCGACGGGTCCGTTTTCCTCCGCCGGACCCCGCGCGACCCGTCCGCGGCGTCCGGGCCTCCGCTCGACGTCCATCGGTTCCCACGATATGACCCACCGGCCGGGAAGTCCCGGCGGCGTTCCGCCCCCGATCGAGTGGCGGCGTGCGGTGGTGACGGGACGTCTCCACCCGATCACCCATAAGGTAGGTGGAATGCAGGCTTCCAAGATCGCGCGTGCCTGGTTCGGCGCGACGGCGCTGGTGGTGTTCGCCGGTCTCGCCGCCCAGATCCCGGTGTCGGCGGGCACCACGGGCGGTACCTTCCACACCCCGGCCGGGCGGGTGGCCAACCTGCTGGCCTTCTTCACCATCGACTCGAACATCCTGGTCGGCGCCGGCAGCCTGCTGCTCGCGCTCGGTGTCGCGGGCCGGTCGACCCTGTTCGGCGTGCTGCGGCTCACCGGCCTCGTCGGCATCACCGTGACCGGGGTCGTCTTCCAGGTCGCGCTCGCCGATCTCTACGAACTGCACGGCTGGGCCGTCTTCGCCGACACGATGCTGCACAAGGTGTCGCCGCTGATGTGCGTCGCGGGCTGGCTGCTGTTCGGCCCGCGCGGCCAGTTGTCGTGGCGGGTCCTGTCGTGGTCGCTGCTGTACCCGCTGGGCTGGCTCGCGGTCACGCTGGTGCGCGGCGCGATCATCGGGTTCTATCCGTACCCGTTCGTCGATCCCGGCATCAACAGCTACGGCGGTGTCGCGTTCAACTGCGTGCTGATCGGCGTGCTGTTCATCGGCCTCGCGGCGGCCGCGGTCGGTTTCGACCGCACGTTCAGCCGCAAGGACGAAGTGGACGACTATCTAGCCCCGGACCCGCCGGAAGGCGTTGAGCGGATCCGCGACGCCGGCACGTACTAGCGTCCGGACCGCGCCGAGCCGCCGGTCCACCGGTTTCCCGGCGGCCACCCGGTGCATCTGCTGGGTGTGCCACTGGATTTCGAGCAGGCTGTCGGCCAGCCGGATGCCGGTCTTCGGGGCCGTGCGCTGGGCGCGGACGTCCTCGCCGCCCAGCAGGCGGCCGGGCAGTGCCGGGTCGACGATCAGCGGCCTGCCGAGACCGATGACGTCCAGCGAGCCGGAGCGCAGCGCGTCCGCCATTCCCGCCGGACTGGTGAAGCCGCCGGTGACCATCAACGCGACGTCGGTGATCTGCCGCGCTTTCGCGGCGTAGTCGAGGAAGTAGGCCTCGCGGCTCGCGGTGCTCGATTTGGCCGGCCCCATCATGGCGGCCTTCTCGTAGGTGCCGCCGGAAACCTCCAGCAGGTCGATACCGGCCTCACCCAGTTCGCGGACGACTTCGAGCGATTCCTCCTCGCTGAACCCGCCGCGCTGGAAGTCCGCGCTGTTGAGCTTGACCGCGATCGGCACGGCGTCGCCGACCTCGGCACGCACGCGGGCGACCACTTCCAGCAGGAACCGCCGCCGCCGGAGGGCGTCGCCGCCCCAGCCGTCGGTGCGCTGGTTGGTCAGCGGTGAGAGGAACTGCGAGACGAGGTAGCCGTGCGCGCCGTGGATCTGGACACCGGCGAATCCGGCGTCGACGACGGTCCGCGCGGCGACGCCGAACCGGTCGATGATCGCCTCGATCTCGTCGCCGGTCAGTGCCCGCGGCGTCGCGAACACCGAGCGGATACCGCGGTCGCCGAACGGCACCGCCGACGGCGCGACCGGTTGACGGGTGAGGAAGCGCGGGCTTTGCCTGCCGGGATGGTTGAGCTGGACCCACAACCGGGTCTCGGTCCCGTCCGACGACCGTGCCCACGGCTTGAACCCGGTGGCGTCCGGCTCCTGGGGTACCGCGACGTTGCGCGGTTCGCCGAGCGCGGTCGGATCGACCATGACGTTGCCGGTGATCAGCGTGCCTGCGCCGCCGCGCGACCACGTCCGGTACAGCTCGGCCAGTTCGGCGGTGGGCCGGTTGCGGCGGTCACCGAGCTGCTCGCTCAACGCGGCCTTGGCCAGCCGGTTCGGCAGGATCGCGCCGCACCGCAGTTCGAGCGGCTCGGCCAGCAGTTCCTTGGGCTCGCTCATCGCGCTTTCTCCCGCCGTTACCTACTGAGCAGTATCCCTACTCGAAGTAACATACTCGCGGTATGTCGAGTACTCAAGGTGCGCCGGCACCGAAGGGGTTGTCGATCACGTAGCGCCAGAGCCCGTCCTCGCCACGTCGGGCGACGTCGGTGGCCGTCGCCGCGAGATGCCCTTCGATCACCCAGTCGACGATCAGCAAGGCCAGGTCACCGGCCACGTGCACCTGGCGCGGAGCGACCTTGATGGGCTGCCCGAGCGCGAGGATCCCGCCGTTCGCGGCCCGGCGTTCCGCGCCGGTCACCCGCACCCCGTCCCGGCGGACGAACACGGCGTCCGGCTCGTAGACCGTGTCGAGGATTTCGGCGGATCCGGTGTTGAAGGCGGCCTGGAAGACGAAGGGATGTTCGGCCGCGTCAGCGGTCAAAGGCACACTGGGGGAATGCGTCATGCGGACAGCGAAACCGACCGCGAAGCAGGTCACCAAACGGAAACCTTCGACGGCGAACTTGTCCCGGACGCCCGCGGCCGCACCCGGCGGCCCGAGCCGGACTGTCCCGTCGAGGTCGCGCTCGCCGCGATTTCGGGCCGGTGGACGACGCTCGTGCTGCGGGAACTCATGGGCGGGGCGCGGTCCTTCAGCGACCTTCGCGCGGCGTTGCCCGACCTGTCCGCGAAGGTGCTGACAGAACGTCTCGGCGACCTGACCGCGCGACGCCTCGCCGTCCGCGAGGAGCTGCCGGGCTTCCCGAGCCGGACCAGCTACCGGCTCACCCCGGCGGGACTGGCCCTGCGGCCGCTGCTGATCGAGCTGTATCGCTCGGGCTCGGCGCTACTGGCCTTGTAGGCGCGGCGCGACCGGCTCCACCTGGGCACGCACCTTCACCGCTTCGGCCATCTCCCGCGCCCAAACCTGCAGGCCGGGGATGTCGATCCCGTGCGGGCCGGCCTCGCGGAACGGCTCGATGTTGTCCGCGCCACGCTCCAGCAGCGAGGCCGCGCCGTTCCCGTTCCCCCTGGCCACGTGGGTCAGGCCCACGGCGAGCTGCGCGAGGCCGCGCCACAGCTCCCGTTCCGGCCCGTCGGTGGTCTTCCACGCGTCCTCGAACACCTCGTGCGCGTGGAACGGGCGGCCCGCGTCGAGCAGGCGCTGGGCCTCGGAGAGGGTGTCCTCGGGGCTCCGTTCGATGCCCTCGGGCTGGCGCTCGACACCGTCGGCGCCGTACGGGAGCGGCCTGCCGAGGCCGTCTCGTGGCCGCGCGTTACGGGCTCGTCCGGTTTCGTCACGGTCCCGGTCGGTCATGCCGACATTGTCCCACGCGGGTATCCTGGGGCCTCGTGCGCTTTCTCGACGGGCATCGGCCCGCTCACGACCTGACCTACGACGACGTGTTCCTCTTGCCGAACCGGTCGGACGTGGAGTCCCGTTTCGACGTCGACCTGTCCACTGTGGACGGCACCGGCGCGACGATCCCGATCGTGGTGGCCAATATGACCGCCGTCGCCGGTCGCCGGATGGCCGAAACGGTCGCCCGGCGCGGCGGGCTCGTCGTCCTGCCGCAGGACGTCGACGTGGCCGCGGTCGCCGACATCGTCACCTGGGTCAAGGGCCGTCACACCGTGTGGGACACCCCGCTCGTGCTGACCGGCGGGGACGCGGTGGCCGACGCGCTGAACCTGGTCGGCAAACGCGCCCACGGCGCCGTCGTGGTGGTGGACGAGGACGGCAAGCCCGTCGGCGTCGTCGACGAAGCGGCCTGCGCCGGTGTCGACCGCTTCGCGCGGCTGGCCGACGTCGCGGAGCCCGCGGTCGTCACGGTGCCCCTGAACACCCCGCCGCGTGAGGTGTTCGAGCGTCTGCACGATCACGGCGGCCGTCTCGCGCTCGGCATCGACGAGAACGGCAGGCTCGCCGGCGTCCTGACCGAGATCGCGGCGCTGCGCGCGGAGATCTACACCCCGGCCGTCGACGACGGCGGCAGCCTGCGCGTCGCCGCCGCGATCGGCGTGAACGGCGACGTCGCGGCGAAGGCCGAGGCCGTCCTCGCGGCGGGCGTCGACGTGCTGGTCGTCGACACCGCGCACGGCCACCAGGAGAAGATGATCTCCGCGCTCAAGGCCGTCCGTTCGGTGCACCCGCGGGTCCCGGTGGTCGCCGGGAACGTGGTCACCGCGGAGGGCACCCGCGATCTGATCCACGCGGGCGCGGACGTCGTCAAGGTCGGCGTCGGCCCCGGCGCCATGTGCACCACCCGGATGATGACCGGCGTCGGCCGCCCGCAGTTCTCCGCCGTCGCCGAATGCGCGGCCGCGGCCCGTGAACTGGGTAAACACGTCTGGGCGGACGGCGGCGTGCGGCATCCGCGCGACGTCGCGCTCGCGCTGGCCGCCGGCGCGTCCGCGGCCATGGTCGGCTCGTGGTTCGCCGGCACCCACGAATCCCCCGGCGACCTGCGCTACGACGAGCAGGGCAAGCCGTACAAGGAATCGTTCGGCATGGCGTCGAAGCGCGCCGTCGGCGCCCGCACGCGCACGGACAACATCTTCGAACGTGCCAAGAAGGGCCTGTTCGAAGAGGGCATCTCGGCGTCGCGGATGGCGCTGGACCCGGCCCGCCCCGGCGTCGAAGACCTGCTCGACTCCATCGGCTCCGGTGTCCGGTCGGCCTGCACGTACGCGGGCGCGCGGACGCTGGAGGAATTCCACGAGCGCGCGCTGCTCGGGATCCAGTCCGCCGCGGGCTTCGCGGAAGGACGGCCGCTGCCGTCGGGCTGGTGATCCGCGGCACCTGAAGCACTAGGGTGCACCGGGTGAGACGCCTGAGACGGATCGTGGCGGCGGCGCTGGACCGCCGCCACGCGGAAAACGGGGAAATCGCCGCACTACGGTCCGCGATCGCGGACCAGGCCGAGGAAATCGAGCGGCTGCGCGCGGTGCTGGAACACCACAACGCCTGGCTCGAGGATCACGGCGGGGCCCTGCGCGACGGCGACGCGCGCGCCACCACCGTCGAAGCCAGGCAAGCCGCCCTCGACGCGAGGCAGGAAACGCTCGACGGCTGGCTGAAAAGCCATGACACCGCCTTCGAAGGCCTGCATCTCCGGGCCGGAAGTCTCGAAGCCGCCCGCGACGTCCGCACGTTCACGCACTGGCTCGATCAGCACGAACTCCGGGCCACACCGAAGATTTCGATCGTTCTGCCGACACACGACCGGGCCTCGCTGCTGCCCCGCGCCGTCGCTTCGGTGCGGGCGCAACGCTATCCGCACTGGGAACTGGTGATCGTCGACGACGCCAGTTCGGATTCCACGCCCAAGGTGATCGCCGGTTTCGAAGACCCGCGGATCCGGTCGATCCGGGTCGAACACGGCGGCGTCTGCGCCGCCCGCAACGCCGGGCTCGCCGAGGTCACCGGGGACGTCGTCGCCTATCTCGACGACGACAACACCCTGCATCCGTTGTGGCTCAAGGCCTTGGCTTGGGCGTTCGGTGAGCATCCGGAGATCACGGCGGCCTACGGCGGCTTCGTCATCGACGACATCGGCGGCCTGCCGGAGCTGTTCTTGCGGCGCTACGACCGGGAAACGCTGCTGCGGGAGAACCTCGCCGACATCGGCGCCGTCGCGCACCGGGCGGGTCTTCGCGAGGCCCGGTTCGACGAGTCGCTGGTCGAGATGGGCGACTGGGACCTGCTCCTGGCGCTGACCGCGGACCGCGACCCCTTGGTCGTCCCGGCGATCTCCTGCTACTACACGACGACTTCCGGGGACCGGCTCTCCCACGGGCCGACCTACGACGACGACTTCGCCGCCATCCGCCGCAAACATTCAGGACCGGAGCACCGATCATGACCGAACCCGCCAAGATCCTCGTGGTCGCGCTCGACGCCTGCGACCCCGGCACGATCCGCGATCTCGCCGCGGCGGGTGAGGTGCCGACGCTGGCGCGGCTGCTCGAAACCAGCGCTTCGGCGACCACGCACAATCCCTACGGCCTGTTCGTCGGCTCGCTGTGGAGCAGTTTCTTCACCGCACGCACGGCCGCGCGCACTGGATTCCACTGCTGGGAAGAGGTCGACACCAAGACCTACGAACGGCGGCTGACCAGCCCGCTGGAAATCCGGGGTACCCCGTTCTGGGAGACGCTGTCCGACGCCGGGAAACGCGTCGCCGTCCTCGACGTCCCGCATTCCCGTGCGGACAAACCGCTCAACGGGGTCATGGTGAGCGAGTACGCCTGCCACGACCGGCATTTCGGCTTCCACACTTCACCGCCGGAGCTGGCGAAGGAGATCGAGGCCGACATCGGGCTCACTCCCATCCTCACCGCCGAGCCCGATCTGGTCCGTGACTGGGCACCGGACGACTACCTCCACCGGGAAGGTCCACATAGGACACCCGAAGAGGAGCGCGCGCTGACCCACGGGCTCGTCGCCGGGATCGGGCAGAAGACCCAGGTGTCGACCAAGCTGCTCGCCGAAGGCGACTGGGATCTTTTCCTTTCGGTGTACGGGGAATCCCACAGCATCGGCCATCAGCAGTGGCATCTGCACGATCCCGCGCATCGCGACCACGACTTCACGCTCGCGACCGAACTGGACCCGATCCGCTCGGTCTACCGGAGTCTCGACGACGCGATCGGCGGGCATCTCGCACTGGCCGGGCCGGACACGACGGTCTTCGTGCTGCTGAGCCACGGCATGGGACCGCGGTACGAGGGAAGCCATCTGCTGCACGAAATCCTGCGGCTTCTCGACACGGTGGAGACCGAAGGACTGCGTGGCGGCGGCGCGATGACGCTGGCCAAACGCGCCTATTCCGCGCTTCCCGGTCCTTTGCGGACCAAACTGGCATCGGCCGCGATGCCGCTGCTGCGCAAGCGGCTGGCGGCGGCCCCGCTGCCCGCGGTGCCGAACTGGGCGACCGCCGAACAGCGGTCGAAGCAGCGGTTCTACCTGTCCCCCAACAACTTCGTCTTCGGCGGGGTGCGGATCAACCTGGCGGGCCGCGAACCGCACGGCGTCGTCCAGCCCGGCACGGAGTACGAAGCCGTCTGCGAGCAGCTGACCGAAGACCTGCTCTCACTGGTGAACGTCGCGACCGGGAAGCCGGTCGTGCGCGAGGTTTCCCGCACGAGCGACCACTACGACCGCGAGGCCGACGACACCCTGCCGGATCTACTGATCGACTGGGCCCGCACCGGTCCGATCGAGACGGTCTGGTCGCCCAAGACCGGCGTCGTCCACGGCCCGGACGAGCATTGGCGCACGGGAGACCACCGGCCGGACGGGCTACTCCTCGCCAGCGGGCCCGGTTTCGAACCGGGCGCGAAACTGCCGGATCTGGACGTCGTCGACCTGGGCGCGACGCTTTCGGCCATGCTCGGCGTCGAACTCACCGACGACGTGGACGGACGGCCGCTCCCCTGGGCGAAACCGGTCACCTAGCCGCCATGAAAGGTCCTTTCCTTGCAAAATTTGCAAGGAAAGGACCTTTCATTGCACGCGCCTAGCCGTGGTCCTCCAGCATCTCGGTGACGAGCGCAGCGATCGGCGACCGCTCGGACCGGGTCAACGTGACATGCGCGAACAGCGGGTGACCCTTGAGTTTCTCGATCACCGCCGAAACGCCGTCGTGCCGCCCGACCCGCAGGTTGTCGCGCTGCGCGACGTCATGCGTGAGCACGACCCGCGAGGCCGTGCCGAGCCGCGAAAGCACGGTCAGGAGCACGTTGCGCTCCAAGGACTGCGCCTCGTCGACGATGACGAACGTGTCGTGCAGCGAACGGCCGCGGATGTGGGTCAGCGGGAGCACTTCGAGCATGCCGCGGTCGAAGACCTCGTCGAGGACGTCCTGGCTGACCAGGCCACCGAGGGTGTCGAACACCGCCTGCGCCCACGGCTGCATCTTCTCGCTCTCGGAACCGGGCAGGTAGCCCAGATCCTGGCCGCCGACCGCGTACACCGGCCGGAACACCACGACCTTGCGGTGCTGGCGGCGTTCCATCACCGATTCCAGGCCCGCGCAGAGCGCGAGCGCCGACTTGCCGGTGCCGGCGCGTCCGCCCAGCGAGACGATGCCGACATCGGAGTCCAGCAGGAGATCCAGCGCCACCCGCTGCTCGGCGGAGCGGCCGTGCAGGCCGAACGCCTCCTTGTCACCCCGCACGAGCCGGATCCGCTTGTCCGCGGTGACCCGGCCCAGCGCGCTCGAACTGCCCGCGAGCAGCCTCAAACCGGTGTGGCAGGGCAGCTCACCGACTTCGGGCATCCCGAATTCCGCCGGATCCGCGGAAGACGCGCCGAACAGCGCGTCGAGCAGGGTCTGCGGGACGTCCACGTCCGCCATCCCCGTCCAGCCCGAGGGCGTCACCTCCTGCGCGCGGTACTCGTCGGCTTCGAGACCGACGGCGCCCGCCTTGACGCGCAGGGGGATGTCCTTGGTCACCAGCGTGACCGACGCGCGTTCCGCCGCCAGGTTGAGCGCACAGGCGAGGATGCGGTGGTCGTTGGAGTCGGTGCGGAAGCCGACCGGGAGCACCGTGGGATCGGAGTGGTTCAACTCCACCTGCAGGGTGCCGCCGTGCTCACCGATCGGGAGCGGCGCGTCGAGCCTGCCGTGCTGACGACGCAGGTCGTCGAGCATGCGAAGCGCTTCGCGCGCGAACCACCCCAGTTCGGGATGGTGACGTTTCGCCTCCAGTTCACTGATGACGACCAGCGGAAGCACGACCGCGTGTTCGGCGAAACGAGTCACCGACCAGGGGTCAGAGAGCAGGACCGACGTGTCGAGCACGTAAGTGGACCGCTGGGATTCGGGCGAGATCGAGGCTTTCTCCGGGCCAGGGGCACCGGTCGAAGAACGGCCAGAGGCCTTGCGGGGTGAACGCTGCGCAGTCACGACGGCATCTCCCTCGTGGGCGTGGCACCACGCCCGCACTCGCTGGGCCGGGCACTTCCCTGGCTAACCGTTCCTTCCGACGCTCACCGCGTCAGTCGGCACGACCACGAGGGCCGGGTGCCGGCCCCCTCGTGCATCCACTGGGCGGCTGTGCCGCCCTGTCGACTACCGCCACGACCAGGGCCTCCCGTGAGAGTCCGCATGGGACGCGAACCCTCACTTCCGGAAGGTACCTGCGTCCGGCCGATCGCGCAGGCAGCCACCACGGTGATTCGCCAAACCGTCATCTCACTGTCGGTCGCGTGACATCAACGCCTCGTCACCGTCACGGTGTGTAGTGATGATCTCCATTCAGGGACGCTCGGAGATGCGACCCGGATGGATTAACGCGACAGAGGGCGTTCACCTGATGGGATCGAGGGTTCTACCACGCCTCGTAGCGGAGCGCATTTTGTGACCTGGACAGAGAACCGGACCGAGTGAAGACAGCCATTTCGGGCTCACACAATGGGCTTACGAGACGGTCACAACTCCTGAATAGCGAGTAATTTTCTCACTAGCGGGACACCCCCACCGGATTTCGGTGCCCCCGATCCCTGAATATCTCTACCAAGGAGTGTGCGAAGTGCTGAAGAAGGCTGGTTTCGTTTCCGCCGTCGCCGCGGGCATCATGATGGTCGGCGGGACCGCGTTCGCCGCGACCGGTGACACCACCGGCACCCCGGACCCGACGTTCGGCGACGCCTACAACACCTTCATCGAGGGTGGCGGCGCGCTGGGCTACGGTGCCGCTTCGCTGGTCGCCGGTGCCTACACGGGCGTCGCCACCACCCCGGCCCTGATCCTCCACTCGCTGGAGCACCACGGCCACTGATCTTCAGTGACGACGTCGAAGGCCCCGGAGTGCACGCCGGGGCCTTCGTCATGTCACCGGTCAGGAACCTCGGGAATCTCAGGAACCGAAGCGCCGGTGCCGCCACGCGTAATCGCGCATGGCCCGCAGGAAATCGACCCGGCGGAACGCGGGCCAATAAGCTTCGGTGAACCAGAATTCCGAATGCGCCGATTGCCAGAGCAGAAATCCGGAAAGCCGCTGCTCACCCGAGGTGCGGATAATCAGATCCGGATCCGGCTGGCCGGAGGTGTACATGTGTTCGGAAATGTGGTCGACGTCCAGGATCTTCGCTAGCTCGCGGATCGACGTGCCTTCGTCGGCGTGCTGGAGCAGCAGTTTGCGGACCGCGTCGGCGATCTCCTGACGCCCTCCGTAACCGACCGCGACGTTGACCTCCATCCCGGAGCGCCCCTCCGTGCGCTCCGCGGCCGCGCTGAGGGCCTTCGCGACCTCCGGGGGCAGCAGGTCGAGGGCTCCCACGATGCGGAGCCGCCATGGCGTGTGCGGCGCGGCGAGTTCGTCGGTGACGTCGGTGATGATCTTCAGCAACGGGCTCAGTTCCTCGGCCGCGCGGCCGAGGTTGTCGGTCGAAAGCAGCCACATGGTGACGACCTCGACGTCGGCCTCGTTGCACCAGCTCAGGAAGTCGGCGATCTTCTTGGCACCCGCGCGGTGCCCGTCGGCGACGTCGGTGAAGCCCGCTTCGCGCGCCCAGCGGCGGTTGCCGTCCAGCATGATGGCGATGTGGCGTGGATGGCGCCCCTTGGCCTGCTGGATCAGGCGCCTGCCGTAGGCGCTGTACACGACGTCTGACAAGAAGGACCGAAGACTCACGCCACTGGAGAGTAGTCACCCCGCAAGCCCCAGTGGGACGCGCCACGGACACTGGCGAAAAACCTACGGTGCCGTAACCTGGGAAGAGTGAGCGTAGAGTCCGAACAGCAGCCGTCCGGCCCCGCGCCCTTGGTGGACACACGTCCTCGGTTGCGGGGGCACATCCACTTCTGGTCCTTCTTCGTCGCAGTCGCCGGAGCCGTGACCCTCATCAGTCTCGCCGCGTCCACTGTGTCGCCTATAGCCGCTTTGTCCACTTCGGTCTATGGGCTGACCGTGCTCGGCCTCTTCGGCGTCAGCGCGCTCTATCACCGTCGCTTGTGGAGCCCACGAGCATACGAATGGATGAAGCGCGCCGACCATTCGATGATCTTCCTGTTCATCGCCGGCACCTACACGCCGTTCACCCTTCTGGCGATGTCCCAGCCGACCGGGTACATCGTGCTGGCGATCGTCTGGGGCGGCGCGATCGGCGGCGTCACCCTGAAGATGCTGTGGCCGAACGCGCCCCGCTGGCTGGGCGTGCCGATCTACATCGCACTGGGCTGGGTCGCCGTCTTCGTCCTGCCCGAACTGGGCGCCCACGCCGGCATCGCGGCACTCGTCCTGCTCTGTGTCGGCGGGCTGTTCTACACGCTGGGCGCGGTGTTCTACGCGGTCAAGTGGCCGAACCACTTCCCGGAGACCTTCGGCTACCACGAGTACTTCCACGCCTGCACGGTTCTTGCGGCGACGTCGCACTACGTCGCGATCTGGCTGGCGATGTACTCCTAGCCGCAGGTCAGCAGTTCTCGGTCCAGAATCGCTGAAGCCTCGCGATGGCCTCGGCTTTGGTCATGACCGCGACCTCGGCTTCAGGCAGGCCGACCCGCGACAGCAGCATGTGCACCAGGTCGGCAGGCAAAGATTCAGCCTGCGGCACCGGCACTCCGCGGTCGGGTTTGACGCCGTCCTGCACACACGACCAGAAGCACGGCTCGTCAACGTCGAGCTGATCGCGAAGGATGTGCCTCCAGATACTCTTGCCGTACCCGGTCCGGTCCACCGGATGTGAGATCCGGGTTCGCAGGATGCGGCCGTCCAGGAGGCCGAGTTCGTAGGTGACGTGATGGATACCCGTTCGACCACGAGCGTCACGGACTCTCCGCCACTCTTCGACCTGACAGAACGACTCATGGCCCTTACGAGTGGGCAGTGGCCAGTTCACCGCGCGGCACCCGCCAGCCAATCGCGCAGCTGATCGTCATCGCTCAGGCTGATCAGCTGGACCAAGCCCCAGTTGTCACGGTGATTCGGGGCATCGAGCAGCCGCGACTGCCAGTCTTCCGCGTACTCCCGCAGAGCGTCGACCATCTCGGTCAGCGCCTCGTCGAAGGTGGCACCGTCCGCCGCTACCGGCAAACCTGGAATGAACACGGACCAGCCGCCATCCTCGGCTACGACCTGGGCAGACGCCGGCAGGAGCGACGCGAGGAAGTAGCGCAGACGCTCGACGTCCACGACAGCAGCCTGAGCCGAGTCACGCCGAACCGTGGCGACGCGACCTTTCTCCGCGGCGTCCAGCAGATCCTTCAGGTGCGCACGAGCTTCGGTATAGCTGTCGTAGTGGAGAGCTGACACAGGGGCCTCCCGATAGGTCGTAACTCAGTCTGCCCAAGTACGTCAAGTACGTCAAGTACGTCTGTGTTCACGGTGCCACGTGACCAGGACGGACACACGCGTGTTCCCTCTGGCACAAGAAAGTGCCTTCTTCCGCACCCCCGCCGCGCGAGCCATGATCACCACCATGGCCAAGAACGCACCGCCCCGCCCCCTCGACGACGCGGCTCTCAGCGACTTCCTCGCCGAGCACGCCTTCGGCGCCCTCGCGACCCTCAAGCGCGACGGCCGCCCTCACCTCTCCACGGTCGTCTACACCTGGGACCCCGAGGCCCGCACGGTCCGGATCAGCACGACCGAAGACCGCCTCAAGGTCAAGCAACTCCGCAACAACCCCACCGCCTCGCTCTATGTCTCCAGCGCCGACCACTGGAAATTCGCGGTGGTGGAAGGGAAAGCGGAACTCTCCGAGGTCACCCGGACACCCGGTGACACGGCTGGGCTCGAATATCTCGCCGCTCAGAGCCAAAAGCCGGAGGACGAGGCCGAGTTCCTCGAGACCATCGCGGCCGAGCGAAGGCTCTACATCACCCTCAAAACCGACAAACTCTATGGAACGGCGCTCGACATCGCTTAACGTGCACCTGGAAAAGGCCAGGTGAGGAGTCGCCCGATGTGGGAAAAGCGGATGGAGTGGCCGCTCAACGCCGCCGCCGTGCTGTTCCTGGCGGCCTACGCGTGGCCGATCCTCCAGCCTTCGCTCGGGCACACCGGCCGGGTCTGGTGTGAGGTCGTCACGTGGGTCGCGTGGGCGGTGTTCGCCCTGGATTACGGCGTCCGCCTGAAGCACGCCGAGGACAAGCGGGACTTCCTCAAGAAGAACCTCTTCGACCTGCTGATCATCGTGCTCCCGTTGATCCGGCAGCTGCGGCTGCTCCGGCTGGTCACCGTGCTCAACGTCCTCAACCGCAACGCCGGCCTGTCGTTGCGCGGCCGCGTCGTGGTCTACACGGTGGGCGCGACGGCGCTCGTCGTGTTCTGTTCGGCGCTCGCCGTACTCGACGCCGAACGCACTCAGGCGGACCCGCCGATCACCGACTTCCCGGACGCGGTGTGGTGGTCGATCACGACGATCACCACGGTCGGTTACGGCGACCGCTATCCCATCAGCGGCACCGGCCGGATCGTCGCGGTCGGGCTGATGGTGGCCGGGATCGCGCTGCTCGGTGTGGTCACCGCGACGCTGGCGTCGTGGCTGATCCGCCGGGTGACCGAGGCCGACGAGAACGCGCAGGCCGTGACGCGCGAGCATCTCGACGAGCTGACCCGCGAGGTCAAGGCGTTGCGGGCCGAGCTCGCCGAGCAGCGTGCCGGGGTCAGTCCCGCAGCATCGGAGCCGCTAGGTACTGCTCGGGGATAGCGAAGGCGTCCACGAGTGTCCGCGCGTGCGGGCGCAGGCCGGCGCACAGGGCGTTCACCGCCGCGGTGACGGCCTTCGAGCGCCCGGAGGTCAGGCGCCCGTGTTCGAGGAACCAGCCACGATCCGCCTCGATGTTCGCGAGCGCGTAGAGGTCGCACACCCGCTCCAGCAGTTCGCGGGCCTCGGCGTCGGCGCAGCGCTCGATGGCGTCGACGAACGCTTCCAGCACCACCCGGTCGACGTGCGCGCGTCCGGCACGGAGCACGTGGTCCTGGGCGTCATTGAAGACACCGAAGACGCCGGAGGGGTCCGAGCTACCTTTACGCAGGCGCTGCGCGACGCCGCCGAGTACGTGTTCTTCGCGGTCTTCGAACAGCTTCAGGTGCCACTCGCGGGAGTACAGCACGTCGCCGTCGTCGGCCTCGGTGAGCCGTTCGACGACCTTGCGCGCGGACGTCCGTTCGATCACGGCCTCGACGAGCTGCTCCGCCACGAAACGTGCGGTCGCGAGCGGGCTGAGGTCCTCGAAGTGGTCCTTGTAGCTGGTCAGCAGCCCTTTCGCGACCAGCTGCAGCAACACGGTGTTGTCACCCTCGAAGGTGGTGAAGACGTCCGTGTCGGCCTTCAACCCGGGAAGCAGGTTTTCCGAGAGGTAACCCGAACCACCGCATGCCTCACGGGCGGCCTGGATGGTCGCCGTCGCGTGCCAGGTCGAGACGGCCTTGATCCCGGCCGCACGCGATTCCAGCTCTCGCTGCTCTTCCTCCGGCGCGTCCTCGGCGATGTCGTTCAGCTTCGAAACGAGTGCTTCCTGCGCGAAATGCAGTGCGTACGACGTCGCCAGCGCGGGCAGCAGTTTCCGTTGGTGGGCGCGGTAGTCGAGGATCACGACCTCCTCGCCGCCGGGCCGCGCGAACTGCCGCCGCTGCTCGCCGTATCGGACGGCCAGCGCGAGCGCGCGCTTCGTCGCACTGCCGGCGCTGCCCGCGACGCTGACCCGGCCGCGGATGAGGGTGCCGAGCATCGTGAAGAACCGGCGGCCGTCGCTTTCGATCGGGCTGCTGTACGTGCCGTCCTCGGCGACGTCACCGAACCGGTTGAGGAGTGCCTCGCGCGGAACCCTCACCTGGGTGAAGGTGAGCCGTCCGTTGTCGACGCCGTTGAGGCCCGCCTTGCGGCCGCAGTCCTCGATCTCGACGCCGCTCACGTTCTCGCCGCGGATCGGCACCAGGAACGCGTGCACGCCGCGTGATTCGCCGCCGGTGATCAGCTGTGCGAACACCACCGCGAGTTCGCCGTCGCGGGCGGCGTTGCCGATGTACTCCTTCATCGCGCCCCGGTCCGGCGTGTGCACGACGAATTCGCGGGTGGCCGGATCGTAGGTCGCGGTGGTGCGCAGATGCTGGACGTCCGAGCCGTGGCCGTGCTCGGTCATCGCGAAGCAGCCCAGCAGCTCCAGATCCTTGATCTTCCGCAGGTAGCGCTCGTGGTGGCGTTCGGTGCCGAGCAGTTGCACCGCACCGCCGAACAGACCCCATTGGACACCGGCCTTGACCATCAGCGAGAGGTCACCGAAACCCAGCATCTCGAACGACATCACCGAGCCGCCGACGTCGCCGCCGCCACCGTGCGCCGGGTCGAAACCGAGCCCCGGCCGGTCGGTGCGGGCGAGCAGGCGCAGCCATTCGAGCACCTGGGCCCGGTGGGCTTCGACGTCGAGGTCGACAGGGTCCTTGAAGTCCTCCGCGGCCATCTGCGCGCGCACCGCGCGGCGGAGCCCGGCCCACCGTCCATCGAGGACGGTGGTCAGCGCGTCCGGGTCGATCTTCGCGGAAAGTCCTGGTGTGTCCACGATTCCTCCGATGCGGTGCGGTCTGCGTTCAGCCTGCCGCACCACATCGGGGGTCGCAGCACGAATCCCGGTTGATCGTCGTGACCCCGAACACCCGCCTCAGGCGAGGTCCGGTCCTTGTGAGCGGAGATCGTCCACCTTGGTCATCGCCTCCCGAAGCTCGGCGAGCCAGGCGTCCGCGTGTTCACCGACCAGCCGGACGGCCCACGCGAGCGCCTCCGACCGCGACCGTGCGACGCCCGCGTCGACGAGGGTGTCGAGGACCAGGCGTTCCGGCTGCCGCAGCCTGGTCATGACCGGCGCCGAATGCGTGGTGAACAGGTGCCTCGTGCCGCCGAGGCTCGCGCCCCAGGCGACCTTGCGCTGATACCGGTGCTCGGCCTGGCGCGCGATCTCGATCCGCTCGTCGCGGGTCTCCTCGCGGAACCGGCTGATCCGGCCGTCCTCGGCCGCCGCGCGGGCGGCAGCGTCGGCGTACTCACCGGTGAGCGGCTGGAGTTCGCCGACGATGACGATCTCTTCGCGATCCACCGTGACCTCGGGATCCCCGGTGAACCAGCCCTCCGGGAGCCGTCCGCCGAACCACGCGGCCGCGTCGTCCGCCGAGGGGATGTCCGCCTGCTGCCAGCCGCCCCGGCCCTTCCAGCCACTTCGTCCCATCTGCCTCGCCGCCCTGAAGTAGGTGTGCATGCTCGCCTCCGCGATTACATGATTACAACGCTACCGACGCTACGCTCGCAACGGCCGAGATTCACTCGCGTTCTCCCCCGGCGAAACTCGGGGCAACCTGATGACCTGCGCCGACGTGTTCCCACCAGCAGATGACGGAAAAGGGGAACCTCATGCTGAAAAAGGCCATGATCGGCGCTCTCGTGCTCGGAGCGGCCCAACTGGCGGTGATCGCGCCCGCCACGGCGACCACCGATCCCAGCTGGTACCTCGGCCCGAGTGAAGTCGGGCCCGGGGAGCAGATCTACGCCGAGACCAGAGCCGGAGCCGGCGGCTGTACCCCGAAGGGACCGGTGACCTCGCCGGGTCTCGCCGAGCCGATCACGTGGACCATCGGCGGGAACTTCGGGAAATACGGCGGCTACGGGCGCGTGGTGAAGACTCCCGGCAAGTACGTCGCGACCCTCACCTGCTCCGACGGCCGGAAGTCGACCCGGCCGTTCACGGTGACCGGTGTTCCGCCGACCACCACTACCAAGCCGCCGACATCCACGAAACCGCCGAAGCCGACGAAGTCCACCACGACGAAACCGAAGGCGCCGCAGGTCGCGGTGAAGCCGGCGGGGGCTCCGCAGACGGGTGGCGGCGCCTTCGGCCCTATGGCGTGGGATTGGTGAGCTGAGCGCGCAGATCCCCGGCGGTGGTGACCGGGCGTTCGCAGACATAGCCGCGGCACACGTACGCGGCGGCGGCGCCCTCCACCAGCGGCCGGTCGGCGAGCAGCGGCACTCCTCCGGCGTCCGGGACACCACTCACGACGACGGCGCCGTCCGGTGCCGACGCGACGGCCGCGGCCAGCAAGTCCGCGCGTGAAGCGGCGTCCGTCCCGACGACGGCCACCTGCACCGGACCGGCGGCCGCGGCTTCGGCGACCGTGAGCCAGTGCCCGGCGAACCGGGGCGCGTGGGCGGCAAGCCGTCCCGCGCGCGCCAGCGCCTGCTCGGCCGCCTCGCGGTAGCGGCCCACCTGGTCGTGCCCCGCCAGCACGGACGCGGTCAGCAACGCGTTCGCCAGCGCCGAAGCCCCCGACGGGCTCGCGTTGTCGGTCGGGTCGGAGGGCCGCTGCACCAGCACTTCCGCGTCGTCGGCCGTGTCGTAGTAGGCACCCGTCGAGTCCGGGACGCCGAAATGGGCCAAGGCGAGGTCCAGCAAGGTGACCGAGTCGGCCAGCCAACGCGGCTCGCCGGTCGCCTGGTGGAGTTCGAGCAGGCCCTCGGCGAGGCACGCGTAGTCCTCCAGTACGCCCGCCGTCGTGCCGACGACGCCGTCGCGCGAGGTCCGGCGCAGCCGTCCGTCCACGAAATGGTTGTCCATCAGGAAAGCCGCGGCACGGCCCGCCGCGTCGATCCACTGTGGACGGTTCAGCCGCGAGCCGGCTTTGGCGAGCGCGCCGATCGCGAGCCCGTTCCACGCGGCGATGACCTTGTCGTCGCGGGCGGGCTGAGGACGCGCGTTCCGCGCGGTCAGCAACGCCCGCCGAACTCGCGCATAACGCGTTTCGTCCTCTGGATGCGGCTCACGCAGCCGCAGCGTCGACGCGCCGTGCTCGAAGTTGCCCCGTTCGGTCACCTGGAACAGTTCGGCGGCCCAAGCGCCGTCCTCCTCGCCGAGCACTTCGGCGAGTTGCGCGGGAGTCCAGACATACGTGAGGCCCTCGACGCCGTCGGTGTCCGCGTCGAGCGAAGCGGCGAAGCCCCCTTCGGCCGTCCCGAGGTCGCGCAGCAGGAACTCCGCGGTCTCTTCGACCGTCCGCCGCGCGTACTCGACGCCGGTCACGCCGTGGAACTGCGCGTAGAAACGCAGGAGCAAACCGTTGTCGTACAGCATCTTCTCGAAGTGCGGCACTTCCCAGCGCGGGTCGACGGAGTAACGCGCGAACCCGCCTGCCAGCTGATCGTTGAGCCCGCCGAGCGCCATCGCCTCCGCCGTGTGCTCGACCGGGGAGAGATCGGAGCCGGTGCGTTCGTGGTGCCGGAGCAGGAAGTTCAACGCCATCGTCGGCGGGAACTTGGGCGCTCCGCCGAATCCGCCGCTCGCGGCGTCGTATTCCTTGCGGAGTGAAGCGGCCGCGGCTTCCAGCGCCGCACCGTCCACAACGGACTCCGGCAGCGGCCCGCTCTTCTCGGTGAGGTGGGCGATGATCTGCCGGGCGCCGGAACGCAGTTCGTCCGGGCGCTCACCCCAGGCTTCGGCGACCGCGACGAGCAGCTGCGGGAACGACGGCATCCCCGGCCGCGGCGACGGCGGGTAGTAGGTGCCGCAATGGAACGGCTCACCCTCCGGAGTCAGGAAGCACGTCATCGGCCAGCCGCCCTGACCGGTCATCGCCTGAGTGGCCGCCATGTACACCGAGTCGATGTCCGGCCGCTCCTCGCGGTCCACCTTGATGTTGACGAAGTTCGCGTTCATCAGCGTCGCGGTGGCTTCGTCCTCGAAGGACTCGTGCGCCATGACATGGCACCAGTGACAGGCCGCGTAGCCGACCGAAAGCAGGATCGGCACGTTCCGCCGTTTCGCCTCGGCCAGTGCCTCTTCACCCCAGGGCCACCAGTCCACCGGGTTCTCGGCGTGCTGCAGCAGGTACGGACTGGTCGCGGCCTTCAGGCGGTTCGACATGTCACCAGGGTCGCACGCGGAAAAGCGGGCGCGCAGAACGGCCGTCTGCGCGACACTCGTCCGGTGCTCCTGACCATGACGACCACCCGGAACCCCGCCACCGACCTGGGCTTTCTCCTGCACAAGCAGCCGGAGAAGGCGCAGTCGTTCACGCTTTCGGCCGGGAAGGCGCACGTCTTCTACCCCGAGGCGGCCGAGCAGCGCTGCACGGTGGCCCTGCTGGTCGAGATCGACCCGGTCGAACTCGTGCGCGGCGGCGGGACGTCGTTGACCCAGTACGTCAACGACCGGCCGTACGCGGGCGGCTCGTATCTGGCGGTGGCGCTGCGGGCGGTCTTCACCACGGCGCTGGCCGGGCGGTGCGTGAACCGGCCGGAACTGGTCGACGAGGCGTTCCCGCTGGAGATCCACGTGCCGTCGCTGACCGCGCGCGGCGGTGCGGAGGTCGTCCACAAGCTGTTCGAACCCCTCGGCTGGCAGGTCGAGGCCAAGGCCATCCCGCTCGATCCCGAGTTCCCGCGGTGGGGTGACTCCCGCTACGTCGACCTCCGGCTGACCGGGACTCAGCGCGTCGTCGACGCGTTGCGGCACCTGTACGTCCTGCTGCCCGCTCTCGACGGCGACAAGCACTACTGGATCGGCCAGGACGAGGCCGACAAGTTGCTGCGCGTCGGCGAAGGGTGGCTCGCGGGACATCCGGAACGAGAGCTGATCACCAACCGGTACCTCGAACGCCTGCGTCCGATCGTTTCGTACGCGCTCACCCGGCTGGCTGAAGCGGACGACGTGCCCGCGGAGGCCGAAGCGCGGGTCACCGAACTACCGGACCGGCCCGAACCGCTGGCCGTCCAACGGCACGGGAGCGTGCTCGCGGCGCTCCGGGCGGCGGGCGCGCGGCGGGTGCTCGACCTCGGCTGCGGCGGCGGCGCGCTGCTGCGCGTGCTCCAGAAGGAACCGTTCTTCACCGAGATCGTCGGTGTCGACGTGTCCGCGAGCGCGCTCGACATCGCCGACAAGCGGCTGAAAGACAAGACGCGGATCACCCTGAAGCAGTCCGCGTTGACCTACGCGGATCCGTCGCTGGCCGGATACGACGCGGCCGTGCTGATGGAGGTGATCGAGCACGTCGACGAGGAGCGCCTGCCCGCGCTGGAGCACGCCGTGTTCGGTGTCGCCGCGCCGCGGACCGTGCTCGTCACGACGCCGAACGCCGAGTACAACCGGCACTTCGAATTCCTCGCGGAAGGCCGGTTCCGGCACGCCGACCACCGTTTCGAATGGACACGCGAGCAGTTCCGCTCGTGGGCGGACGGCGTCGCCTCCCGGCGTGGCTACGACGTCCGCCACCTGCCTGTGGGACCCGAGTCCCAAGAATCAGGACCGCCGACCCAAATGGCGGTCTTCACGTCTCGGAAGGAGGCCGTGGCATGAAACTGACCATTCCCGACATGTCCCTCGTCGTGCTCGTCGGGGCCTCCGGCTCCGGCAAGTCGACCTTCGCGCGGACGCATTTCGCGCCGACACAGGTGCTGTCCAGCGACTACTTCCGCGGCCTGGTGGCCGACGACGAGAACGACCAGAGCGCGTCGGCCGCCGCTTTCGACGTGCTTCACTACGTCGCGGCGAAGCGGCTCGAAGCGGGCCGGATCACGGTGATCGACGCGACGAACGTCCAGCGTGCTTCCCGGGCGAGCCTCCTGAAGCTGGCCAAGGAGTACGACGTCCTGCCGACGGCGATCGTCCTCGACCTGCCGGTGAAGGTCTGCCAGCAACGCAACGAATCCCGGCCCGACCGTGACTTCGGCGAGCACGTCGTCCGGCGTCAGCGCGGCGAACTGCACCGCTCGCTGAAGTCGTTGGAGCGCGAGGGTTTCCGCCGTGTGCACGTGCTGCGGAGCGAGGCCGAGGTCGCCGAAGCGGAGATCGTCGTCGAGCCGCTGCGCAACGACCGTCGTGAGCTGACCGGGCCGTTCGACGTCATCGGCGACGTCCACGGCTGCCGCGAGGAACTGGAGGAACTGCTCACCGAACTGGGTTACGTCGATGACGTGCATCCCGAAGGCCGCACCGCGGTCTTCGTCGGCGACCTCGTCGACCGGGGACCCGACACACCCGGCGTGCTGCGCCGCGTGATGGCGATGGCCGAGGCGGGCAGCGCGCTGGCCGTCTGCGGGAACCACGAGCAGAAACTGGTCCGCGCGCTGAACGGGCGCAACGTCAAGACGACGCACGGTCTCGCGGAGTCGCTGGAGCAGCTTTCCGCGCAGGACGAAGAGTTCCGCGCGAAGGCGCACGCGTTCTGCGAAGGACTCATCGCGCACTACGTCCTCGACGACGGCAAGCTCGTCGTCGCGCACGCGGGCCTGCCCGAGAAGTTCCACGGGCGCGCGTCCGGCCGGGTGCGGAGCACCGCGCTCTACGGCGACACGACCGGCGAAACCGACGAGTACGGCCTGCCGGTGCGGCTGCCGTGGGCGCGCGACTACCGCGGCAAGGCGATGGTCCTCTATGGACACACGCCGACGCTGGAGCCGGAATGGGTCAACGGGACCATGTGTCTCGACACGGGCTGTGTCTTCGGCGGCAAGCTGACCGCTTTGCGTTACCCGGAGCGGGAAGTCGTCTCGGTGAAGGCGAAGAAGGTCTGGTACGAGCCGTCACGTCCGCTCGAACCCACGCGGCCGCTGGGCGGACGTGAGCCCGCGATCCTGGAACTGGGCGACGTCACCGGGAAGCGGATCGTCGAGACACGGCACCACGGCCGGGTCGGCGTCTCCGCCGAACAGTCGGCGGTGGCACTTGAGGTGATGAGCCGCTTCGCCGTCGACCCGCGCTGGCTGCCGTACCTGCCGCCGACGATGGCGCCGTGTTCGACGTCCGCCGCGGACGACTACCTCGAACATCCCGAGGAGGCCTTCGCCGAGTTCCGCGCGGCGGGTGTCGATCACGTCGTGTGCGAAGAGAAGCACATGGGCTCGCGTGCCGTCGTGCTCGTGTGCCGTGACGACGACGTGGCTCCCGCGCGATTCGGGATCCAGGGTCCGGGCGCGGTGTACACCCGCACCGGGCGGCCGTTCTTCACCCCGGAACAGAACGCGCGGCTGCTCGCCGGCGTGCGGGAAGCGTCGTCGGAACTGTTCGAGGAGTTGGACACCGGCTGGCTGCTGCTCGACACGGAACTGCTGCCGTGGAGCGCGAAAGCGGGCTCGCTGATCTCGGGACAGTACGCGGCCGTGGGCGCGGCGGCCCAGGCCGTGCTGCCCGCCGCCGTCGCTTCACTGGCCACCGCCGAGGCTCGCGGCGTCGACGTGTCGGAACTGTTGGAACGGACCCGGGTCCGCGAGTCCACTGTGGACGCGTACCGGCAGGCGTACCGGCGTTACTGCTGGCCGACCGACGGCCTCGACGGCGTCCGGCTGGCGCCGTTCCAGGTGCTGGCTTCGGAAGGCCACGCGTACCACGACCGGCCGCACGAATGGCACCTGTCGCTGCTGGACCGGCTCACCGGCGACCTGTTCACCCGCACGCGGACCCTCGCCGTCGACACCACCGACCCGGCGTCGGTGGCACGCGGCGTCGGCTGGTGGCTGGACCTGACCGGCGCGGGCGGCGAGGGCATGGTCGTCAAACCGGCGGCGAACCTGACCCGCGGCGCGCGTGGGCTGGTGCAACCGGGAGTGAAGGTGCGCGGGCGGGAGTACCTGCGGATCATCTACGGGCCCGACTACACGCTGCCGGAGAACCTCACGCGGCTCCGGAAACGCGGGCTGAACCGGAAGCGGGCGCTGGCGCTGCGCGAGTACGCGCTGGGGCTGGAGGCGCTGGAGCGGCTGGCACGCGCGGAACCGCTGTGGCGGGTGCACGAGTGCGTGTTCGCGGTGCTGGCGCTGGAGTCGGATCCGGTCGACCCACGCCTCTGACGCGCTTCGGGCGTGCAATGAAGGGGCCTTTCATAGCAAATTTTGCTATGAAAGGCCCCTTCATTGCAGCGCTCAGTCGGATTTGGCGGTCGGCTTCTCCGTCTTGGCGACCGGCTCAGCGTCAGCCTTCGGGGCTTCGGGAGCCGAAGCCTCCACGGGAGCGGCCGGCTCGTCGAAGCTCTCCGGAAGCCGCTTCAAGTGCTTGGTCATCGACCGCACCAGCAACGCGACGGCGATCAAGAACAGGATCAGGATCAGGAACCCCACCGGCGACGACTTGCCGAAGTCCTCACCTTGGCCGCCGTTGTCGCCGTTGCCGGGCTGCTGTGCCAGGAACTGCGACGTCGCCGTCACCGGAACGACGGCGAACGCCGGCACCACGAAACTCATTAGCCCTCCTTCAAACCGGCGAACAGATCGTCCTCCGGCAGGGTGCTGTCCACCAGTGAGCGGACCAGCTCGTACTCCTCGGTCGGCCAGACCTCGCGCTGCAGATCGCGCGGGACGGCGAACCAGCGGCTGTTCGGGTCGATCTGGGTGGCGTGCGCCTTCAGCGCCTCGTCACGCTGCTCGAAGTAGTCGCCGCATTCGACGCGGGTGGTCACCCGCTCCATGACGTCGGCCTTCTCCGGGTCCCACGACTTGAGCCACTCCTCGTACGGCGACTCCAGGCCGCGGGCGAGCAGTGCCTCGTGGAACACGGTCATCCTGGCGCGCGAGAACCCGTGCACGTAGTACAGCTTCATCGGCTGCCACGGCTCGCCCGCGTCCGGGTAGCGCTCGGCCTCGCCCGCCGCGTCGAAGGCCGCGACCGAGATCTCGTGCGTGCGGATGTGGTCGGGGTGCGGGTACCCGCCGTTCTCGTCGTAGGTGACGATCACGTGCGGACGAAACTCGCGGATGACCTTCACCAGCGCACCGGTGGACTCCTCGAGCGGGATGACCGCGAACGAGCCCTCCGGGACCGGGGGCAGCGGATCGCCCTCGGGCAGGCCCGAGTCGACGAAGCCGAGCCAGGTGTGGCTCACCCCGAGGATCTTGGCCGCGCGGGCCATCTCCTCGCGGCGGACCTCGGTCATGTTGGCCACTACTTCGGGACGGTCCATGGCCGGGTTCAGCACACTGCCCGCTTCGCCGCCGGTGCAGGTCACGACCATGACCTCGTGCCCTTCGGCGGCGTACCTGGCCATGGTGGCCGCGCCCTTGCTCGACTCGTCGTCGGGGTGCGCGTGCACCGCCATCAGGCGGAGGCGTGACTTCGGCGGTTCATTGGCTAGCACCATGCTCCGAACGTCCCCTTCTCGTTCCCTATTCCCCTGCGACCCTGCCTGACGGCCCGCCCTGCCGGGCGCGGATACTCGAGGGGACCACTCGCATACGACCCCATTGTCCCTGCGAGCACGACGACACCGACCGGGAGGCCCGGGTTGAGCACGGGACAGGACGCTCCCACCGCGGAAAGCACTCGGATGGACGTGCCGGAAGGCCGGTACGGCAAACCCCGTGCAGCGAAGCCCGCCGGCTGGCGGCGCCTGGTGTTCGTGGTGATCGCACTGCTGGTCAGCGGCGGTATCGCCTATGTCGCGTACGCGAACTTCGGCAGCGCGCCCATCGAGGGCGAACGCGTCTTGTTCGAGGAGAAGCCGGGCGACGCGATGGAGATCACCATCAACGTGACCAGGGACGACGTGAACCGTCCGGGGGTGTGCGTCGTCCGCGTCCGCGACAAGGCCGGAGCCGAGAGCGGGCGTAAAGAGGTCCTGATTCAGCCTGGTTCGAAGAACAGCCGGGTGACTACCACCATCAAGAGCATCGGAAAGCCGGTCACGGCTGATATCTTCGGATGCTCATACGACGTACCACGGTACCTGTCAAGGCCATAGCGGCCAACGGGGTGAAACGGGCGCCCAACGCCGAGGCGCGACCGAATTCGACCGGCGGCGATGCCTCGCGCCGTGTTACTCTGATCTACCGGCACGGCCCAAGACGGGCCGTGTTTTTCCTTTATCTCAGCCAGGCCGTCGCGCCATGCCGGCCTGGTGGCCGGCTTGTACACCCAAGCCTGGCAGGCCCTACTAGGAGATGGTGACCGTGAGCGACACAAAGGTGACCTGGCTGACCCAGGATGCCTACGACAGGCTCAAGCAGGAACTCGACCACTACATCGAGCTCCGCCCGGTCATCGCTGCGAAGATCAACGACAGCCGGGAAGAGGGCGACCTCAAGGAGAACGGCGGTTACCACGCCGCCCGCGAAGAGCAGGGCCAGCACGAGGCCCGCATCCGCCACCTCCAGGAGCTCCTCCGTTCGGCCAAGGTGGGCGAGCCGCCCGCCAACGACGGCAGCGCGGGACCGGGCAAGGTCCTCACCGTGCGTTACGACGGTGACGACCAGGACGAGAACTTCCTCTTGGCGACTCGCGAAGAGGGCACCGAGGGTGGCCTCGACGTCTACTCGCCGGAGTCCCCCCTCGGCAAGGCGCTGCTCGGCGCCAAAGAGGGCGAGACCCGCGAGTACGAGCTGCCCAACGGCAGCATCCAGAAGGTGACGCTCGTCAAGGCCGTGCCGTACACCGCCAAGTAAGCCCCCCGCGCGCCACTCCGCACGCCGCCTTGCGGCCGAAGGTCCCGGAAATCCCGATGAAGGGGCGCCCTCCGCACGCAGCGCGAGTTGCCTGCGAACCGGCGCCTCTTCGGCGAGTTTTCGTCAGCGCGCGGCAATGAACACCGCCCGATATGGCCGGGCGCGCATATGAGCCGTTAGCGTGACTTCCGGAGAAATCTGGAGGGAAACGATGAGCGAGCTACCGATCTGCGTCGCCTGCGGCATGCAGTACGCGGAACCCCGGTCCGACTGCCCGATCTGCGACGACGAACGTCAGTACGTCCCGCAGGCCGGACAGCGGTGGACCGATCTGAACACCGTCCGCGCGAGCGGGACGTACCGAGCGCGTGTCGAGGAGCAGGGACCCGGCCTCATCGGAGTCGGGTCCACCCCCAACTTCGCCATCGGCGAGCGCGCGCTGCTGGTCAAGGCCGAATCCGGCAACTTCCTGTGGGACTGCGCGGGCTACCTCGACGACGAGCTGGTCGCCGAGGTCCGCGAACTCGGCGGGCTCACCGGAATCGCGATCAGCCATCCGCACTACTACACCACCATGGTCGAGTGGGCCCACGCCTTCGACGTGCCCGTGTACCTGCACGAAGGCGACCGGCAGTGGATCGGCAGGCCGGATCCGGCGATCAAGCTGTGGAGCGGCGCGACCCTCGACGTCGCCCCCGACCTGCGGCTGATCAACCTCGGCGTGCATTTCGACGGCGGCACCGTACTGCACTGGCCCGCCGGGGAGAACGGCCGCGGCGCGCTGCTCTCGGGCGACATCCTGCAGGTCATCCCGGACCGGCGCTTCGTCGGCATGATGTACAGCTACCCGAACCTGATCCCGGAACGCCCGGAGGTCGTCCGCCGCGCCGCCGAAATGCTCGAACCGTACGAGTTCGAGGCGATCTACGGCGCCTGGTGGGACGCGATCATCCGCACCGACGGACACGAAGCGGTCCAGCGGTCGGCGAAGCGGTACCTCGGCCAGGTCGGCTAGCTCCGCGTCCTGCGAGTCATGTTCGCGGTCTTCGCGCCCAGCGGTCCCTGACGGCACGGGCGATGCTGTGGACGGGCCGGGTGGACCGACCCGGAGGCGAGAGCAAAGGTCCCCCGCTCCCTTTCCGCAGGCCAGCCCCCAGGCGATACTCACAGGACACGGCGTAGGTCGCGTCCGCTAGCTCCGCGCCAGTCGTTCCAGCAGCGGCCGTACGCGCGGCGGAACCGGCGTCGACAACGCGATCGACGTCGACGTCCGCCGCACGTACGGCGCGCCGACCACCTCGTCCACCACCCGCTGCAGGTCGTCGTTGTTGCGCGCCACCATCCGCACGAAGAGGTCGCCCTGGCCGGTCGTCGCGTAGACCTCGCACACCTCGTCGATCGCGGACAGCGCCTCCGCGACCTCGGCCCGGCGGCCCTGCGCGATCTCCAGGACGGCGAACGCGGTGAGGCCGTAGCCCATCGCCGCGAGGTCGAGTTCGGGCGGGAACCCGCCGAGGATCCCGCGTTCGGTCAACCGGTCCAGCCGGGCCTGCACCGTGCCCCGCGCGACGCCGAGACGGCGGGCGCATTCGAGCACCCCGAGGCGGGGCGAATCGGTGAGCAACAGCAGCAGCCGCGCGTCCAGCGCGTCGAGTGCTTCCGACATCGGGCCTACTTCCTACACAGGTTGTCCACTTTGACCGCGCTCCCCCGGCCATCACTGGTCATAGTGCACAGCAAAATCTTTGACCATTGCGCATTTTGTCACGCGCTCGGATCCTTCATGGCATGACGCACACAGTGGAACCCCAGGGTGCTCTTGACGACGTGAGCTACGACCAGCTGCGTCAGCTCGTCGGCCTCGTCGACCACGACTCTTCGACCGACCCCTTCCCGGTGAAGTCGATGGACGCGGTGGTGTTCATCGCGGGCAACGCCACGCAGACCGCGTGGTTCTATCAAATCGCGTTCGGCATGCGGCTCGTCGCGTACTCGGGCCCCGAGACCGGGAACTTCGAGCGCAAGTCGTTCGTGCTGAAGTCCGGCTCGGCGCGCTTCGTGATCACCGGCGGCGTCAAGCCCGACTCCCCGCTGCTCGACCACCACCGCCGCCACGGCGACGGCGTGATCGACCTCGCGCTCGAGGTCGCCGACGTCGACCGGTGCATCGAGCACGCCCGCTCGCAGGGCGCCACCGTCCTCGAGGAGCCGCACGACGTCTCCGACGAGCACGGCACCGTGCGCGTCGCCGCGATCGCGACCTATGGCGAGACCCGCCACACGCTGGTCGACCGGTCGAAGTACACCGGCGTGTACCTGCCCGGTTACGAGCCGCGCGAGAGCAGCGTCGTCCGCCCCGAAGGCGCGCCGAAGCGGCTGTTCCAGGCCGTCGACCACTGCGTCGGCAACGTCGAACTCGGCAAGATGGACTACTGGGTCGACTGGTACCACCGCGTCATGGGCTTCGTGAACATGGCGGAGTTCGTCGGCGACGACATCGCGACCGAGTACTCGGCGCTGATGAGCAAGGTGGTCTCCAACGGCAACCACCGCGTCAAGTTCCCGCTCAACGAGCCGGCGATCGCGAAGAAGAAGTCGCAGATCGACGAGTACCTCGAGTTCTACGGCGGCGCCGGCTGCCAGCACATCGCGCTGGCCACCAACGACATCGTCGCGACGGTGAAGGCGATGCGCGCGGCGGGCGTCGAGTTCCTCGACACCCCGGACTCCTACTACGACGACCCGGAGCTGCGTGCCCGGATCGGCGAGGTCCGGGTGCCGATCGAGAAGCTCAAGGAGCACCGCATCCTGGTCGACCGCGACGAGGACGGCTACCTGCTGCAGATCTTCACCAAGCCGATCGGCGACCGCCCGACGGTGTTCTACGAGCTCATCGAGCGGCACGGTTCGCTCGGTTTCGGCAAGGGCAACTTCAAGGCCCTGTTCGAGGCCATCGAGCGTGAGCAGGAGCGCCGAGGCAATCTTTAACGGCGAGGCGCCATCGGCGCAGCGCCGCGGCAACCTCTGACCCCGGCAGTTCGCAGGGCGTGAAAGGGCTCTTCATCGCACTTCGTGTGGTGAGGGGCCCTTTCGCTGCGTGACGGGGCCGACTTTGTCGGCGCTGGGTGGTACACCGGACGGGAACTAAACTTCGAGCACTCCCGGAACCGAAGGCTCCTTCGGACCGTCAGTGTGAAGACGTCAGCATGCAGCTTTTGGAAGGGTCCCGATGCCGGACAACGTCGACGCCAGCGAACGAATGGTGGACAACTGGACGAAGCAGATCCAGGAGACCGCCGCGCGCTATCAGGCGATGGCCGCCCGCATGCAGGGCCAGACCGTGACGGAGCGGTCGAAGGACAACACCATCGAGGTCACGATCGACTCGAAGGGCCTGCTCACGAACCTCGTCATCGCCGAAGCCGCGAGCGGCAAACGGATGGCGGAGGTCTCGTCGCAGGTCATGCGCCTCGTCCAGCTCGCGCAGTCCCGCATCCCGGAACTGCTGCAGCAGGCGATGGCCGAGACCGTCGGAACCACCGACGTGACCGCGAGCCGGGTGATCGCGGAAGCGCAGAGCACCTTCCCGGAGGCTCCTCCGGAGGACGACATCGCCCCGCCGGAGCCCGAGCGGCACCACCGCTTCGGCCCGGAAGAGGAAGAGCCCCCGCCGCCGCCCGCGCAGGCGAATCCGCCCCAGAACCCACCCCAGAATCCACCACAGCCGAAGCCGATCCCGCGCCGCCGCCGCACGCAGGACGACGATGACGACGAATTCGGCGGCAGCATCCTTTCGTAGACGTTCATCCGGCCTGGTAGAGGGGAGAAACCATGGCAGGCAAGGGTTATGAGCTCGGCGCCGACCTCGACGCGCACTCCAAGCAGATCGACGGCATCGCCGACGGGCTGCGCACGGCGGTCGACGCCGCGCAACAGGTGAGCATGCCGACGGACGCGTACGGGATCATCTGCCAGCCGTTCCGGATGATGCTCGACCCGGTCGAGCAGTTCGGCATCGACGCGCTGAACAAGGCTGTCGAGGCCGCGACGACGGTGGCGAACAACGTGCGGTCCGCTTCCAACGCCTACCGGACGCAGGACGAAAACTTCGCCGCCGAGTTCAAGAACGCGCAGGTGCCTGACTGATGCCCGAGGGAAACCCGCTCGTCGCGAAGGCGCCGACGGATGGCGACGGCCCCGGACCGCTGACGGCCGGGAACAGCGATTACGGCTACGCGGCGGGCATCGGTGTCGCCGAGTCGGCCATGGACGCCTTCAACGGCATCTCGAACGGTGACTGGATCGGCGGTGGGCTCGGCGTCCTGAGCCTCGCGGGCGAGATCGCCAGTGCCGCGATCGACCCGTTCGGCTATCTGATGTCGTCGGTGGCGTCGTTCCTGATGGAACACATGCAGCCGCTGAAGGACATGCTGGACGCCGTGGCGGGCGATCCGCCGGTCATCCAGTCGTACTCGGAGACCTGGGGCAACGTCGCCAAGAAGCTGGAAGACACCCAGGTCGACCTGGCGAACAAGGTCAAGAACGGCACTTCCGGCTGGACCGGCGAGGCCGCCGACCAGTACCGCAAGCAGGCTGCGGAGCAGGCAGAGGCGATCAGCGCGGCGGCGACGGTCGCGGGCGGGATCAGCACCGTCGTGATGATCTTCGGCGAGATCGTCGCGTTCGTCCGTGAGTTCATCCGCCAGCTGATCGCGGACGCCGTCGGCAAGCTCATCGCGTGGGTCATGGAGACGGTGTTCTCCCTCGGTTTCGGCACGCCGATCGTGGTCGCGCAGGCCGTCACCGCGATCGCCAAGTGGGCCGCGAAGATCGCCGACAAGCTCAAGGAACTGTGCGACGCGATGCGGCGGGTCTCGCCGCTGCTGGGCAAACTGGCCGATGTCTTCGAGAAGATCATCAAGATCTTCGGCAAGATCGCGGGCAAGGTCACCGGCCTGGACGTGATCAACACCAGGAACATCAAGCCGGGCGGCTTCGTCCAGCGCGGCGGCAGCGGTGGTGGGTCCGGCGGATCCGGCGGCGGCACGGGCTCCGGTGACGGCCCGGACGGCGACGGTTCCGGTAGCGGCTCCGGCGACGGCTCCAACGGTTCGGGCGATGGTTCGAACAGTTCGGGCGACGGCTCCAACGGTTCGAACGGATCCGACGGCGACTCGGGTTCTTCGAGTGACTCCGGTTCTTCCGGTGACTCGGGTCGCTCGGGTGATTCCGGCGGTGACGGCCCGTCGAACACCACGCGAGCCGGTGACGGCGGCGGTTCACCGTCCACAAGGGATGGTGGCGGCTCCCGCTCGGACGGCGGCTCCCCCAACCGTGCGGGCGATGGCGATGGACCGTCCACTTCGGACGGTAACTCCGGTGGCACGCCGGACGGTGGCTCCCCCAGCGCCGCCCGCTCCGACAGCGGGTCTCCCGGCGATTCCGGCACTCCGAACCGCACGCCCGACAACGGCTCCCCCAGCCCGAACCGTGCGGACACCGGCGGCTCGCCCAGCAACACACCCGACGCCGCCCCTCACACCCGCGCCGACAGTGGCGGCTCACCGAGCAACACACCGGACAGCGGCTCCCCCGCGCCCCACACCCGCGCGGACAGCGGCGGCTCGCCGAGCCACACACCCGACGCCCCGAACACCCGCGCGGACACTGGCGGCTCACCGAGTCACACACCCGACGCTCCCAACACCCGCGCGGACACCGGCGGCTCACCGAGCCACACACCCGACGCTCCCAACACCCGCGCCGACACCGGCGGCTCCCCCAGCCACACCGGCGACGGCGGCGGCTCGCCCCGGACGCACGGCGGCGACGGTGGCGGTTCACCCACGCCCCGTTCCGATCCGTCGCCCGGCCAGCACGGCGGCGGTAACGCCGGTGACGGCGGCAGCCCCACCCGGCCGACCGACAGCGGCACGACGACCAGCGGTACCGCACCCACGGCACCCCGTCTCGGCGACGCAGGCCCGTCACACGTGCCTTCGCAGCGTGGCGGTACCGGTGGCGACGGTTCGCCCGGCGTCCCGCCCCAGGGGCAGCCGATGGCAGGCGGCATGCCGCCCCAAGGCGCGCCTGGTGGCACTCCCGGCGGCACCCCGGGTTCGCCCGGCGGCAGGCCGCAGAGCGGCGGCTGGACGGGCACGCCCGGTTCGCCGCGCACCCCGGACACGCACGCCCCGCGCACTCCCGACACCCACACCGGCCCCAGCCGCGGTCCCGGCCAGACCGGTCCCGGCGGACGGCCGGACCAGCCGCAGCCCGTCGCCCGTGGCAACGACTTCGGCCCCGGCGCCCAGCCGCACACCGGCACGCCCGGAACGCACGGCCCCGGCAACCGGCCCGGCGGCACCGGTCCCGGCAACACCGGACCGGGCGGCCGCGGGCCCGGTGGCCACTCCGGGCCGCCGCATTCGCCGGACGGTCACGGCCCCGACGGGCACGGCCCGCGCCAGGACCCGAACGGCCACCCCGACGGTTCACCGCACGACCGCGGCCCCGACGCCGAGCCGGATCGGCCGCTGACGCCCGACGAGGTCAACCAGCGGCATTCCGAAGGCACCCCCGCGGGTAGCTCCTACCATCGCGGGGATCCGGACATGGGCGACCTGCCGCACCGGGTCCAGCCGGATCCGGACGGCCGCTACACGGTCGACGTCCACGTCACCCCGGACGGGCACGCCCGGATCGGCAACCGCACCTACACCCCGGAAGAGTTCGCGGACATCCTGCGGCGCAACGGGGATTACGACGGCCGCCCGATCCGGCTGATCGGCTGCGACGCCGGCTCGAACGACTTCGCGCGCCGTCTGTCGCGTGAACTCGACACCGAGGTGATGGCGCCGAGCAAGCCGGCATGGACCGACTCGAACGGGCGTGTCTTCTCGTCCGACTACGAGATCGGGCCCGACGGCCGCACCCGGCCCCGGATCCCGCCGAACGGTGAATGGGACGTCCACAGCCCCGACGGCACCGCCCGCCGGGCGAGCGACGACGGCTTCACCCCGGACACCTCGCACGCGGACAAGCAGGACGTGGACGCCGACAGCGCCCGCGATCGCGGTCAGGGCGACGATCTCAACCCCCAGCACCAGATCGAAGGACGCTGGGACGAGCCCGATTTCACGCCGCCCGCCCGTCCCGTCCAGCTACGCGACGATCAGTCGTTCTTCGACCCGACGACGCCTCCGCGCAGGCTCGACGCGGACACGCGGTACGACATCACCGACGCGGACGGCAACGTGCGCAGCCGGGTCTACACCGACGGGAACCGCAACGTGACGCACGTCGACGCCGTCGCGCCGAACAGGCTGCACGGCCCCGGTAACCCGGAGATCATGCGCCCGGCGCCGAATTCCGACTACCGCGTGCAGGTCGGTCATCGGCACGACACCTTCCCGACCGACGCGGACGGCAACGTCCGGACGGTGACGCACACCGACGTGAAGACCACGCAAGGCACCCGGGACGTCACGAGGATCGGTGACATCGCGTCCCCGCCGCAGCCCCACGACCAGGTCAGGATCAGGGCGGACGACCCGCGGGCGCCGGGTGCGAACGACGCGTTCAGCCGCCGGACCGATCTGGACGCGAACACCCGCTACCACGTCACGGACGCGGACGGGAACCCACGCGGCAGTTTCCAGACCGACGAGCACCGCAGGGTCAAGTGGGTCGACACCCACGAGGGAGCGAACAACCCGGAGCTGCGGGATCCGCTGCCCAACAGCAACTACCGGGTCGACCGCGGCCCGCTCCACCAGGAATACCACGTCGGACCCGACGGGCGGCCGGAACACGGCCAGGGCTACCACCCGCCGCAGCCGACAGGGACCCCGGTCGATCACCCGAACGCGGTCAAGCAGGACGAGGCATTCAACCGCCGGCACACCGACGAAAACGGGAACCCCAGGCTCGACGCGAACGACAGGCCGACGCTGGCGCCGAACAGTGTGCACCGCCCGACCGACGAGTTCGGCCACCCGCGGGGTGAGTTCCACACCGACGGGACCGGGCACATCAGCCACGTCGACACCACCAGCGGCCAGCGAGCCAGGACCAACCCGGAGGTCGGGGCCGCACCGGACGGCGCGCAGATCACCCAGGACGGTCACTACGGAACCAGGAACGCCAGGAACGTCCAGGATTCGTGGCCCGCGCCCGACCGCGAAGTCACCTACTCGCACCAGGTTCCGCCCAAGAGCGAGAACGCGGTCGCCCATCAGAACAAGGACCCGCGCGGGTTCACCGACGGTGATCCGAGCTCGATGTCCGACGCCCAGCAAAAGGCGATCAGCGACAAGCTCGCGCACAAGGATCCGATCGCGGGCCGGGACAATCTGCCGCCCAACACCCGGATCCACGTGGTGGACAAGGACGGCCTGCCGTACGGGTCGTTCCAGACCGGGCCGGACGGCAAGATCACCCACATGCACACCGGACAGCCGTTCAACGCGGATATGAACAACCCGCCGCCGAACGCGGTGGTCCGGGTCGACCATGGCCTGGAAATGCACGACGCCGACGGCAACCCGCTGGGCAGGCAGTCACCCGGCGAGATCCACCGGACGGACGCGCGAGGCAACACCGTGGTGACGTCGGCTCCCCCGGACCCGGGTGGTGCCAGCAACATCCGGCGTGACGGCTCGGCGCAGAGCCAGGTCGGCGGTTTGGGCGGCAAGGACGCCTCCGGGAAGAACATCGACGACGGCGGCCACCACCGCGGCACGTCCGTCGGCGGCTCCGGCGAAGCGCTCAACCAGGGCTCGCAAGGCCGTGTGGACAACAGCAACGCGGGCGCCAAGGAGCTCAAGGAGACCTACGACGCGGACGACAGCTGGTACCGGATGGAGCGGGATCGGGACGACAGCGGCCTCGCGGGTAGGTTGGAGAACGAGGACACGTTCGAACTTCGGGATGCCGGTATCGACGACGCGCACACCCGTCAATACCGGGCTTACGGCCCGGACACCGAAGGCCGGATCTCGGTAATCGTCAGGAGTTTCCCCAATGACCACAACAACCCACTCTGGCCCGATGACTTCCGGGGGTGAGAGTCACGAGGACCTGATCCAGCAGCTCGGCATCGCGCTGCTGAACCTCGTTCCGGAAGAAGGCTGGCGGCGCATCGACCTGGTCAGCTCGATGACCGTGCCCGTACAGGATCTCGGCCTGACCGTGATCATGGACGACGGCTCCCGTCCGGAGATCGCGCCGCCCACCGAGCTCAACGTGATCCTCGCGAAGCTGCGCACGCTGCTGTACGAGCCCGGCCGCGGAACCTGGTTCTCGGCACGGATTTCGCTGAACCCGCCGGGGCAGATCTTCTTCAACTACAACAACGACTACGAACCGGTCCTCACGCCGCCGATGGAACCGGGACACTACGCCGAAGACCTGAAGAAGTTCCCCCGGGATCCTGAGCACATCCCGGGCTGGCTCGGCGCGAAGCTCGCGGCGGCGGAAGAGAAGGAGCAGAACTGATGCCGATGCCCGTTGTGCCCACGAGCGCGGCACAGGCGAACGAGCTGTTCAAGGACTTCACCACTTGGATGGTGCACTCCGTCCCCGCGGATTGGGAGCAGCTGTTCATCATCTTCCGTTCCGTCGGTGACTACTACGAAATCTCCGCGCAGGTCCTGACCGTGATGGGCACCGCCACCCCGTGGACACCGCCGGAGGGCGTCGCGGACTTCTTCGTGGAACTGCGCGACAGCATGGCGAAGCCGGGCGAAGGCGCGTGGACTTCGATCCGCTATCACCTCGTGCACCCTGGCGGGTACTCGGCCGAGTACAACTGGGACAACGAACCCGTTTGGGATCACGTCCCGCCCGCCGAGTTCTTCGCGCAGGAGCTGGAGCGCTACCCGCGGACCGGTGAACGCGCGGAATGGCTTCAGCGACGTGCCGCCGGCCAGGCGGACTGACCATCGGTGAGCGAGGGCAGATGAGCCGACCACAACAACCGTTGAACCAGCAGCAGCAACAGCAGCTCGTCTGGCAGATCGGCCATGCCCTCGCCACGCCGCTGCCGCCCGGCTGGCAGCAGATGCGCGTCGAGTACCGGGCGGCGGGCAGGCATGTCGAGGCCGACCTGCTCGTCACCGGTCAGGACGGGCTCCCGCGCCCGGTGCCGCCGAACCCGGAGGCCGTGCGGCTGATCGGGAACCTGCGGTCGGGGATGTACCAGCCCGGCCGAGGGACCTGGCTGAGCGCGATCCTGGTCTACGGTTCGGCGACCGTGCTCAGTACGGACTTCCTCGCGGATGTGGAGCCGCCGTGGCGGCAGGCGCCGCCGTCGATCGGCTTCCAGGACGAGCTGCGCTTCTTCCCGCGAGCCGAACAGAACATCCCGCCGTGGCTGCGGCAGCGAGCGGGGCTCGACGCCGCGCCGCGGGCCGAGCCGCCGGTGGCCACTCCGCCCGCGGAAGCGCCGGAAGACTTGAAGTCGCCGCGGGTCTATGACGGACTCGACGAGTCCGGGCGTCCGGTGGTGAACCGCGAGCCGCTGCCCCCCGCCGAACGGGATCGCGTACTGGAGTACCTCGACGGCGCCCCGGTCGTGCTCGCGTCGCGGACTTACGAAGCCGATGCCTTCGATCCCGACAGGGAACCGTTGGTGCCCTTGAACTTCCGCACGGACGGCCGCTGGTACTGGCCGGGCGCGGTCGCCTACTACCTGCGCGAGCACGACGTGGCGCCCGACCCCGAACTGCTCGGCCACATCCGGGCGTCGCGGTTCACCCTGCCCGAGGTCGGCGAGCCCGAACGCGAACTCGCGGTCGCCGCCATCACCGGTCAACCGTCCACTTAGGACGACGTGGTTCGCGGGCCCCGGACGGCCGGATGATGCCACCTGACGGATACGTCACGTGACAAGTTCCCCGTCCGGGTACTCTTGACGATGGCGGCGAAGGCGACCAGGGAGTGCGCATGGCACGGGGGAACATCGGCAGGGTCCGGGCGACCCGTTCCGCCGGGATGCTGCCGGTCGTGCTGGCCCTCACTTCGGCCGCACTGCTGACCGGCGCCGCCGTCTACACGGTCGACCGCGCCGGTTGCGTGGATCCGGGCCAGTACATCCGGCACGACAACCACATCGAACTCGTCGGCGGCTGCGTCGACGGCTCCGAGCTGCCTGCCGCGCCTCAGGGCACTTCGCACGAGGCGGACGCGAAGAGCGGCGTCGCACCCAGCAACTTCCGCCCGTAACCGGGCGCTTCCTCCCACCACACCGCGCTGACCAGCGCGAACGAAGCAAGGGACCTTTGCTGTCACTTATTGAGAGATAAGGCAAACGTGGCGTGAAGGGGCGAGACGGTGGGCTGGTGACGCGGCACCGCACGCGCGTGCTCAGACCCGGATCTGGCGTTTTCAGACTCCGCACTCGCGTGTGCGGCATCCAGGCACGCGAGTCACGCCTTACCGAAGTACATGAAGGCCTCCTTCCTTGCGCTAGACGCAAGGAAGGAGGCCTTCATGTACTTCGCGACCAGCCGCCGAGGCCACAACCGCCCCACTGTCACCAGGGACCACATCCGACGGTAGCGAAGGCCTCCTTCACTACCGTCAGAGTAGGAAAGGAGGCCCTCACTACCAGGAGAACGCGTACGCAGAAGCGGACACCGGCCCCGCGCCACGTTTGACCTTCGGCTCAATGGTTAGCGTGGGTACGCTAACGATAGCAAGGGTCCCTTGCTATCGCCTGGGCTCGGCGGCGGTCAGCCCAGGGCCTTGGCCAGATCGGCGACCAGGTCGCTGCCGTCCTCGATGCCGACGGAGAGGCGCACCAGGTTGTCCGGCACCTCGAGGGTGGATCCGGCGGTGCTCGCGTGCGTCATCTTGCCCGGGTGCTCGATGAGCGATTCGATCCCGCCCAGCGACTCGGCGAGGATGAACAGCTTCGTCTTCGCCGCGACGTCGAGCGCGGCCTGCTCGCCGTCGATGTGGGTGAACGAGATCATCCCGCCGAAGCGCCGCATCTGCTTCGAAGCGACCTCGTGGCCGGGGTGCTCCGGAAGGCCCGGGTAGTAGACACGCTCGACCTTCGGGTGCTTCAGCAGCATCCGGGCGATCAGTTCGGCGTTGTCGCTGTGCCGCTCCATCCGCAGCGCGAGGGTCTTGATCCCGCGCAGGGTCAGCCACGCGTCGAACGGACCGGGCACCGCGCCCGCCGCGTTGCGCAGATAGAACAGCTGCTCGCGCAGTTCGTCCTCGTTCGTCAGGATCGCGCCGCCGACGACGTCGGAGTGTCCGCCGAGGTACTTGGTCGTCGAGTGCAGGACGACGTCGGCACCCAGCGAAAGCGGGTTCTGCAGGTACGGGGTGGCGAAGGTGTTGTCGACGACCAAGCGGGCGCCGGCGCCGTGCGCGGCCTCGGCCAGCGCGGCGATGTCGGCGATCCCCAGCATCGGGTTCGTCGGCGACTCGCACCAGATCAGCTTCGTCTCCGGCCGGATCGCGGCGCGGACCTCGGCGATGTTGCCGAGATCGGCGACCGTGTGCTCGACGCCCCACAGGCTGAGCACCTTGTCGATCAGCCGGAACGTGCCGCCGTACGCGTCGTTGCCGAGCACGAGGTGGTCACCGGGCCGCAGGGTCGCCCGCAGCAGGACGTCACTGGCCGCCATTCCCGACGCGTAGGCCAGACCGTGCCGGGCGCCTTCGAGCGCCGCGAGCGCGACCTCCAGCGCGGTGCGCGTGGGGTTCGCGGTACGGGAGTACTCGTAGTCGCCTTCGCGCGTGCCGCCGACGCCGTCCTGCGCGTAAGTCGAGGTCTGATAGATCGGCACGATGACCGCGCCGGTCCGGGGATCAGGGGTCTGCCCGGCGTGGATCGCGCGCGTCTCGAAGCCCAGCAGAGAGTAATCGTCGGCCATACGGTCCAGGGTACGACCACCCGCTCGAGATCCCATGGTCTGGGACCGAATTCACCACTGCCCGGGTGGTGGTCCACCCTGCCGCGGTCCACCGGGAGCGGGCGGATAGCCGGGCTGCGGGGGCGGATAACCGAAGTTCGGCGGCGGCCCGGCGAGGGCGGGCTGCTTCTTGGCCGCCAGCCAGCGCGCCGTCGGCGGGACCAGCGCCAGCACGAGGGTCGCGATCGCCGGGATCAGCACCACGATGAGCAGCCAGCCGGCGCCGAAGCGCAGCGTCACTCCGCTGTACGTGAAGAAGAAATGTGAGCCGACCGCCCGCATCACGAAGATCGACACCACGAAAAGGATCGTGGCCCCGGCCCCGATCACGGTGAGCACTCGCCCGGCGCTCTTGCGCAGGAGCAGCAGGAGCCCGCCGCTCAGGAGCAAGGCCGCGGAAAGGAAGTCGAGCACCGCGCCGCCGATGAGGACCGAACCCGCGAAATCGAGGAGTTCGATGACGTGGAACGCGAGTCCGGCGAGGAACCAGAGCCCGCCGAGGATCGCGAGGATCCCGGCGATCATCCCGGTGGCACCGCTCGGCTGCCGTGCCATGCCCGGCGGCGGGTAGGCGCCCTGCGGCGGGTACTGCTGATAAGTCATTTCTCCCCCTGTCGGAATCCTCGCCTCATCCTGCCAGCCGGACGCCTCACCAGCCGCCTTGCTGGGGAAACTGATTCTGTTGCCGAGAGGGCTGGGCCGGGGCAGGCCGCCGGCGCAGGTACTTCCACGTCGGCGGAAGGATCGCCAGCAGCAGCGCCAGGAGGCCGAACACGATCATGGCCAAGCGGAGAACAGCGTCGAAGGACGCGAACCGGAACAGGATGTCGAGGTGGATCCGGTACGGCACGCGGAACGCGATCGGCTCCAGCACGACGGCCACGATGGCGAGCAATGAGCCGAGGATCAGCAGGACGGCGCCGATCACCGAACGGAAGAACGTCGTCAGCGCGCCGATCAGCAGGAACAACCCGGCGAGCAGGTAGAGCACCAGTTCGACGAGCGCGAAGCCGGGCAGGTTCGAGAGGCTGAAGCCCGACGGGAGTCCGATGAAGTAGCGGATCGGGATGAAGCCGGACGCGAGAGCACCGAGGAGCCCGAGCACCGCGGCGATGATCGCCGTCGCGCCGGAGGGCCGGGCCTGCCGCGCGGGATAGCCGAAACCTGCCGGTCCGGGCTGCTGTGCGGGATATCCGTACGGACCGGTCACGTCGCTCCCGTCGGCAAGGGGTGAGTCAACGGCGCTCACCCTAGCCCCGCGGACCTGGCCGCGGCAGGCGAATCCGGAAACGCGGGACGCCCCCGGCCGACGGGCCGGGGGCGTCCTGAGCGAAACCGTTCAGCGGTGGCGGATCACCACTGCTGCGGCGGCTGACCGGGCTGCTGGCCCGGCTGACCGAACCCGCCGCTGGGCGGGCCCTGCTGACCGGGCTGCTGCCCGAAACCACCGGGCTGCTGCGGCTGGCCGAAGCCGCCCTGCGGCGACTGACCAGGCTGGCCGAAACCACCGCTGGACGGCCCCTGCTGACCGGGCTGCCCGAAACCACCAGGCTGCCCCTGCTGCGGGAAGCCACCCGAAGGCGGACCGGCCTGGCCGGGCTGACCGTACTGACCGGGCTGCGGCTGACCGAATTGACCCGGCTGCTGCTGGCCGTACTGACCAGGCTGGCCGGGCTGACCCGGCTGGCCGAAGCCACCCTGCGGCGGGCCGCCGAAACCACCGGGCTGGCCACTCTGCGGGGCACCGAGCACCGAACCGCCGCCACCGAGACCGACGAACTGCGCGGTCGCCGGGATCAGGCCCAGCACACCCACGATCAGGATCAGGATGCCGAAGATCAGGTGCGGCAGGCCGATCCCGATGCTGACCCCGCTCGGGACACCGTCGCCCGACGCGGTCGTGGCGCCGAGGAGCAGGATGCCGAAGAGGAGCAGCAGCGCGCCGCCCGCGGTGACCGCGATCGGCACGATCTTCTTGAGCGAGGCCGGGAGCTTGCCTGCCAGCGCGAGGCCGGCACCGGCCGCCGTCGCGATGATCGAAGCGACCAGCAGCAGGATCACGTAGAGCCAGACGGTGCCGGGCGAAGCCAGGCCGAACTGGTCCAGGGCCTTGTTGATGGCCTCTTCGCTCATCCTGGAGGCCTGGGCGTCGACACCCTTGGAGAAGTCGCTCGCGTCACCGAAGTAGACGAAGCTGAAGACGAGACCGAGGAGACCGAGAAGGCCGACGAGGCCACCGGCGATGAACCCGAACAGCGGGTTACCGCCGGCACCACCACCGGCGACGGGGCTGTAGCCCTGCGGCGGTCCGCCGAAACCGGGCTGCTGGCCGAAGCCGCCCTGCGGCGGTCCGCCGAAGCCCTGCTGCGGCTGGCCGTAACCGGGCTGCTGCTGGCCCTGCGACGGGTCGAACCCGCCCTGCTGGGGCCCGCCGAAGCCCTGCTGCTGACCGAAACCGCCACCCTGGGCGCCGTAGGCACCGGCGGCCGGGTTGTCGGCCGCGCTCGGCGGCGGGGCGTACGGGATGGCGGGCGGCTGCGAGCCGGGCGGCACGAGCTGGGTGGACTCGGCGGTCGGGGATTCCCCACCGCCGCTCACCGGCTGCACGACCTGGGTCGCGTTCGCGTCGCCGGAACCGGGCTGGACCGGCTGCACGACCTGTGTGGGCTCCGGCGTGTCGCCGAACCCGCCGCCCTGGGGCTGCTCATAGGAGGGCTGCTGCCCGTACTGCTGTTGCCCGTAGTCGGGCTGGGGCGGCTGGCCGGGCTGGACCACCTGAGTCGGTTCCGGGGAACCGAACGGGTTGTCTTGCTGCGGCTGGGGGCCACTCGGGGGTCCCTGCGGTGGCTGGGCGCCACCCCAAGGCTGATTCGGTGGCTGCGGAGCACTCATTTGGGTCTTGAACCCCCTTGACGAGGACATAAAAGTTCAACTCACCCGACACGCTATCGGATAGCCGGGTGGGCCGCTCGTAACGCCCCGGCCCGGCCATCCGATGAAATGCCTCTTTACCGTCCCGCGAGAAACGCGAGCAGGTCGTGCCGGGTGACGACCCCCGCCGGCTTGCCGTCGACCAGCACCAGCGCGCCGTCCGCGCCCGAGAGCGCGTTCATCGCCACGCTGACCTGTTCACCGGCGCCGATGGTCGGCAGCGGCGGCGACATGTGCTGCTCGAGCCGGTCGGCCAGTTGGGCCTTGCCGGTGAAGAGCGCTTCGAGCAGGTCGCGTTCGTTGACCGCGCCGACGACCTCGGCCGCCATGACCGGGGGCTCCGCGCTGACCACGGGCATCTGGCTGACGCCGAACTCGGACAGGATCGCCACCGCTTCGGCGACGGTCTCGTTCGGGTGGCTGTGCACGAGGCTGGGCAGCGAGCCGCTCTTCTTCATCAGGACGTCGCCGACGGTGGCGCCGCTGGAGTCCGGCGGGAGGAAACCGTAGGAGGACATCCAGTCGTCGTTGAACACCTTGGTGAGGTAGCCGCGGCCGCCGTCGGGCAAGAGCACGACGACGACGTCGTCCGGGCCGAGGCCCTCGGCGAGCTTGAGCGCGGCGGCGACGGCCATCCCGCACGAGCCGCCGACGAGCAGTCCCTCTTCGAGCGCGAGGCGGCGGGTGACGTCGAAGGAGTTCGCGTCCGAGACCGCGATGATCCGGTCGGCGATGTCCCGGTCGTAGGTGTCCGGCCAGAAGTCCTCACCGACGCCCTCGACGAGGTACGGCCGCCCGGTCCCGCCGGAGTACACCGAGCCTTCGGGGTCCGCGCCGATGACCTGGACGCGGCCGTCGCTGACCTCCTTGAGGTACTTGCCGGTGCCCGAGATCGTGCCGCCCGTGCCGACGCCCGCGACGAAGTGCGTGATCTTGCCTTCGGTCTGGCGCCAGAGCTCCGGGCCGGTCGAGTGGTAGTGGCTGGCGGGGTTCTCCGGGTTGGCGTACTGGTTCGGCTTCCAGGCGCCCTCGATCTCGCGGACGAGGCGATCGGAAACGTTGTAGTAGGAGTCCGGGTGCTCCGGCGCCACCGCTGTCGGGCAGACGACGACGCGGGCGCCGTAGGCCTTGAGCACGTTGCGCTTGTCCTCGCTGACCTTGTCCGGGCAGACGAACACGCACTTGTACCCCTTGCGCTGCGCCACCATGGCCAGCCCGACGCCGGTGTTGCCGGAGGTCGGCTCGACGATGGTGCCACCGGGCTTCAGCGCGCCCGAACGCTCCGCGGCTTCGATCATCCGCAGCGCGATGCGGTCCTTGACGCTGCCGCCGGGGTTGACGTACTCGACCTTGGCCAGGATGAGCGGTTGCAGCCCCTCGGCCAGTGCGTTCAGCTTGACCAGAGGGGTGTTGCCCACGAGGTCCACGATGTGCTCGACGTAATCCACTCCGACAGCCTAAACGCCGCAGGTCGTGCTGTGTCCACTCAACCGGGCGGGGTGAAGACCGCAGAGTAAAAGAGTGGCGTGGGTCGCGTTCGTCTTTGACCCGCACCTCCCTCCGGTGGAGGATGCGAGGTGAGCAACCGCTTAGCGCGTCTGGATCGAGAACAAGGGAGTGTCGTTCCATGCCCGAAGCCGTCATCGTCTCCACCGCCCGATCCCCGATCGGCCGCGCCGGCAAGGGATCGCTGGTGAGCATCCGCCCGGACGACCTCACCGCGCAGATGGTCCGCGCCGCGCTCGACAAGGTCCCCGAACTCGACCCGGCGCAGATCGAAGACCTCATGCTGGGCTGTGGTCTCCCCGGCGGCGAGCAGGGCTTCAACATGGGCCGCGCGGTCGCCGTCGAACTCGGCTACGACCACCTTCCCGGCTGCACGATCACCCGGTACTGCTCCTCCAGCCTCCAGACCACCCGCATGGCGCTGCACGCGATCAAGGCGGGCGAGGGCGATGTGTTCATCTCCGCCGGCGTCGAGACCGTGTCCCGCTTCGCCAACGGCAGCTCGGACTCCTGGCCGAACACGCACAACCCGCTCTTCGCCGACGCCGAAGCCCGCACCGCGCAGGTCGCGGCCGAAGGCGCCGACAGCTGGACCGACCCGCGCGAGAACGGCGCCCTGCCCGACGTCTACATCGCGATGGGTCAGACCGCGGAAAACCTCGCGCGGCTGAAGAACGTCTCGCGTGAAGAGATGGACGAGTTCGGCGTCCGCTCGCAGAACCTCGCCGAGAAGGCCATCGCGGACGGCTTCTGGGCCAACGACATCACCCCGGTCACCCTGCCCGACGGCACCGTGGTTTCGAAGGACGACGGCCCTCGCGCCGGCGTCACCCTCGAAGGCGTCTCCGGCCTCAAGCCGGTCTTCCGCCCCGACGGCCGGATCACCGCGGGCAACTGCTGCGCGCTCAACGACGGCGCCGCCGCCGTGATCATCATGTCCGACACCAAGGCCAAGGAGCTCGGCCTGACGCCGCTCGCGCGCGTCGTCTCCACCGGTGTTTCCGGGCTGTCGCCGGAGATCATGGGCTACGGCCCCGTCGAGGCGTCGAAGCGGGCACTCGCCCGCGCCGGGATGTCCATCGACGACATCGACCTCGTCGAGATCAACGAGGCGTTCGCCGCGCAGGTCATCCCGTCCTACAAGGACCTCGGCATCGACCTCGACAAGCTGAACGTCAACGGCGGCGCGATCGCCGTGGGCCACCCGTTCGGCATGACCGGCGCACGGATCACCTCGACGCTGATCAACTCGCTGCGCCACCACGACAAGCAGTTCGGCCTCGAGACGATGTGCGTCGGCGGCGGCCAGGGCATGGCGATGGTCCTGGAGCGCCTCTCCTGACCTTCTGACCTGCGAAAAGGGAGCAAGGGACCTTTGCTACCGGTTGTCTCGACGTCGAGAGAAGCGATAGCAAAGGTCCCTTGCTCCCTTTCGGGCCGGGCCTAGCGGATCATGATCAGTGGGTCATGATCGGCGGGGCGGCGGCGACCTCTCCGTCCGCGCCCTCCGGCAGGGCGGGCTTGGTCTTCGGCAGGAACGCCGCCGGGATCAGGCACAGCGCGAGCAGGATCAACGACCACAGGAACGTCGTCGAGAACGCGTCGGCGGTCAGCCCCGAAGCCGCTTCGTGCGTCGCCGGGTTCATCACCGCGGCCGTCGCGGCCAGCTGTCCCTGTGCGGTCGGCACGCCGAACTTCCCGGCGAGCAACGCCGCCAGGATGATCGACAGCACCGCCGCCCCGATCGCGCCCGCGGTCTGCTGCAGGATGTTCGTCGCCGTCGACGCCTTCGCCATGTCCTGCGGCTTGAGCGTCTGCAACGCGGCCGAGGTGATCGGCATCATCGTCGCGCCCATGCCGAGCCCCATCACGAACAGCGCCGAAAGCAGCAGCCAGTACGGCGTCGCCGCGGTGACCTGGGTGAAGGCGATCAACCCGGCGAGCATCAGCACGAGACCGGGCAGCACGATCTGCCGCGCGCCGATCTTGTCCGCGAGCCTGCCCGCGATCGGCATCGTCAGCATCGCGCCGACCCCCTGCGGGGCGAGCAGCAGACCGGCGTTCATCGCCGACTCACCGCGCGCCAGCACGAAATACGTGGGCAGCAACAGCATCGCGCCGAAGAACGCGACGCAGAAGAAGGTCATCGTCACCATGGCGACGGAGAACGACCGGTTCTTGAACAGCTTCAGATCGAGCAGCGGGTTCGTGACCCGGTTCGCCCGGAACACGAACGCCACCAGCAGCGCGACCCCGGCCAGCGCGGGCAGCCAGACTTCCACCGCGCCGATCCCGCCTGCCGACGGGATGTTCGAAACACCGAAGATCAGCGCCGCCAGCCCCGGCGACACCATCAGCATGCCGAGGAAGTCGAAGCGCTCACTGGGCTCCGGCCGGTCCTTCGGCAGCACACGCCAGGCCAGCACCATGGTGACGAGGCCGATCGGCACGTTGATGTAGAAGATCCAACGCCAGCTCACCGCGTCGACCAGCCAGCCGCCCAGGATCGGGCCGCCGATCGGGCCGAGCAGCATCGGCACGCCGAGCACGCCCATCACGCGCCCGATCCGGTGCGGCCCCGCGGCCCTGGTCAGGATCGTCATGCCGGCGGGCATCAGCATGCCGCCGCCGAAGCCCTGCAGGACCCGGAAGATGATCAGCGATTCGACGTCCCAGGCCATGCCGGCGAGCATCGAGCCGATCAGGAACAGCCCGATCGCGGTCAGGTAGAGCCGTTTGGTGCCGAACCGGTCCGAGGCCCAGCCGGTGACCGGGATGACCGTCGCCAGCGCCAGCATGTAGCCGGTCGCGATCCACTGGATGGTGTCGAACGAGGTCTGGAACTCGATGGTCAGTTTCTGGAGCGCGACGTTGACGACCGTCGTGTCGAGGATCGCCATGATCGCGCCGAGGATGACGACGCCGGCGACCTTGAGCACGCCGGCGTCGAGTTTGTCGCCGCCCGGTGCGGCCGGGCTTTGCGTTGACATGAAAAGTCCGTCCCTGTTACTGAGTGGACGCGACGACCCCCGTGGTCGCGACTACGGAATCGACGCCCGGCACCAGGCCGAGCCTTCCCCAGTCGAGCTTGTGCCTTAAGGCGCAAGCTCGGACATGTAGCCGAGCGTAGCCGAACACGGGTTTTACCTGCCAACTTTTTCCCCGTATGCGGGCCTAAAGGGCAGGCCCGCATACGGGTTATCACGAAGAGTGATCAGCAGACGCTGTCCGTCGGAGCCGGGTTGCCCAGTCCGAACAGCGGCCGCAGCTTGAGCCCGATCCAGGTGCCGCCGAGCGCGAAGACACCCCACAGCCAGCCATGCAGGCTGCCGACCGAGATACCGCCGAGGTACGCGCCGATGTTGCAGCCGCCAGCCATCCGCGCGCCGACGCCCATCAGGATCCCGCCGAGCACCGCGGCGACGGCGGTCCGCCACGGGATCGAGCTGTGGATCTTCCACGCGCCCGCCGCCGCGGCCGCGACCCCCGCGCCGATCATGATGCCGATGTCGGTGAGGCTGTTCTTGTCCTTCCAGATCGGCCCGGCCAGCGAAGCCGCGTTCGCCTTGAGCCGCCAGAATTCCCAGGTCTCCGGGTGCAGCCCGAACACCTGCAGGATCTTGGCGCCCCACAGGCTGAACGCGCTCGTCACACCCCAGATCCCGCCGGACACCAGGAAGACGGCGCCCGCCAGCACCCCGAGTACGACGGCGCCGACGAGGATCGGCCAGGAACCGCGGTAGATCCGGGCGAAACCACGCGCGGTCGGGACGACGTCGACCGGCGGCGGGTTGCGGCGCTTCTGCACGAACCGCGTCCCCAGCACGATCGCGGCGAGGACGGCGACGGTGATCACCCACGAACCGAACCAGCCGACGTGGTCGGCGAGTAGGACGCCCTTGAACTCGGGCCAGCCCGAAAGCAGCGGATACGCCCACGTGTAGAGGACGGAGCCGGTGATGAAGCCGCCGAGGGTCAGGACGATCGTCGACTGGCCGGAACCGACCGCGAACAACGTTCCCGACGCGCAGGCGCCGCCCAGCTGCATGCCGATGGCGAAGATCGTCGCGCCGACGAACAGCGCGAGCCCCAGCCCGCCCGCGGTCGGGTTCGGCGTGCTGCCGAAGAGGCCGGACCCGGTGCCCACGATCAGCGCGATCAACGTCGCGGCCGTCCCGAGCAGCAGCGTGTGCGCCCGCAGCCCCTGGCCGTTCCCGACCGCGATCAGCTGGCGCCAGGCCGAGGTGAAACCGAACCGGGAGTGGAACAGCGCGAGCCCGAGCAGGAGGCCGAGGATCAGCAGGACACCGAACTTCGCCCCGTGCGCCGCCCAGACGTACCAGGTCAGTCCGGCCGCGAGGGCACCCGCGACCGCCAGCGGCACGATCTTGACCGGCTCCTCCGGTCGCGGGACCGGGGCGGCGCAGGAGGTCGGGAAGTCGAGGAGCTTCTTCTCACCGGCTTGGGTTTCTGTCGTCGCCACCAGGACTCCAGGTCGATCGGCGGGGTGGGGGACGAGCAACGTTAGGACCGGTGACCGCCCGGTCGCAGCCCGTCCCACACTGTGCGACGAATGGCGGCGCGCGCGGGGCCGGATGGCGGCGGCGATACCAAAGGTCCCTTGCTCCGCCGGAACGCGCGAAGGCCCCATTCCCCGGGCTGAGCCGGGGGAAGGGGCCTTCACGTGCTTGTGGTTACGGCGCCGTCTTGATGCAGACCGTGGTCGGCGGTGTCGAGTACACCGCCACTCGCGTCGCTTCGGTGCCCTCACACGACGCCTGATCAGCGACGTTGGCGATCTTCACCAATTCCGCGTCCTTGGCGGGATCGGTGCAGGCCACCTTCTGATAGCCGGCCGTCTTCGACATGTAGCCCTTGAGGCAGTCGCCCTGCTTGGCGTTGGCCATCAGGCACAGCTTGTACGAGATCCGGCCGGACATCGAGATGCTGTCGTAGTCGCCCTCCGGGCATGCCTCGTCGCCGCCCACGCGGGCGGCGATCTTGACGTTGGCCTCCTGCGCGCCGCAATCGGCCTTCTTCGGCTCGTCGGCCGTCCGGGAGAACTCGGTCACGCTGAGGCATTCACCGGCCTGGGCGTTGCCCGTGCCGGTGAAGTGGTTGACCAGGAAGAGACCGCCGCCGATCACGACGACGAGCACCGGGATGGCGAAACGCAGCCAGCGGAGCTTGGATTTTTTGGGCGCTTCCGGCTGTCCGAAAGCGTCGGGCTGTCCCACCGGCATTTGGCCCCCAGGGGCCGGCTGGGAAGTGGTCACCGAGAAACCTCACAGTTGTGAAGAGGAAATGAGAACCTCGGTATCCAACACTCACCGTGTTCGACCCCTGGAAGCGGCCCCCCAAACGGGTGAAAGCCACTGGCTGAGGCCGCTATTTGGTGCTCTTCACACAGACCGTCGAAGGCGGAGTCGAGTAGCTCTTGAGATGCGTCGCTTCCGTGTCGTCACAGGTCGCGACACCGTCGACCACCTTCAGGACCTCCGCGTCCCGCGCGGGGTCCGAGCAGGGGACCTTCTGATACGCCACGCTGTCGGCGAGGAAGTTCTCGAGGCAGTCGCCCTGCTTCGCGTTGAGCATCATGCAGAGCTTGTACGAGGCGAACGTCTTGTCGACAGTGAGCTGGTCGTACTCGCCCGCCGGGCACGCGCCACCGGCGTCGGTCTTCGCTCCCGCCTTCGCGTTGGCCTGGGCCGAGCCGCAGTCCGCCTTGACCGGATCGTCGTCGACGTCGCCGAACCTGGTGACCGCGTAGCAGCCGCCCGCCTGGACGTCGTCCGTGTCGGCGAGATGGCCGATGATCCACGAAGACGCGCTGAGCACCACGATCGCGACCGGCACCAGGATGCCAACCCAGAACCATGGGGAACGCCTGTGTTCGGTCATGCCAGCAGGGTATTCGCCGCCACGGAAAAGGGCGCCCCGATCGCTCGGGACGCCCTTTCGCGGAGAGACTCCGGTCAGTCGTTTTGGAAGTACGACAGCAACCGCAGGATCTCGAGGTACAGCCAGACCAGCGTGGTCATCAGGCCGAAGGCGACGTACCAGGACCACTTCGAGGGCGTGCCTTCGCGGATCATCCGGTCGGCCTGGTCGAAGTCGAGCAGGAAGCTGAACGCCGCGACACCGATCACCACGAGGCTGAAGATGATCGCGATCGGACCGCCGTCACGCAGCGGATTGAAACCGAAGAAGAGGCTGGTGACGAGGTTGACCAGCATCATGATCGCCACGCCGACCACGGCGCCGATGATCCACTTCGTCAACTTCGGGGTGACCTTGACGGCACCCGTCTTGTAGACGACCAGCATCGCGAGGAAGACACCGGCGGTGCCGACGATCGCCTGCAGCGCGATACCGGGGTACAGCGCTTCGAACAGACCGCTGATCGCACCGAGGAAGACACCCTCGACGGCCGAGTAGGCCAGCGTGAGCGGGCCGCTCGGCATCTTCTTGAAGATGATCACCAGCGAAATCACGAGGCCGACGATCATCGAGCCGACGAGCACGCCGATCACGGCGCTGGGGATGCCCAGGATCTTGCCGGACCCCGACAGCGGGATCTGGCTGATCGCCCAGATCGCGGTGAGCACACCGGTCACCAGCGCGGTGCCGAGGCTCAGCGCCGTCTTGATGACGACGTCGTCGACGGTCATCGGACGGTCGCCGGCGCCGGCGGAGGTCTGCGGAGGACCGTAGCCGGGCACGCCGCCCTGGGGTTGGTTGAAGCCTACGTTGGGTCCGTACTCCGCCGCGCCACGCGGCAGGTTCCGGAACGCCGGGTTGCTACTGGATCGCACCTGATCCTCCTGGATCTACTGGCACCTGCATCGGGTTCAACGACCGCGTGGGCCGCCCGGTTCCCGTCGAAGTAAAGACGACTTTACTCACAATCGGCGCGACGCCCATCCCCCACACCGTATGCGGCGGAGATCACCGACCGTTCACCGATACCCCACCTGATGACCTCTTGCCAAAACCGCTGATCACACGCGATTCTCCACGGTGCGTGTTCGGATAAACACCGAAGGCGTGTCGGGGAACCTATCGATCGTGTGACCTGCGTCGACGTAAAGGCGTTGAAGGCAGCGCACGGCCAAAGGAGTCAACACACCATGGGGTGGACCACACGCCCGAGCGTGCGTTCGCGCGCCTTGACCAGCCTGATCGCGACGTGCCTGCTCGGCGCTTTGTCCGCCACCGTCGCGGCGACACCGGCCTCGGCCGCCAAGGAAGAAGGCGTCGGCTATCAGGTCACGCCCGGCCAGACGGTCAACGGCGAGTCCAGAGACCGCGACTGGCTCGGTTCCTACGTCGTCGACAGGAAGCACGTGTTCTGCGTCTCCTTCCAGTTGAAGGCGCCGGACACGAACGAGAAGTACAAGCCCGGTGACGAACTCCTCGACAAGTGGGGCGCGAAGCTCCCCGAGGACACCGCCGCCAACATCTCCTACCTGCTGCTCCGCTACGGCGGCACGAAGGACAACGCCGAGGCCGCCGCGCTCGCGCACCTTCTGCACTCCTACACGTCGAAGCCGCGTACCGCGGACGACCTCAAGCCGACCCTTCCTCCGGAGAAGATCGGCTACGACGTCCAGACCCACCTCGACAAGCTGAAAGCGCAGCACTCCGACGCCGCAGCGGCCGTCGAGAAGCTGACCAAGGACGCCGAGGCGAACCGCGGCCCGTGGACCACCGCGATCGCGCCGCCGAAGGAAGACCAGCACATCGGCACCGCGGGCGAGTGGACGATCAGCGTCAAGAACGCCAAGGGCAAGGGTGTCTCCGGCGTGCCGGTGCAGCTCACGCCGTCGAACGCGACCGTCGACAGCGGCGAGAGCACCAAGCCAGCGTCGACCTCGAACGCGAAGGCTGGGAAGGCCACCACGGTGAAGACCGGCGAGGACGGCACCGTCACGGTCAAGGTGACGCCGACCGGTGACCAGCCGAAGCTGTCGAGCTCGCTGTCCGCCCCCGCGGACCGGCCGTACGTGCAGTTCCCCGTCGAGACCGGCGTGCAGAAGGTCGTGTCGACCGGCGGCGAGAAGGAACTGAAGGCCCAGGGTGTCGCGGTCGTCTCGAAGCCGGGCAAGGTCCAGGTGACCAAGGTCGACGCGAAGACCGGCAAGGGCATCGCCGGCGCCGCGCTGCGGATCACCGCCAAGGACAAGGCCAGCGCCGCCGCCGGCCACGACGGCAAGCCGCTCAACGGCGCCGACGGCAAACCCGCCGTCGTCACCACCGAGGGCGAGACCGGCACGGTCACCGTGGAGAACCTGCGGGCCCCGCAGGAGATCTGCGTGGTCGAGGTCAGCGCGCCGCCGGGCTACACCAACGCGTTCGACCCGAAGAATCCGCCGTCCGCCTGCGGTGAGCTCAAGCCGGGTGAGACGCTGGCGCTCAAGGTCGCCAACACGCCCAACGAGGTACCGCGCACCATTCCCGCCGGCGACCGGCCGGTGGCGATGATGCAGGGCACCGTCGAGAATTCGGCGTCGACCGCCGGGATCCTCGGTGTCGGCGCGCTCGCGCTGCTCGGTTCGGTGCTGGTGGGCGTGGCCGCGCGGCGGTCTTCGCGACGCTAAGGATTCGGGAATGTCAGTACGACGCGGGTTCGCGCTGGGAGCCGTCACGGTCCTGTGCGCGGACCTCGTCGCGGCCTTGATCATCTGGCCGCCGACGACCGTGGTGGCGGGGACGGCTCAGCCCGCTTCCGTCGCCGTCGCCGGCGGCGCCCCGGCCGCGCCCGCGCAGCAGGAGCTGCCGCCTCCACCGGACATCGTTCCCACGACGCCGACGGCCGCTCCCCCGCCGTCGTCTTCGAAACCACCCGAGGCTCCGAAACCCCAGGGTCCGGGGACGATCCAGCTGCCCGCCGGTGGCGCGGCGAAACTCGTGCGCAAGGAACTCGGACCGGGCGCGGAGCTTCCGGTGCCGGAGAACCTCGGCGAGGTGACCTGGTGGGGCGCCGAACTGAGCGCGGCCACCGGCGCGAGCGTGTTCGCCGGGCACGTGAACTGGAAGGGCGCGACGGGCCCGTTCGCGGAGCTGTGGACCGAACGGATCGGCGGCGCCGTCACCGTGGTCGACAAGGCCGGGAAGTCTTGGCGGTACAAGGTTTCCCAGCTGATCACGCTGAAGAAGAACGAACTGCCGCAGCGGGCGGACGAGCTGTTCGGCCAGTCCGGTCCACATCGGATAGTCCTCGTGACCTGCGGCGGCCGCTGGGTCGGCGGGGAGACCGGCTACGCCGAGAACAGGGTCGTCATCGCCGACCCGGCGTAGTTACCCGTGAGTAACTTCACCGGCGCCATGGTGGTCCTCGCCGTCTTCATGCAGCACAATGCCGGTGGACGCGGGCGAGCACGGTGAAGGGTGAAGCACATGGCGACTTTTCTGGTGACCGGGGCGACCGGACTGATCGGGCGCCACTTCACCCGGCTGCTGCTCACCAGGCAGGACGTCGAGAAGGTCGCGCTCGTCGTCCGCGCGTCCTCACGGGACAAACTCGCGAAGCTCGTGAACGCCTGGCCGCATCCCGAACGTGTCACCCTCGTCACCGGTGACCTCGGCGAGCCACTGCTCGGCGTCGGTGAAGACGACCGAGAGATGCTCCGCGGTGTCGATCACGTCGTCCACCTCGCCGCCCTCTACGACCTCACCGCCGACGACGAAGCCAGCATCAAGGCCAACGTCGAAGGCACCGCGCAGGTGATCGCGCTCGCCGCCGGACTGAACGCGGGCTGCCTGCACCACGTGTCCTCGGTCGCCGTCGCCGGTGACCACGAGGGCATGTTCACCGAAGAGATGTTCGACGTCGGCCAGCGGCTGCTCACGCCGTACCACCGCACGAAGTTCGAGGCGGAACGCCTCGTGCGCGAACAGCAGGACGTGCCGTGGCGGGTGTACCGGCCCGCGGTCGTCGTCGGGGACTCCGAGACCGGCGAGATGGACAAGATCGACGGCCCGTACTACCTGTTCCCCGCGATCAGCAGGCTCGCCGGGCTGCCCGACGTGCCGATCGTCGGCCCCGACCTCGGCGACACCAACGTCGTCCCGGTCGACTACGTCGCCGAATCGCTGAACGCCCTGGTCACCACGAAGGGGCTCGACGGGCGCGCGTTCCACCTGGTCAACCCGGAACCCCAGCCGGTCGTCTCGGTCTACAACGCCTTCGCGAAGGCGGCGGGCGCGCCGACGATCTCCGTGCAGCTCAACGACCGCTTGTCCAAGGGCATCGTCAACCTGGTGAAACTGAGCGAGCACATCCCCGGCTTCACGATCGCGCGCGACGCCGTGATGGAACGGCTCGGCATCCCGCCGGTGCTGCTGGAGACCATGGCGTTCCCGTCGGTGTTCTCGTCGGCGTCGACGCGCAAGGCGCTCATCGGCTCGGGCGTCGAGGTGCCCCGGATCGAGGACTACGCGCCCACGCTGTGGCGCTACTGGCGTGAGCACCTCGACCCGTTCCGCGCCCGCAAGCACGGCCCGCGCGGTGAACTGGACGGCCGCCGCGTGATCATCACCGGCGCGTCCTCCGGCATCGGCCGGGCGACCGCGATCAAGGTCGCGGCCGCGGGCGGCGTGCCGCTGCTCGTGGCGCGGCGCCGTCACGAACTCGAAGAAGTGCGGGACGAGATCATCGCCGCCGGCGGCACGGCGTCGGTGTACCCGGCCGACCTGACCGACGAGGAATCGGTGCACAAGGCCGTCGACGCGATGCTCGCCGAGCACGGCCGGGTCGACATGCTCGTGAACAACGCCGGCCGGTCGATCCGGCGATCGATCAAACTCTCGTACGACCGGTTCCACGACTACGAACGCGCGATGGCGATCAACTACTTCGGCGCGGTGCGGCTGATCCTCGCGGTCCTGCCGCATATGTCCGAGCGGAAATTCGGGCATATCGTCAACGTGTCGTCGATCGGTGTGCAGGGAATCGCGCCGCGCTTTTCGGCATACGCGGCTTCGAAGGCCGCTTTGGACTATTTCTCGCGGATCGCCGCAACCGAGACCCACGGTGACGGAATCACCTTCACGACCATCCACATGCCACTCGTGCGCACGCCGATGATCCGGCCGACGAAGATCTATGACGCGTTTCCGACCAAATCCCCGGATCAGGCCGCGGACATGGTGATGAAGGCGCTGAAGGAACGCCCGAAGCACATCGGCACGCCTGCCGGACAAGCGATCGGGCTCGCGTACACGCTCACGCCGGGGCTGACGGATGCCGTGGCCTACCAAGGATTCCGCGTGTTCCCGGACTCCGCGGCCGCGGGCGGCGAGGGCGGTCTCAAAATCGGGAAGGGCGAGCAGCATCTGTCCCGTGCGGCGATGGCGCTCGCCCGGCTCAGCCGCGGCTTCCATTGGTGACACTGCGCACACGGGTGGCGGCCATTCAGGTGAGGGATCGCAGCTGAGAGCCGACACACGTCGGTGAATCACCAAGCCTGACAACGGCGACGCCGGGTACGCAGGTACCGTCGTGACCATGGTTCCCGAGCGAGACAACGGCCTGTTGCCCCTGCGGCGCGAGTACACCCAGGCCTGGCACGGCTTCGACCGGAACGAAGTGCGCCAGTATCTGGATCATCTCGAATCCCAGCTGCATCGCGTGATCACCGACCGCGACGCCGCGATCGCGCAGGCGACCTCGGCCACCCGCGAACTCGAAACCGTCCGCCACGAGGTGGCGAAGCTGAACGCCAGGATCGAGGAGCTGAAGAAGCCGCCGGAGCGGCTCGAAGACCTCGACGAGCGGATGCAGCGCACCGTCACGCTCGCTCAGGCGCGCGCGGACGAGATCACGAAGCGTGCCGAGGTCGCGGCCGAGAAGCACTGGGCGTCCTCGAGCGAGGCTTCGAAGAAGCTCCGTGAGCGGTACACGCGGCTCGTCGCCGAGCTGGACAAGCAGGCGGACGCACTGCACTCCGAACACGAATCCGCGCTCGCCGAAACGCGGGCCGAGGTCCACCGGCTGACCGTCGAGGCCGCCCAGCGCCGGGAACTGCTGGACAACGAGGCCGAGCGCAAGCGCCGGAAGATCGAGCGCGAGTTCGAGCAGACCATCGCGGCTCAGCGCGCCTCGCACGAGAAGCACATCACCGACCAGCAGACGGCCAGCAAGAACCAGGCCGAACGCCGGATCGCGGAGGCCACCGCGGAGGCGAAGCGCCGCATCGACGAGGCCACGGCCGAGGCCAAGCGCCGTCTCGACGAGGCCACGACGACAGCCGCCCAGCGCACGACCGCCGCCCAGCGGAAGGTCGAGCGGCTGGCGGAGATCCGCGAGCAGGCTCGCAAGAGCCTGATGCAGGCCGACGAGGTCCTGAAGGGCAGCGAGGCGATGCTCGCGGCGCTGCCCGAGGAGTCGGTGATCCCGCACGCTTCGAAGCTCGTCGGCGGCGACAGCAAGGCCGCGGAGACGAAGCCCGCCGGCAAGCCCGCCGAGCCGCCCGCGTCGAAGGCCCCGGCTCCCGCCAAATCCGCTCCCGCCAAGCCCGCTTCTCCGGCGCCTGCCGCCGCTGCGCCGAAGAACGGACAGAACGAGCAGGGCGGCCCGAAGGCGAACGGCCAGAAGCCCTCACCGGCCAAAACCGGCTCCTGACCTGCGCGAAGTAGCAAGGGACCTTTGCTGTCACTCTCTCTTGGAGAGCGATAGCAAAGGTCCCTTGCTCTCTTTTCGGACGCCGTCAGGAGGCGGTGGTGCGAGGCCAGGGATTGGCCGCTTCGAGCTGGGCGGCGAGGCCGAGGAGGAGTGCTTCCCCGCCAGGTGCGGCGACGAGCTGGACGCAGGCCGGGATGCCCGAAGGATGTACGCCGACCGGCACCGACATCGCCGGGTAGCCCGCGAGATTCCAGAAGCCCGCGAAGCCCGCCACGCGTACGGACGGCAGGACGTTGGCGATCCACCGGGCTTCGTGCCACCTGCGTGCCTTGAGCGGAAGGGTCGCGAGCATCGGCGTCACCAGGACGTCGTGGTCGGCGAAGAACTCCTCGGCACGCTCCAGCCAGCGCTCACGGGTGCTGTCCCGGACACGCTTGGCCAGCAGCCGCCCAAGCCGGACGTGTGTGCGCGTCCGGGGCTGGAGAGCACCGAGATCGAAGCCCTCGGCCTGCTCGGCAGGGCCCGAGACCCAGCGCGCGAAGAGACCACCGACCGCTCCGGCGCTGTATCGAGGCGCGCCGGGCGCGACGGTGTGCCCGGCCTCGCGGAACAGCTCGCCGGCCCTCGTGACGGCTCGGCCGAACGCGCGCGGCAACGGCGCCCTCGTCAACGGGACCTGAGTCGACAGCGCGATGCGGGACCGCTTCGGATCGGTAACGTCCGCCAGGCCGGGCTTCTCGGCGAGGACTGACATCAGCACGGCCGCGTCGGCCACGGTGGTCGTCATCGGACCGTGTGTGGACAGGCCGAACCAGCCGCTCTCCCCCGGTACGCGGACCACGTCCTTACCGGGTTTGAGACCGACGAGCCCGCACATGGCGGACGGCAGCCGGATCGAGCCGAGACCATCGGTGCCGTGCGCGATGGGCACCAGCCCGGCCGCGACGGCCGCGGCACTCCCGCCCGACGAACCGCCCGCGGCGTAGGACGGGTTGCGCGGATTGCGCGCCACTCCGTCCGGACCGTCGCTCGACGGCCAGACACACAGCTCCGGCACCCGGGTCAGGCCGACGATCACCGCACCGGCGGCCCGCAGTCGCCGCGCTATCTCACCGTCCTCTGTGGACAGCGCGGACGAGCCCGCACGCGAACCCCACGAGGCGTATTCGCCCTCGACCGGCGCGACGTCCTTGACCGCGATCGGCACGCCGGCCAACGGCAGGTCGGCCAGGTCCGCGCGTTCGGCGACGGCGGCCGCCTCGGCCAACGCCTCCTCATGCCTGACCCGGCGAAACGCGCCGACCACCCCGTCCGCCGCCGCGATCCGGGCCAACGCCTCTCGCGTCACCTCGACCGGGTCGAGCTCCTTGGCACGCACAGCCGCCGCGATTTCCACTGCCGTCTTGACCATCCCCGCACTGTAGAGCGGCCGGTGAAGATCAGCTGCGCGCCGAACAGGCGAACTTCGCCGAGTCCGGTCCGTACGCCGGGAATTCGGTGTAGCCGTCGAGCCGGGCGCCGTAGTAGACGTCGTGGTCGGCCCGAGCGAGCGGGGCACCCAGCGCGAACCGGGCGGGCAGGTCCGGGTTCGCGATGAACAGCCGTCCAAAGGCGACCACATCGGCGAGACCGGCTTCGATCAAGGACTCACCCTCGTCCCGGGAAGTCGGTTCCTCCGAACGCAGGTTCGCGACGAGCGTCCCCGGCCACAACGGCCGCAGGTGGGACAACGCCTCAGTGTCAGGAGTGTCGATGACGTGCAGGTACGCGAGCTCGTACCGGCGTAGTTCCTCGAGCAGTCGTGAGTACACCTCCTTCCAGTCGTCTTCCACGATGTCGTTCTCCGGGTTGCCCGGCGAAATCCGCAGAGCGACCCTGACCGCACCGATCCGCTCGGTCACGGCTGCCACCACCTCGAGCGGGAAGCGGAGCCGGGCGGCGACCGAACCGCCGTAACGGTCCTCCCGGAGATTGGTGTTGCGAGCGAGGAACTCCTGGATGAGGTAGCCGTTGGCACCGTGGAGTTCCACGCCGTCGAATCCCGCCTCGACGGCCCGGCGTGCCGCCTCGGCGAAGCCACGGACGACCTCACCTATCTCCTCCTCGCCGAGCGCGCGCGGTTCGACCGTGTCCGTCCAGCCATCGGCCGAGAAGATCCGCCCGGCCTGCCGGACCGCCGACGGCGCCACCGGCGTCCGGCCCATCACACCGGGATGACTGACCCGGCCCGAGTGCCAAAGCTGCGCGAAGATCCGGCCGCCTTCCTTGTGCACGGCTTCCGTCACCGCACGCCAGGCATCGGCCTGCCGTTCCGTCGCGAGTCCGGGGATGCCCGGACCGCTCTTGCCGGTCTGGTCGACCCAGACGCCTTCGCTCACGATCAGCCCGGCGCTCGCGCGTTGCGCGTAGTACTCGGCCGTCCGCGGATGCGGCACGCCTGTGACATCGTCGGCGCGCCCCCGGGTCATCGGGGCCATCGCGATGCGGTTCGGCAACTGGATCGCCGTGCCACGGAATGCTTCGAGCAACCTCATGAACGCGAAGCTAAACCCTGACACCGGCGTCACGGTCAACCTCGATTCCGCGGCTACTGTGGACCGATGCGGATCGGCGAACTGGCGAAGCGGACCGGAGTGAGCGTCCGCTCGTTGCGGTACTACGAAACGGAAGGCCTGCTGCGTCCCGATCGATGCGGCAACGGCTACCGGACCTTCACCGAAGACGACATCGCCAGGGTGCTGCAGATCCAGCTCTTCTATTCGGCCGGGTTGTGCAGCGGCAAGATCGCGGAACTCCTTCCCTGTGTTTCCGGGGACCACGCGCATTTGGTGCCTTCGCCGGGAATGGCCGGCGAACTGGAGATCGCCAAGACTCGGATCCAGAACCAGATCTCCTTGCTCACCACCTCTCTATCGGTTCTGGAGCGTGTCCTGGCCGCGGCCAAGGGGACCGACACCGCCGAGGTACCGGTTCCTTCCCGGCCCGTCCGGCGGCACCGTGGAATCCATGTCTGACCCTGATCAGGCTTTCGGGTCGCGGCCCAGCAGCCCGAGCAGCCTGTCCTGCAAGGGTGCGCCTTCGGGCACCTTCACTTCAGGGCCGAAGACGACGATGCCGGGCCCGAAAGCGCCGGGGATCCTCATCTGTTCGGGGATCGCCTGAACGCCGGGCCACATCCGGGCGACCTCCTCCGGATCGATCGTGTCGTCCTGACCGGTGGCACGGGCCAGATCCCAGCCGTGGAGCACCATGTCGGCGCTGACGACCTGGTCGATGTGCTGTTCGGCGGTCATCTTCCCCGCCGGTGTCTCGTGCTCGGTGGCCGCGAGCACGGGGTCGGCGAGGATGGCTTCGACATCGGCCCGAGCCGCCCGGAGGGCGCCGAGCGGATCATCCGAGAGCGAGGGAGCGGGCCCGAGATCACGTCCGAAGGGACGCAACATCGCGCCGTGCATGTCGACGATGTGCCCGACGACATCCCTGGCAGTCCACTCTTCACAGGGCGACCTGTTCTCCCATTGCCCGGATTCGACGGCGGCGACCTTGCTCTCGAAGGCGTCGGCCCGGACGCGGTAGCGGTCCGCGATGGCGGTCATCGTGTTCCCGCCCTCTCCGGAGTGGCGACGACCTCGGCCAGCTTGTCGAAGCCCTCACCGACACCCCGCTCCATCCCGGATTCGAGCACTGCGTCCCGGATCCGCTCCGAGGCGTACCGCACGACCTGCGTCAGCGTGGTGACTCCGCCGTGTTCGACCAACGTCAGCGTCGCCAAGGCTTGACCTTCCGAGGCATCGCAATCCTCGTTCGTCTCGAGGGAGACGAGCCTTTCCGGACGGTCGATCTCCTGGTAGACCCCCTGCAGCAGCATCTCCGTCCCGCCGTCTTGGCGCAGCCGGTAACGCCATCCGCCGCCGACCCGCAGGTCGATCTCGCATTCGACGACCTCCCAGTCGCGCGGGCCGAACCAGCGGCGCACCAGTTCCGGTTTGGTCCACGCGTCGAACACCAACGCCCTCGGCGCGTCGAAGGACCTCGTCATGACGATCTCGAGATCGCCGGATTTCGTCACGCTGAGAGTGCGTCCCATCGTGCTGTTCCTTTCCGCTCGTGCGGTGGTCAATCGGTCTCGTCCCGACGCTCCGGGTGCTTCATCTCTTCGTCCAGGACGAGGTCCAGCCGCGAGAAGGTCTCGTCCCAGTGGCGGCGGTAGCCGCCGAGCCATTCGTTCGCGTTCTTCAGCGGATCGGCCACCAGACGGCAGGGGCGACGCTGAGCATCGCGCCCCCTTGCCACCAGCCCTGCCCGCTCCAGCACCTTCAGATGCTTGGAGATGGCGGGCTGGCTCATCGCGAACGGCTCGGCCAGCTCCGTCACCGTGGCCTCACCGCGGGCGAGCCGCGCGAGGATCGCGCGGCGGGTGGGGTCGGCGAGTGCCGCGAAGGTGACATCGAGCAGATCCTGTGTCACGGTCGCCCGCCTTCCATTTCCTGAGTTCGAACGGTTCTCACGACTTCCAGTTCTCACGATCGGCGGTCATCGGCGCCGCGACGATGGATAACCTTGCGGTTTCATAACCATGTGGTAATCTACGGCGGAGCAGATCGAGTTGTCAAGTCCGAGCAGCGGCTTGACGAGGGAGAACACGAAAGAGGAAGGGGGTGGGACCGAGCCGGTCTCGCACTAATGGACACGCGAGCGCGTACGAAAGGGCAACTGGGGTTACCGTCGATACCGGCATGGACGACGAACGAAACGAGCCGATGAACTCCGGGCGACCGAAGACGACGAAGCGGTGGGCGGCCGTCATCCTGGGAGCGGCCACCGTTCTCCTTACCAGCGTGCAATGCGGCACGGCGGACGACCAGGCAGGCTCGGCACAGCCAGCGGGGACGGTACCTCCGCCGAGCAGCGGTGTCGCGTCGAGCCCGTCCAGCTCAGGCAAGCCCGCGCCCTCGCCGTCACCGAGGGCGGAGCAGGCGCCTGCTCCGGGTTGCGAAGCCGTCGTCGCCGGGATGAGCCCCCGGCAGCGGCTGGCCCAACTGGTAGTAGTCGGTGTGAACGCCGGTGACCCGCAGGCAGCGGTGAAACTGGTACGCGATCAGCAGGTCGGCGGGATCTTCCTCGGCGGCAACGAGACGGCCCTGTTGCAGAACGGCGTGCTGGACGAGGTCCAACGCGCCGCGAAGATCCCGGTATCGGTGGCGATCGACGAGGAAGGCGGTCGTGTTCAGCGGATCGACGCCCTCGACGGCAACATGCCCAGTGCCAGGAAGATGGCCTCGACCCTGACGCCGGCGCAGGTGCGGAAGAAGGCCGCCGAGCGAGGACGGCAGATGCGAGCTCGTGGCGTCACCGTCGACTACGCGCCCGACGCCGACATCACCGACCAGCCGGACCGCGACATCGTCGGCGACCGGTCGTTCGGCTCGGATCCGGAGGTCGCGCGCAAGTACGTCCTGGCGTTCGCGCAGGGCCTGCGGGACGCCGGGGTGCAGCCGGTGCTGAAGCACTTCCCCGGGCACGGGCACGCCACCGGGGACTCCCACAAGGGACTGGTGCGGACGCCGCCGCTGGCCTCGCTGCGCAAGGTCGACCTGGTGCCGTACCGCGACATCGGCGAGTACGGCGAGATCGGGGTCATGGTCGGACATCTGGACGTACCCGACCTGACCGGCGGGACACCGTCGACCCTGTCGGCGCCGGCGTACCGGCTGCTGCGGAAGGACTACGCGTTCGACGGCCCGGTGATCACGGACGATCTCGGGGCGATGAAGGCGATCACGTCGCAGTACCCGTTGCAGACGGCTGTGCTCAAGGCCTTGCAGGCCGGGGCGGATCAGGCGTTGTGGTCTTCCGGTGGCAACGTCGGCACGGTGCTGGCCACGCTGGAGCAAGCGCTCGCGTCCGGCGACCTTCCGGCCGCCCGGGTCGACGAGGCAGTGACCCGTGTGCTGGCGGCGAAACACGCCTGCGGCTGACCGGCTCCAGCCCAGCCCCGCGAGGCGCTCAGGCCGGGTCGCCCGGCGGGGTGACGTGAGAAGCGGTCCGAAAACTCAATGAACACAATGCTGACCAGGCCCGCGTCAGGGGTGACCCTGATCACCGCCCTGCCGCCCGATCAAGGAGGATCGCGTGCCTGGTCCCACGATGTCCCTGCGCCGTCTCGCTCTGGCGGCCACCGCCGCTGCCGGACTGAGCCTGCTCGCCGCGCCGGTGGCGTCGGCCGTACCGGTTGCGTCGGCCGCACCGTTGGCGTCGGCCGCGCCAATGGCGTCGGCTGCGCCGTCGCCGATCGATCAGCCGGTGCGGACCACCGGCTGTCACCGGCCGTCCCCGGTGCCGGCCGGGGCGACGACACTGCGGACCGTGACGTCGGGAGGCTTGGTCCGCGAGTACACGGTGCACGTTCCGGCGCGATACCGGCCTTCGCGGCCGTACCCGCTGGTGTTGTCGTTCCACGGCCACAAACGGACGTCGAAATACCAGGAGGAGCTGTCCGGGTTTTCCGCGTATGACGCGATTTCCGTCTACCCGCAAGGACTTGCGGGCACTGACGGAGAGTCGGCGTGGACCGGCGCGCCGTATTCCGCGGCCGCTGACGACGTGCTCTTCACCAGCGATCTGCTGAACACGCTCCAGCGTGAACTGTGCGTCGACTCCCGCCGGATCTACGCGACGGGCAAGTCGAACGGCGGTGGGTTCGTCGGCGTCCTCGCTTGCCGTATGCCGGGCCGGATCGCGGCGTTCGCCCCGGTCGCCGGCGCGTTCTATCCGCAAGGCGGCGAATGCCACCCGTCGCGTCCCGCGCCGATCCTCGACTTCCACGGAACGGCCGACGCGACGATCCCTTACACCGGAAATCCCGCAAAGGGCCTGCCGACACTGCCGGACTGGCTCGCCGCGTGGTCCGACCGGAACGGCTGCTTTCCGCGCCCGGTCCAGTACTCGCCGCAGGCCGACGTCACCGTCCAGCGCTGGCTCGGTTGCTCGCTCCAGCACTACCGGGTCGAAGGCGCCGGGCATGTCTGGCCGAGCACGGCGCCGAACAACGACTCCGCCACTCCGACCGTCATCGACGCCACGCCGGTCATCTGGAACTTCATGCTCGCCCACCGTCTGCGTTAAGAACTCGTCCATTTCCTTGCCGGATCCCCGCGCCTGGCGCTACCGTCGAACCTGACCGGATGACCAGATGAACAAATCTGGTCACAAAGTCAGAGACTGGGAGCGCACGTGGCAGAACGTCCGGACCGCACCGCCGGCCGCGCCGATCGCATCCTCGACGCGGCCGGTGTCCTGCTGTCGCGGCTGGGCTATCGCAAGGTGACCATCGAGGACATCGCGAGCCAGGCGGGCATCGGGAAGGGCACGATCTACCTGCATTGGCCCACCAAGGAAACCCTCTTCCACGCGTTGCTCCTGCGTGAATCCCTTCGAGCCGCCGAGACCATTCTCGATCGGCTGGAGGAGGATCCGGCGGAAGTCGTCCCGCATCGGTTCCATCGGGCCGTTTTCCTGCACACCCAGCGAAACCCGTTGCTCGGCGCACTCATCACCGGCAACACCGAAATGCTGGGGAGATTGAAGAAACATCCCTTGCAGGATCAGGACGCGGTCGTGACCGATCGGTACCTGAAGACGATGACCGACCGGGGCCTCCTGCGCGGCGACATCCCGAACCTGCTCTTTTCCCTCCGCGCCTCGGCGCTGGGGTTCTACCTGATGGACAGCTTCACCACCGACGGCACCGGCCTCACCTCCGAAGAGAAGGCCGACGCCCTCGCGCACATCATCCGGACGGCGTTCGAGCCGCCGGAGCCACCGTCCACGGCGAATGTGGCCGCCACCGCGGCCGAAGTGATCCAGGCGTTCCGTGAGCTGATCTCGTCCTATCGCGCCTGGATCTACCGGAAGGACGGTGCCGGGGAGCCCGCTTGATCCGAGCTCCTCCACCACGAGAAGAAGGGGGCAAGCCATGACCACGATCGCCGAAACCTGGGGTGTCCACGAAGGCCAGTTCTGGCTTCGAGGAGAATTCCCGGCCGACCCGGTCCACTTCGACGCCGAGACGGGTATGTGGAACGTCTACGGCCACGCCGAGGCGTTGGAGACCCTGAGTGATCCCAAGGTGTTCTCCTCCGACACCGCCCGGCTGATCCCTCAGGAGATCGCACCGGACAAGGAACTGTTCGTCGAGGGCAACCTGCTCCAGATGGACCCGCCGGACCACAAGAAGCTGCGCACGCTGGTGAGTCACGCCTTCACGCCGAAGGTCGTCGCGGATCTCGAACCGCGGATCGCCGCGTTGACGAACGAACTCCTCGACGCGGTCGACGGCGCGGACTCGATGGAACTGGTGACACATCTGGCTTATCCGCTGCCGGTGATCGTCATCGCCGAACTGCTCGGCATCCCGGCGAGCGATCGCGACCTGTTCAAGGAATGGGTCGACACGATGCTGCGGAACAGCCAGCAGCGGTCGCTGATCAAGCAGACCGAAGAGGACAAGAAGGCCTCCGAGGAAACCGCGGAGCAGCTGAAGAACCTGGTGAACTACCTTGCCGAGCACGTCGAGGACCGGCGGCGGAACCCACGCGAGGACCTGCTGACCAAACTCGTCGAAGCCGAGGTGGACGGCACGAAACTCACGCAGAACGAGGTCGTCAACTTCGCGAACGTGCTGCTGCTCGCCGGGCACATCACCACCACGATGCTGCTCGGGAACACGGTGCTGTGCCTGGATTCCCATCCGGACGAGTACCGGCGCGTCCGCGAGGACCGGGCGCTGCTGCCCGCCACCATCGAGGAATCGTTGCGCTTCCTCAGCCCGTTCGCCCTCGTCGCCCGCGCCACGACGACCGACGTCGAACTGGGCGGAAAGACGGTCCCCGCGGACAGCATGCTCGCCATCTGGGTCGCGGCGGCGAACCGGGATCCGCGCACGTTCAAGGATCCGGGCACCTTCGATCCGGCGAGGTCGCACAATCCGCATCTGGCCTTCGGCCGCGGGATCCATTTCTGCATCGGCGCCCCGCTCGCCAGGCTGGAAGGCAAGACGGCGCTCAACATCCTGCTGGACCGGTTCCCGGCTCTGCGTACCGATCCGGCCGTTCCGCCGTCGTTCATCCCCAGCCCGAACATGACCGGGGTGAACAAGCTCCAGCTGCTGCTGAAGCCCTAGCGGCCGGCGAACCGGGAGGCGAGCGGCACCACCACTCGCGGAGTCCGCTTTCCGGAGGTGTACCGCAATTCGGTGATGTTGCCGTTCGGCACCTGATAGGTGTCGGCGAACGTCCGGAATCCGCGCATGGCCTCGCTGTCCGGGGTGGTGATCCCGGTCAGCAGTGACCACATGACCGCTCGGATGAAGAGCCCGTGCGTGAAGACGGCGATCGGGCCCGGTTCCCGTTCTCCCAACCGCGCCAGGAAGTCCTGGGTCCGGGCGTAGAGGGCAGCGAAGGATTCCGCGCCGTTCACCGCGTGGTGGGGGTCGGCCCGATCCCAGTAGGCCTCGGTGTACGGCTTACGGGTGGCGGTGGTGGTGACCTGTCCATGGAGTTCGCCGAGAAAGGTGAACTCCTGGACAGGCCACTCCTCGACCTCCGCGCCGGGGAACCGCTCGATCGTCGGCTCGGCGGTCTGCCGCGCCCGCACGAACGGAGACGTCACGATCAACCGAGGCGGTTCGGCCAGCGAATCCGCGATTTCGACGGCTTGCCGCCTGCCGAGTCCGGTCAGCGCCGAAGCCCCTGGCTCCCCGCCGGGAAGACCCGCGTTGGACTCGCTTTCCCCATGCCTGATCAGCCACACCCTTGCCACGATCGCCTCCTAGACCCCGTGTGCCGACGACGATCGCACCGAGCGGAGTTGATCGCGACTTCCAGGATGCCGTAATCGCCACCGAAGTGGCGCGGTTTTCAGCGGTCGAACTGTCCCGGCGCACGTCCCTCGCCCGCGGGGCCGCGGTACGCCTGCGCGATGTCCAGCCAGTGATCCGCCAGTGCGCCTTCGGCTTGGATGTCGAGGTCCTCGCGATGACGACGCCGCGTCACGAGGAGACAGAAGTCCTCCGCGCTCCCGGTGATCCGCTGCCGCGAGTCCTCGGGTCCGAACGTCCACAACCGGCCGGACGGCGAGGTGATCTCGAACCGGAATTCCTGCTCCGGCGGGGTCAGGCCCCGCGCCTCGTAGCCGAAGTCCCGCACCCGGACGGCGAAGCCGACGAGGTACGCGAGCCGGTCCGTCCGCTCCGGCCGCACGCCGAGCGCGTCCGCGACGTCCTGCCCGTGGGCGAACAGTTCCATCATCCCGGCGCAGGCGAGGATCGCCGGCGGCAGCGGGTTGACCAGCCACGGCACGACCTGGTCAGCCGGCACCGCGGCGAGCGCCTTGATGCCGGCGTCGCGTTCGGCGCGCCAGCGGCCGAGCAGGACCTCGTTGGGGTCGCCGAGGTAGTCGTCGAGGGCCGCATTGACGGCGGCGTCGAACCCGCGCACCATCGAGCTCTTCATGACTTCGGCGAACTTCCGCGGTTCGCCCGCGGACAATCCGGCGATTTTGAAGATGAAGGAGAGATGGGCGATCTGGTGTTTGACCGACCAGCCCGCCGCGGGTGTCGGCAGCTCCCATCCCGCGTCGTCCAGGCCGGCCACCAGGGCGTCGACCTGTTCGCCCTCCGTGGTGAGGTCCCTGATCACGTTCCGGAAGTCAGTCACCGTGCCGTCCTCTCGCCGTTTCCACCCTTTCGAATGATGCGGACGCGCGGGGCCGTCGTCTTCTCCTGATGAGCCCAGTCGAATTCCGGGCTTGATTCTGGAGCCAGGTCCAAGTTCTACCCTCGTGTCATGCGAACCGAAGCGACGAAGGCGACGACGGCGTTGGCGGCCTTGTCCATGTCCCAGGTGACCGCCCGCGCCGGGGTGCGACCGGACACCGTGCGCTACTACGAGCGCATCGGTCTCCTGCCCGCCCCGGCGCGGACGACCGGGGCGCATCGGCGCTACGACGAGAACGTCATCGACAGGCTGCGGTTCATCCGCGGCACCCAGCGGCTCGGGCTGACGCTGACGGAGATCGGTGACCTGCTGAGCGTGCGCGACACCGGGGTCTGCCCGTGTGAACCCGCCGAAACCATGCTGGAACGCCATCTCACCGAGATCGAAGCGGAGATGACGCGGCTCGGCGAACTGCACGCCGAACTCACTTCCATGCTGTCCGGGATGTCCGGCGCCAAGTGCGCCGATCCGCTTCCCGGCGCCTGGTGCCCGCCTGACCGCGAACCCGAGGGAGGAGGTGGATGACCATGCGTATCGACGATTGTTGCGATTGCGACTGCAGCGGCACCGGCTGCTGCTGACCCGCTTCGGCGGGACCGGCCGGGCTTGACGTCACCCGGCCGGCCATCCGAGGTCAGTCCTGCGGCAGGAGCACCGTCTTGCCGATCCGGTCCTTGCAGACTTCGGCCGAGTAGGCCATCAGGCCGCCTGCCTGCGCGTCCCGGAACAGCCGTTGGATCGGCGAAGTGCGCAGGAAGCCCGAACCGCCGCCCGCCTTCAGCGCCAACTGGGCGACGTCACGGGCGATCTCGTTCGCGAGCACCTTCGCCGTCATGGTCGCGGGCAGGAATTCCGGCGAGTTCTGATCCGCCAGCCACGCCATGTTCCGGGAATACATACGCGCGGCTTCGAGGCGCGTGTGGACGTCCGCGACTTCGAACCGCAGCCATTGCATTTCGGCGAGCGGCTGTCCGGTCACCGGGATGACTCGGCTTCGGGAGTGCGCGACCAGAGCGTCCTCCGCCGCGTCGGCGATCCCCAAGGACAAGAAGGCGAGCCCCGCCGCGATGTGGTTCGGGCGTTGCCCGGCCGAGGGCGGGCACCTGCGGTCGTCTCGCAGGACCGTCCCTTCGAAGGAGACGAGCTGGCTCCTGCTGGCGCGCAGTCCCATCGTGTCCCAGATGGGCACGAAGGTCATCGTTTCGTCCGGCGATACGCCGAAGAACGTCGGCACGCCGTCGACGAGCGCGTTCACCAGGAAGTGGTCGGCGACCTCGCAGCCGGAAACGAACCGCTTGGCGCCGGTGAGCCGGTGCCCGCCCTCGGCTGGCTCGGCGATCTGTTGCGGCATCAGGAACATGTTGCCGCCGCTCGGTTCCGACAGCGCGTTGGCGAACCGCTTGCCGTCGATGAGTTCCCCGGCGTAGAAACGGCCCACGTCGGGAGCGGACAGCTGGACCAGCCCGACCGCGGCGCCGATGTGCATCACCCAGACGCACGCCGTCGACGAACAGGCGGCGCTGAGGATCCGGACGATCTCGCCGTAGGAGCGGTAGCTGAGGTCTTCACCGCCGAATTCCGCGGGCAACGTCGCCCTGTCGAGTCCGGTCGCGTGCAACGCGCGGAGGTTGGCGATGGGCAGTTCGGCCGTTTCGTCGAACTCGGCGGCGCTCGCCGCGAAGTCGCCGGCCAGTTCGGTGACGGTTTCGATCCAGTGGCGTTCGTGGGCGGGCGGGGCGAACGGATGGGTCATGACCGCATCATGCCGGAATCGCGAAGGCCTCCCCGCCACCCCGAGAATGGCGAAGGAGGCCTTTCACGGTCCGGCCGTCACACTCCGGTGCAGGCGGCCATCGCGAATTCGCCGGAAGCGGTCTTGGTCGAAACCACGGCGCCGTCGACGGTGATCTTGCAGGTGACGGAGCCGCCGGTCTCGCCGGTGGTCACGGTGAGCGTCCCTCCCTTGTAGACGCCCTTGTTCTCGACTTCCTTGTTCCACGGCAGCGCCGGAACCGTTTCGGTGACGGGGTTGAGCACCTCGCCGTAGATGACCTCGACGTTCGTGGCGTCACCGGTGATCTCGTAGGACACCTTCGCGGTGCGGTTGATCTCGTTGTTGACTTCGTTGACCGCCGCGTTGAACACGAAGATCCACACCACGCAGACCACGAGGCCGAGTGCGGACAAGGCGATACCGGTGATGGAGAGCCCCTTGTTGGAGGCCTTCCCGTTCTTGACGCGGATCAGCCCGATGATCGAGAAGATCAGGCCGAGGATCACCAGCGGCCACGCGATGACGCCGACGAACGGGATCGGGGAGAAGACCAGCCCCACCAGGCCGAGGACGAAGCCCGTGACGCCGATGCCGTTGCGGGGCGGCATCGGACTGGCTGGGGCTTGCGGGGCCGGCGTGTAGGGGGTTTGCTGGGTCACGGGGGTTTTTCCTTTCCAACGGGATGAACGAGGCGGCATACAACCAGTGATCCCGAGGTGGCCGCATCGTCCTCGGCGCGCCGACCCGTTACGACGAAAGTCGTAATTCGCGTGTTTCGAAGGATCGGTTCCGCTGATGCGGGTCGCCCGGCCCGCCTGCGTACGCTCAGCGCATGGCAAGGCGTGTGCTCGGTGTGGTGCTCACCGTGGTGGCGGTCGCGGCGTGCGTGATCAGCAGCATTTTCGTCTTCAGCGCCCAGGGTTATCTTCCGGCGACGCGCTCGTTCGACCCGACCTGGTGGTCCGCGCTCGGCTTCTTCACCGGTATCGGCGCCGCGGTCATGCTCTGCTGGCGGCACAAATGGCCGGAACTCGTCCTCGCCATCGCCTTGGTACCACCGCTTTGCTTCCGCTCCGACGCGCTGGCCGCGTTGGTCGCCCTCGCCGCGGTGGCCGCGCGCCGCCGCGACCGTTTCCTTTGGCTCGGGTCCGTGCTCGTCTACCTCGCCACGGCGTGGGCGTTGTTCGGCGACGCCAACCGCCATCCCGACGTGACCGTCGCGGGGCAGATCGTCGGCAAGCAGTTCTCCGCGGTGCAGCTGATGGGGACGCTGACGGTCGCCGTCGTGATGACGGCCGTGCCGCTCACCGTCGGGGTCGTGCGCGGGATGCAGGACACCCTCGCGATCCGTGAGGCCAAGGAAGAGGAACTCCGCGCCGAAATGACCCGCCGCGCGGAACGCACCCGGATCGCGCGCGAGATGCACGACGTCCTCGGGCACCGGCTTTCCCTGCTGTCCCTGCAGGCGGGCGCGCTCGAAGTCAGCAAAGGACCCGCGACGACGGAAGCGGCGAAAACCGTCCGCACGACGGCGCGCCAGTCGCTCGAAGACCTGAGGCAGGTCATCGGTGTGCTGCGCGATGGCCAGGGATTCGGCGAAAACGGGGAGAACGGCACGCATCCGGAACCGCCGCAGCCGACGCTGGCGGACATCCCCGAACTGGTCGCCAACGCCCGGCGGGCCGGGCTCGGGGTCAACGTGACGATCCTGCTCGACGACGCGGGCGGCGCGCCGGCGTTGCTCGGCACGACCACGTACCGGATCGTCCAGGAGTCGATGACCAACATCCTGAAACACGCTCCGGGTGCGACGGCCGAGGTTTCGGTTCGCGGAGGGCCGGGGAACGGGCTCACCGTCGAGGTCGTCAATCCGCTGCCCGCGACGGCTCCCGCCGGCAAGGCGCCGGGTGCGGGTTCCGGGCTGACCGGGATCGGCGAACGCGTCACGCTGATCGGCGGGAACGTCAGCACCGGCCCCACCGAAGAGCGCACATTCGCCGTCCGGGCTTGGCTACCTTGGGGACACCACTAACCTGTCCGGGTGAACCAGCGCCCACTGCGAGTGCTGCTCGTCGACGACGATCCCCTCGTGCGAACCGGCTTGTCGATGATCCTGTCGAGCGCGGGCGACATCCGGGTCGTCGCGGAAGCCGGCGACGGGGACGAGGCCGTGCCGAAGGTGACCATGCACGCTCCCGACGTCGTGCTGATGGACATCAGGATGCGGCGGATGAACGGCCTCGTCGCGACCGCCGCCGTCACCGCGCTGCCCAACCCGCCGAAGGTCCTCGTCCTGACCACGTACGACCTCGACGAGTACGTGTTCGACGCGCTCGGCGCGGGCGCCAGCGGATTCCTGCTGAAAGAGGGGTCACCGCAGGAGATCATCGACGCGGTGCGCGTGGTCGCGGCGGGTGAGGCGATGCTGTCGCCGCGGACGACGCGGACACTCATCGGGCATTTCGCCGCGACCAGGACGAGCCCTCGCCGCCATCGGGCGCGAGCCGGGCTGAGCACTCTGACCGAACGCGAGCGGGATATCGTCACGGCTGTCGCGCGGGGCGGGACCAACGCCGAAATCGGCGCGGAACTCCACCTGAGCGAAGCGACCGTGAAGACCCACATCACCCGCATCTTCGCGAAACTCGACGCGACCAACCGGGTCCAGCTGACGATCTTCGCCTACGAAGCCGGGCTTGTCGCTCCCTGACGGTCCGTCGCGAGCAACCCGGCGGCGACGGTCGCCCAGAGCACCACAGCGCCGCCGAAGCCCGGCACGAGCTGCCACGCGGCCGTCCACCCCGCGATCGCGAGCACGGCCGCCAGCACGGCGACGGCGCACAACAAAGCACTCAGCACCAGGAAACGCCGCGAGCCGAACAACTTCGCGAACGGCAAGAAGTGCAGACCGACCACGAACAACACCCACGCGGGCACGGCTTCGGGACTTTCGAAGACCGCCGAGAGCACCCGTGCCCCGGCGAAGATCCCCACCAGCATGAGCAGCACGGCGATTCCGTACCGCTTGCCGAACGGGCTTTCCTCCCGGCCTCCGCCCGCGGGCAGACCGGCACCCCGGCGGGCGGTCAATGCCAGCCAGCCGCCCAATGCCAGCACCACGACGACACCCACCACGACCAGCGGCGTCGATCCGGCGGATGAGGCGCCGAAGAACCACCACCCGGCACCGAATCCCACGCCGATCGCGGAACTGATCAGCAACGTGATCAGCTGCCCTTTGGTGAATTGTCCGTCCGTCATCGCTTTCGGGTCTCCTCCTCCCCCCGGCGGAACAGTACCCGCGGGACTACGCGAGCCCGGCGAGGACGGCGGCCGCCTCCTTCGGGTGGATGAGGAAACGGACGTGGCTGCTCACGAGCGAGCGCACGTCGGTCGGGTTGTCCGGGGTGAGCGCGTCCGCCTCCTTGATGAAGCGGTCCTGCAGCGCCGGCGGCATCGACCGGTCCTCGGTGAGCCTGAGATAGGTGCGCGGGATCCGTCCCCACGTGGCCGCGTCGGCGAGTTCGGTCCCGGCGTCGAGGCTCTCGTCCGGCTCAAGAGTGTTGAGGTAGGCGAAGAATTCCTGCTCGGTGCCGTCTTCGAGCATCGCGGTCTTCAACGCGGCCAGCAGCGCGGGATCGGCGATGCGCCAGTTCATCCGTAGCGCTCCGAGCACGGCGGGATCGGCGACGACGACACCGCCGACGTCGTTGAGCGCGCTGCTCGCGTACTCGGGTCCCTGCATGTACTCGCCCACCGTCGCGTCGACACAGCACCACGCGGAGATGTAGACGATCCGGTCGATCAGTTCCGGGACGGCGTTGCCTACCCCGGTGAGCGTGACGCCACCCCGGCTGTGCCCGACCAGGATGACCGGCCCGTATTGGGCGACCTGGCGCACGACGTCCACCACCTGCTCGACGGCCTCGGCCAGCGTGGCACCCGCCTGGTTCGACGGTGCCGTGGCCAGCGCTTCGAGGTCTTGCGGCGCCTGGTAAGCGGCGTGGAAACCGGCGGCGAACCCGTGTCCGGGAAGGTCGACGGCCAGTGTGCGATGGCCGAGCAGGGCGAGTTCGCGTTGCAGCGGACCCCAGGTGAACGAGGCACTGCTGGAACCGTGTACGAGAACGTAGGTCGGAGTCACGGCTCGTATCCTGGCATCCCGGCTTTGCTCCGGCGGTGATCAGTCCGCGATGAGCACCTGGCCCGCCCCGTCGAACCGGTAGCCGACCCCGCGCACCGTCGTGATCGGCGTCAGCGCGGGTTCGAGTTTCCCGCGGATCTTGCGGACATGGACGTCCACGGTCCGCACGTTGCCGCCGGACAGCCCCCACACTCGCGCCATCAGCGTGAGCCGGTCGAAGACGCGGTCGGGATTCCGGCTCAGGAACAGCAGGAGGTCGAATTCCAGTCTGGTGAACTCCAGTACCTCGCCACGCAGCAGCACTCGCCGCGAATCGGGTTCGATGCGCAGTGGTGGCGCGGGCTCGCCGGATCGTCGCCGTCGTCCGGCGAGTTCGATGACCTGGCCGGAATCCGCCGGGACGGTGCGTGCCGTCAGGGTCACGCCGACAGTGTCCTCAAAGGACTCAAGGAGGCGCGCGGCGATCGCGGCGGCGTGTTCGGAATCGGTGTTCACCCGTAACGCCAGCGTCAGTTCGACGGCCGGTTCCTGGCTCACCGCGAGCGGCTGTGTCATCTCACACCACCCGGACCGGATGCCGGACGACGGCGTCGAACAGGTAACCCTGGGAGTTGAACGGGGTCACTTCCGGCTGGGTGGCGCCGGTGATGTCCGTGGCCCGTGCCCGGAGCGTATGGGCACCGGAAACCGCGGGGCGCCACGGGAATTCCCAGCGTTGCCAGCCCCGATCCGCCGCCGCGCCCACGAACTTCGCTTGTCGCCAGCCGCCGCCGGCGTCGACTTCCACCCGGCGGATCCGGCCGTTGCCCGACCATGACCGGCCACGCAGCACCTGCCTGCCGCCTGCGGTGAACTCGGCGTTCCAGGGCAGTTCGAACGCGCTCTTGACCACCTGCCGGGTGACGACCGTGCCGTCGCTCGGATAGTCCGGCCCGAGCAGCCGGTAGTACTGCGTGCTCCACGGCGACACCAGTGGCGTTTCCGAGACTTCGATACGCCCCAGCCATTTGATGGACGAGATCCCGGCCCAGGACGGCACGACGAGCCGCACCGGATGGCCGTGGTCCGGCGGGAGCGGGCGCCCGTTCATCTCGTAGGCCAGTAAAACGTCCTGCAACGCTTTCGCGACCGGCAGCGGGCGGCGCACCTTCCCCAGGTCGACCCCGCCGGTGACGTAGTCCGCGTCCAGCCCTTCCGGCAGGACGTCCACCGCGTGCCGCGTCAATCCCGCCTTGGCCAGCACGGTGGAAAGCCGGACACCGCGCCAGCGCGCGACCCCGATCGCGCCGAGCTTCCACGCCGTGCCGGACACCGCCTGCCCTTGCTGACCGGTGAAGAAACTCCGTCCGTTGCCCGCGCATTCGATCGCGGAAGTGATTGTCTCCGTAGGCAATCGGAGCAGGTCGCGGTAGGTGAATTCGACGGGCCTGTCCGCCGTCGGCGCGCCGCGCAACCCGGTTCCGAACAGCTTCAGCCGCCAGGTGCCCGCGTCGATCGACGGTGTGGCGGTGTGGTTTCGCACGAAGAACCGCTCGACCGGCGTCAGGTAACCCTGTCCGCTCAACGCTTCCCAGCGCGTCTCCGCGTTGGTGCCGTAGACCTCGAAGATCTCCGAGGGCAAGGGCTTCACGATCGGTGAGGCCGCTGACGCCGTCCCGGCCGGAATCGTGCCGAACGCCGTCAGCGCGAGTGACCCGCCGGCCGCAAGCCGAAGCAACCCTCGCCGCGATATCCCGTCACCCCGCGCCTCCCCAGCACGCCATTGGGCGAACCGAACGCGGTCGTAGGTGGCTTCGTCGGTCAGGCCGGTTCCGGTCATGCGGGTCATTGTCGGCAGCGGCGGTCCGCGCGGACCAGGACGTCCACAGAGCGGAACGGCGAACCCGGAAGGCGGCGGCCTTCCGGGTTCGCCGTCAGGGCATCAAATGACCGCGACGTACTTCACCCAAATGCACAGTCCGCTGTCCCATTGCACGTCGACCTGGAACCACACACCGTCGGTCTGCACCGCGGTGTTCTGCATGTTGATCACCGCGTTCCCGATGAATTCGACGCCACCGCTTCCCGATTCGGCGACCGAAAGCACCGCCCCGTGACCGGGACGGAGACCGCCGATCGGCAGCCAGAGATTTCTCAGCCCCTTGACGCCGCAGTACTGGACTCGCCCGCCGTGGGCGGTCCCGGGAGCGAGGGCGGTTCGGTCACCTTCAGCCTTCTCCGCCTGCAGGACCCGCTGCGACGAAACACCGGAGCCCCTTTCCTCCGACGGCGACGCCTGTGCCGCGGCGGTGCCGAAACCCGCCGCGGTCACCAGCGCGAACACCGCGGCCCACCTCAACGCTTTACTCATTGTTTCTCCCCTGAGCTCGGAATTGTTTACCGGACCCCCACTGTGCGCTCTCCGGCGTACAAGTTCGGTACTCACCCGAGTACCGGAGAAGCTGCCTGAAAGGGCGAGATCATTGACACCGGGTGCCGGAATTGCTGGAATCGCCTCAGCGATCCGGGGGGCGGGTTATGGAATTCCGAATATTGGGTCCATGGGAAGTGGTCGCCGAAGGGGTGCCTCGATCAGTGGGGCCGGGGCGGCGGCGCGCGGTGCTCACGGCGTTGCTGCTGCATTCCAACCGGGTCGTGCCGAGTACCGAATTGATCGACATGGTGTGGGGTGAGCCGGCACCCCGGTCCGCCGCGGTCAACCTGCGCACCCACATCGCCGGTTTGCGGCGGGTGCTCGCACCGGAGGGCGAGCGGCGGTTGACGGCGGGCAACGGCGGTTACCGGATCTCGGTGCGGCCGGAGGAGATGGACCTGACCGTTTTCGAAAATCTCGTGGCCCGAGGCCGCGCCGCCCAGCGGGCAGGCGAGCACGCGGCCGCCGCACTGCGGTTCGGGACAGCGCTGCGCCTGTGGCGCGGTCACCCCTTCGACGACGTCGAGTTGCACGGGGCCGCGGCGGCCGAAGCGGCTCGCCTGAACGAAATCCGGCTCACCCTCACCGAGGAGCATCTCCGCGCGCGGCTGGGCACCGGGGACGGCACCGTGGTCGGGGAACTGCGCGGTCTGGTGGTGGCACATCCGCTTCGGGAACCGCTGTGGATGTTGCTCATGCTCGCGCTTTACGGCACCGGGCGCCAGGCCGACGCCCTCGCCGCCTACGACCAGGCCAAGGAGCGTCTCGCGGGCGATCTCGGCATCGACCCCGGCCCCGCGCTGAGAGATCTGCGCCAGCGGATCCTCACCCATGATCCGGCACTTCCCGGCACGGACATCCGGGAGCGCCCGGCGATCGCGCATCGACGGCCGCTGACTTCACTCATCGGCCGGGACTCGGAGCTGCGGACACTGGCGCGGCTGCTGGACGGGCAGAGGCTGGTGACCGTGGTCGGTCCCGCGGGAGTCGGCAAGACCCGGCTGGCCGTCGAGCATCTGGCAGGCCGGGAGGCGTGGCTGGTCCGGCTCGCCGATGTCGGTCAGGCGGCGGTGGTGCCGCAGGCCGTCGCGGACGGCATCGGCCTGGTCAAGATCGCGGGAGATCCGCGGCGCGCATTGGTCCAAGCACTGGCGGTCCGCTCCGGCCTGCTGGTCCTCGACAACTGCGAGCATCTCGTCCCGGCGGTCGCCGGGCTCGTCGCGGAGCTGCTCGCCGGTTGTCCCGGGCTGCGCGTCCTCACCACCGGCCGGGAACCGTTGGACATCGACGGTGAGGTGATGCTGCCGTTGAGTCCGCTGCACACCGAAACGGCCGTGACGCTGCTCGTCGATCGGGTGCGCGCGGCCCGCCCCGGCTGGACGCCCTCGCCCGGCGAGCTCGCTCACGCGACACGGGTGTGCGAGGCGCTGGACGGTCTCCCCCTCGCGATCGAACTCGCCGCGGCGCGCGCGAAGGTCCTCGGACTCGGGGAAATCGCCGAAGCGCTGTCAGATCGTTTCGCCGTGCTTGGGCCGGTGCCCCGCGGATCACTGACACCGCACGCGACGCTCCGCGAAGCCATCGCCTGGAGCGTCGAACCGCTTTCCGCCGCCGACCGGACGCTCCTGCTGAGTCTGTGGCCGTTCGAAGGCGGCTTCCCCATGGCCGCGGCCGCGGGCAACGCGTCGGAGCTCGCGTCGCTGTCCTCGCTGATCTCCCGCTCGGTGGTGATGGCCGACACGACGACGACGCCTTCGCGCTATCGGATGCTGGAAACGATCCGCGCCTACTGCGAGTCGGCGGATCCGGCGCCGGACGTCACCCGGGACCGGCACGCCGCCTGGGTGCGGGGGCTGGCCGCCGAGTGCGCCGTGATGTTCACCGGCGACCGATCAGGCCTCGCCGTGGCCGCGTTGAACCGTGAGTGGCCGAATCTGCGCGCCGGCATCGGTCACGACCTTGCCCACCGGCCCGCCGCGGCGCTGCGCACGGTCGGTTTGCTCGACTGGTTCTGGACCCGCAGCGGTCACCTCACCGAGGGACGGGAGCTGGTCGGCGCCGCGCTACGCGCCACGACCGGCGCGGCGACGGCGGACCGGGCACGCGCGCTCTCCGCGGCCGCCAACCTCGCCTACTTCGCCGGCGACATCACCGAAGGGCGCCGCCTCGGCGACGAGACCTTCGCTCTCACGGACGGGCAAGCCGACGAAGAGCACCAGATTCTGCACGGCTCGGCGCTCTTCTATCACTCGGTGGCGTGGTTGCACACCGGCGAACTCGGCCGAGCACGGGCCGCCGCGGAGAAGGCGATCGTCTTCGGCGCGCTGACCCGGTCGGACTGGCTGGTCCTGGGAGCCCGCATGGTCCTCGGTGCCGTTCTCGTCGAGCTGGGACAAGTCCGCGCCGGTGAGGAGACGCTGGCCGAGGTCGCCCGCTCGGCCGTCAACGGCTGGCTCGCGGGATGGGCGGAGTTCGCGCTCGGCAAGTCCCTGCTGGGGCGCGCGAAAACCGCCGAGCAACTCGGCGACGCGGCGGGCGCCGTGCGACGGGCCATCGTCCGGTTCCAAGCCGAAGGCGACGTCTGTCATGTCCTCTTCACGATGAACGTCGCAGTGGAGCTGCTGCTGCGCGTCGGCAGGCCCGTCGACGCGGCCATCTTGGAAACCGCGATCGTCCACCGCGCGGACCAGCTGGGATTGGACCGGACGAGCGTCTCCTACGCCGGCGCGGGCCCGCACGAGACCGAGCTGGCCGAAACACTCACCCCGGCGCAGCGCCGCACCGCGAACGCCGAGGGCGTCCGCCTGAACTGGACGGAAATGATCGAACTCGCCATGACGGCGACGATCTGACGATCTCGGTGGATAAGGCTGGCTGTGCCCCGGACGGGGATCGAACCCGCACTGGGTCGATTTTAAGTCGACTGCCTCTGCCAGTTGGGCTACCGGGGCACGGGACAGCCTAGGCGATGTCCTTCAGTTCGCGGCACCGCCTGGTACTCCTCGAAGCGAGCAGCAGCAGCCTGATCGACACGGCACGCCGGCCGAAGCGCCTCTTCCTTCCGGAATGCCTGCACCGGCACACCATAAACGCCGTGAAGGCCTCCTTCCCTACCTTGAGCGTAGGGAAGGAGGCCTTCACGGACTTACCGACTCAGGACTTCGACAGCCGGTCGAATTCCTCGCGCGGGTTGTTGATCTGGCCGAGCGAGATGACCTCGCGCCGGAACAGGCCACCGAGCATCCAGTCGAACAGGATGCGGATCTTGCGGTTCCACGTCGGCATCGCCTTGAGGTGGTACGCGCGGTGGAAGAGCCAGGCCGGGAAGCCCTTGATCTTCAGGTTCAGCGCGTCGGCGACACCCTTGTGCAGGCCGAGGCTGGCCACCGCACCCAGGTTCTTGTGGTAGTAGTCCTTCGGCTTGCCGCCGCGGATCACCTTGATGATGTTCTTCGCCAGCAGACGCGCCTGGCGAACGGCGTGCTGCGCGTTCGGCGGGCAGGTCGCGGTCGGGTCCTGCTCGGTGCGCGACAGGTCCGGCACGGCGGCGTTGTCACCGGCGGTCCACACGTCGGGGTGCCCGACGACCTGCATCGCGGCGGTGGCCTCTACGCGGCCGCGCTTGTCGAGCGGCAGGTCCGAGCTGGCGAGCACCGGGTTCGCCTTCACACCGGCGGTCCAGATGATCGTGTCGGTGTCGAACTCGGTGCCGTCCGAGAGCACGACGTGACCGTTTTCGAACGACTTCGCCGCTGTCGACAAATAGACTTCGATGCCGCGCTTTTCGAGCTGCTCGACGGTGTACACACCGAGCGTCTCGCGCACCTCGGGGAGGATCCGCCCGGCCGCCTCGACGAGCACCCAGCGGATGTCCTCGACCTTGAGGTTCGGGTAGTAGTTCTCCACCGCGAAGCGGGTCATGTCCTCGAGCTCGGCCAGCGCCTCGATGCCGGCGAACCCGCCGCCGACGACGGTGAACGTCAGCAGGCGTTTACGCTGCTCGGGATCGAGCGTGCTGGCGGCCTCGTCCAGCTTCGTCATGACGTGGTTGCGCAGGTAGATCGCCTCACCGATGGTCTTGAAGGCGATACCTTCTTCGACCAGGCCCGGGATCGGCAGGATGCGCGCCACGGCGCCGAGCGCGACCACGAGGACGTCGTAGTTCAGCTGCTCGACGTGCCCGTCGGCGGCCTCGACCGTCACGGCTTTGCGCTCGTGCTCGATCTTCGTCACGCGCGCGGTGAGCACGTGGCAGCGCTTGAGCACGCGCCTCAGCGGCACGACCACGTGCCGCGGTTCGATCGCACCGGCCGCCGCCTCGGGCAGGAAGGGGGCATAGGTCATGTGCGGCTGCGGGTCAACGACCGTCACGGACGCTTCGTTGGCCCGGAGCATCTTCTGGAGCCCGTACGCCGTGTAGAGCCCGACGTATCCACCACCAAGGACGAGGATCCGTGTCGGTTCCGACTTAACACCAGCCATATTCCTATAGTCGCACCCATCTGCTGAGATCGCTCGGAGACCCCATCCGGCTGTGACCAGCGTCGCCACGGCTTCCGCACCGATTCAGTTCAGGCCGGCCACCGAGGTCGCGGCGGCCAGGACGTCGCACACCATGTCAAGCGTCAGGCGGCCGGTCTGGACATTGCGCTGCGACACGTGATAACAGCCGAAAAGGCGCAGGTCGCCGAGGTCCACTTCGACTCCGTGGCCGAACTTCGGGCGTGGCGCGGGCACCGGCCAGCCCGCTTCCGCGAGCACCGGCAGCAGCGCCTGCCAGCCGAAGGCGCCGAGCACCACGACGGCTTTCAGCGTCGGCCGCAGTAGCGCCAACTCCGCCGCGAGCCAGGATCGGCAGGTTTCCCGTTCCCCAGGTGTGGGCTTGTTCGCGGGTGGCGCGCATCTCACCGGGGAGACCATCCGGGTCCCCCGCAGCTCGAGACCGTCACCGATATGGGTCGACGTCGGCTGCGAAGCGACCCCGACCCGGTGAAGTGCTTTGAAGAGAACGTCACCGGACGGGTCGCCCGTGAACAGGCGGCCGGTCCGGTTCGCGCCATGCGCCGAAGGAGCGAGGCCGACGATCGCCAGCGACGCGTCCGGCGGGCCGAAGCCGGGCACCGGCCTGGCCCAGTAGGTCTCGCCGGCGAAGGCCGCGCGTTTGACCACCGCGATCTCCTCGCGCCACGCGACCAGCCGCGGGCAGGCGCGGCAGCCGATGACCTCGGCGTCGAGTTCGGCGAGGGAATGGAACCTCATAACGCCTCCTTCAACGCGTCGCGGGCGAGACGGTCGGCGTGCCGGGTCGTCTCCGGCTGACGGAACGAGGGGCACAGCCGCAGCACCTGGCGGCACGCGTTGTCCAGCGAGATCTTGTGGCCGACGGAGACATAAACGGGTTTCACGCCGTCCTGGGTGCGCAGGACCGCGCCGACGACCTCGCCGTCGTCCAGCAAGGGTGCCCGCGAGCCGCGTACCGCGCCGGGTTCGCCGTGCTCGCCGACGAACCGGGTCTTGCCGACCCCGATGGACGGCAAGCCGGTCACGACACCGACATGGCACGCGAGCCCGAACCGGCGCGGATGGGCCAGGCCGTGCCCGTCGCAGACCAGGAGGTCCGGGACGTGGTCGAGCGCGCGGAGGGCGTCGAGCAGCGGGGGCAGCTCGCGGAAGGCGAAAAGTCCGGGTTCGTACGGGAACGAAACCCGGGAAACGACGGTGCGCTTTTCCACGACGCGGAACCCGGACGTTTCGAGGGTGACCGCGGCGGCGGCGATCAGGTCGCTGCCCTCGTCGTAGGCGACGTCCAGTCCGGTGACCGTGACGATCTCTTGTGGACAGCGGTCCACGGGATCGACCAGGCCACGGAGGGTTTCCTGGATCTCGATCGCCTGCTCAGCGGTGCTCGGGCGATCATGCGCCGTGACGATGTCCACTCCTACAGACTGCCAGTAAGTTGGGGGTATGCCGGACACCAATCCCGATTCGAAGGCCGCCGACGAGAAGGACGCCCCGTCGGTGGAAACCAAGGTCGAGCCGACCGACGACCTGGTCACCACGAAGCACACGTTGACGCTCAAGCGCAAGAAGCTCGCCTACACGGCCCAGACCGGGCGGATCGTGCTGCGGAAGGAGGTCATCACCGACGGCAAGTCCGAGGGCTACAAGGCCAAGGCCGAAGTGTTCGTGACCTCCTACACGCTCGACGACGCGGAGCCCGGCTCGCGCCCTGTCACGTTCGCGTTCAACGGCGGGCCGGGCTCGGCGAGCGTCTGGCTGCACATGGGCCTGCTCGGCCCGCGCCGCGTACTCTCGGGCGACGTCGACGACCCGGTCACGCCGCCCTACGGGTTGACCGACAACCAGGAAACCCTGCTGGCACACAGCGACCTGGTGTTCATCGACCCGGTGTCGACCGGCTACTCACGCGCCGTGGACGGCGAGGCGGCCAAGGAATACCACGGCTACACCGCCGACATCGAGTCCATCGGCGAGGTCATCCGGCTGTGGGTCTCGCGTAAACAGCGCTGGCTGTCACCGAAGTTTCTGGCGGGCGAGTCGTACGGCACGCTGCGCGCGGCCGGGCTGGCGGCTCATCTGCAGGAACGCCACGGGATGTACCTCAACGGGCTCCTGCTGATCTCGTCCGTGCTGGATCTGGGCACCCTGCGGTTCACCGAGGGCAACGACCTGCCGTATTCGCTCTACGTGCCGACGTACGCGGCGATCGCGCATTACCACGGCCTTCACGGCGACCGGCCGCTCGACGACGTCCTCGCCGACGCCGAGGACTTCGCGGCCAAGGAACTCCCCTGGGCCCTCGCACGCGGAGCGCGTCTGTCCACTCAGGACCGAGCGGAGGCCGTGGCGACGCTCGCTTCCCTGACCGGGCTCAGCGAGTCCTATGTGGACCGTGTCAACCTGCGGATCGAGCACGTCCGGTACTTCACCGAGCTGCTGCGAGACAAGGGACTCGTCGTCGGCAGGATGGACGGCCGGTTCACCACCTGGGAACCCGACGGCGGCCGCGAGCACATGAGCGACGACCCGTCGATCTCGCGGATCATCGGCGCCTACACGGGCGGGCTCAACCACTACGTCCGCGCCGAACTCGGCTACGAGAACGACCTGCCGTACGAGGTCCTGTCGACGGACGTCTTCAAGGCCTGGTCGTACTCCGACTTCGAGGGCCGCTCGGTGTCCTCTGTGGACTCGCTGGCCTCGGCCATGCGGGCGAACCCGCACCTGCGGGTGCACGTCGCCTTCGGTCACTACGATGGCGCTACACCGTACTTCGCTTCGGAGCACGTGCTGGCGCGCCTTCAGATCCCGGAGGAACTGCGGGAGAACATCGACACGGCGTACTACCCGGCCGGGCACATGATGTACGTACACGAAGAGTCGCGGGTACGGCAGGCGAAGGACCTGGCGAAGTTCATCAAGACCGCCTCGGGCAAGTAACCCTTCTCGCGCCTTTCGGTTACGCGCGAGCCCACCCCTCGTACTGCAATGAAGGGGCCTTTCATAGCAAAATTTGCTATGAAAGGCCCCTTCATTGCAGTGGTACGGCGAGTTCTGTCGGTACCGCGGACCACCATGATCGCCATGTACCTCTCAAAGAACCCACTCACCGATTCCCACCTGTGGCAGTACAGCCGAGACGGTGTCATCCAGGTGACAACCCTCGAAAAGCTCGGGGTTTCACCAAGTACCTCGTATCGAAGGTGTCAGCCTGGAGGCCGATGGACCCATCTGCTTCCAGGAATCGTTCTGCTGTCTCGCGCCAGACCGTCAGCAAGGCAACGCGTCGAAGCCGCGTTGATGCACGCCGACGGCCTCGGCATCGTCACGGGATTCGAAGCGGCACGGCGTTACGGACTACGCCAAACCCCCGCCGGGGATTATGTCCATGTTCTGATTCCTCAACTGCATCACATCAGAAGCTCCAGGTTCGTGATCGTCGAGAGGACGATCCACATGCCCGGAAGCCGGGTGTTGAGCCGAGTCCCGCTCGCGGAACCTCCTCGCGCGGTACTCGACGGACTCCGACGCATACGGGAGCTCGACCCGGTGCGCGCGCTGCTGCTCGAAGCGGTCGAAACCGGACTGTGCACACTGAGCGAACTTCAAGTCGAACTGGAGTCTGGCAGCAAACGGGGGACCGCATTACCCCGCGCCGTGCTTCGCGAACTCGAAGCCGACGTCGCGTCCGTGCCGGAAGCCTCGGCGCTCTCGATCTGGCAGCGCGCCGGTCTGCCGCCTGCCGAGCGGAACGTCAAGATCTTTGACGCCCACGGCAACTACATCGGTAAACCCGACTCGTGGTGCGATGAGCTAGCCATGGCTTGGGAGATCGATTCGTACTCGTTCCATTTCGGCAGGGATGCCTTCAGAAAGACGCTCCATCGCAACAATCGGTACGCGGCAGCAGGGATCATCGTGGTGCAGACACTTCCGGCTCGGCTACGAGATGAACCCGAGAAGGTCATGGCGGAGCTTCGGGCCGCCGCGGTAGCAGCAGCACGACGACCGCGACCCACCATCATCGTCGCTCGGGAGGAGCGAGCGGCTTGAACACCCGCCCGTGCAATGAAGGGGCCTTTCATAGCAAAATTTGCTATGAAAGGCCCCTTCATTGCACTAACGAACCGAGGGATCAGCCCCGCAGGTACTGCGAGCCCCGCGTAACGGCCGACCAAGCGTCCACGGCACCGTGACCGTAGAAGCCGTTGAACGAAGCGTCACCGGTGCAGGTCGCGGTGAACGACGCGTCCCGGCCTTCGTCCAGGTAGTCGACGGTGCGCGGCACCGGGCAGGCGACGTCCGAAGCCGTGCCCTCGAGCACCCGCTGCACGGCGTCCGGGTTCATGCCGAAGTCGCGCGAACCCTTGCCGTACTGCGAAACGATCAGCCCCGCGACACCTGCGGCGTGCGGGGACGCCATCGACGTACCCTGCAGCCACTGGTAGTAGCCGACGCGGCCGTCGGCGGCGGTCGCCTTTTTGATGCCGGCGGTGACACCGTCGGGGGTGATGTTCCCGGCCTCGTCGATGTTGCCTTCCGCGACGCCGACGTTGCGCGGGTACGTCGAGAGGATCTGGTTCTCGAGCGTGCGGAACCACGGGGTGCCGAAGCCGTCACGGAAGTAGCCGCCGGGTGCGGAGACCGAGATCTGCTCGACGCCGTAGTTCGAGTAGTCCGCCTTCGCCTGCGAAGGACCGAAGGAGGAGACACCGATCGTGTGCGGGCCTTCGATGGGCAGTGAGAGGCAGCTCGCGTTGTCGATCTGCCGCGGGTGCGTGCTGTTCGACGGGTAGCCGGGGCTGGAAGCGTCCGGCTGCGGGGCGGCGAGGTCGCTGTGCTGGTTGCCCAGCGAGACGACCTGGGTGACGCCCTTGCGGTGCGCGTAGTTCAGCGCACGGGTCGTCGCCTCGATGACGGTGCGCTGCTCGGCCTGCTGCGCGGGCGTGTCCGCGGGGTTCGCGGTGCAGTTGTACAACCACGGGTCGGTGAAGAAGCTCATGTTGACGACGTCCACACCGGCGTCGCCGGCGTAGGTGATCGCGTCCACGGTCGACTGCAGGAAGAAGAAGCCCGAGTCCTGCCCGGCGCGGATGTTCACCAGTGTCACGTTCGGCGCGACACCCGAAACACCGAAGCCGTTCGCGGCGGCGCCGATGGTGCCGGCGACGTGCGTGCCGTGCCCGTTGTCGTCGTGGTCCGCCGGGTCGACGCAGCTGCGGTATTCACACGGTCCGTCGACCACGGCGCCGTTGACGTCGGCGACGATGTCCTTCGTGAAGTTCCGCGACGCCGCGCGGTCGAAGTTCGGCGCGATGTCCGGGTGGTTCCCGTCGACGCCGGTGTCGATGACGCCGACCTTGACGCGCTTGTCACCTGGCTGCTTGGTCCGCGAAAGGTCCGAACGGACGGACTTGAGTCCCCAGAGCTGATCGTCGAGCGGGTCCATGCCGACGGCCTGCGCTTGCGCCGGCTTCTTGGCGGACGGGGCCGCGGCGCCGCGGCCTTCCTTTTCGACGACGCTCGGCTTGACCTTCGCCTTGCCGTTCTTCGGCGCGGTGCCGATCGGCTTCGCTTTGGCCGCACCGAAGACCGAGCGGTCCGCGGAGACCCGTTCGGCGAAGCCGTTGGCGGGCGCGGTCGCCGTGATCAGGCCGACCGCGGCGTTGCTCGCCACGACGGTGCCCCCGGCGGCGCGGACCGCCTTCTCCACCGAAGCGGCACTTTGCCCTTCACGGGCCAGAACGGAGAATTCGGTGGCGGCGCCGGAAAGCTGTGGTTGCGCGGACGCCACCGGCGCGGCGACGATTGCACCGAACAGCGGTACCGCCAGCGCGATGGCGAGAGATCTGGGCTTTTTCACTTCCTGCCTCCTGAAGAAAACTATTCGTGCAAGCTACGTCAACGATCTCTTCTTATCAACGAAGTCCCTACGAAAGTCAGGGGACGACCGTTTTCTCCTCCGCGAAATGGCAGGCCGACAAATGCCCGCCGGACCGCGTGATCAATTCGGGTACCTGATCCGCGCAAATGTCCTGCGCCTTCCAGCACCGCGTGCGGAACCGGCAGCCCGACGGCGGATCCAGCGGGCTCGGCACGTCGCCTTCCAGGCGGATCACCTGCCGCTGCCCGCGCAACGCCGGATCCGCGACCGGCACCGCGGACAGCAACGCCTGCGTGTAGGGATGCGACGGATGCTCGTAGATCTCCTCTTCGGTCCCCATTTCCACGATCTTGCCGAGATACATCACCGCGACCCGCGTGGAAAGGTGACGGACAACGGACAGGTCGTGTGCGATGAACACATACGAAAGGCCGAATTCCTTCTGCAGTTCACCGAGCAGGTTCATCACCTGCGCCTGGATCGAAACGTCCAGCGCGGAAACCGGCTCGTCGCAGATGATCACTTTCGGCCGCAACGCCAGCGCCCGCGCGATCCCGATGCGCTGACGCTGCCCGCCGGAGAACTGGTGCGGATACCGGTTGATGTGCTCGGGATTCAGCCCGACGACGTCGAGCAACTCCCGCACCTTCGCGGCCCGCGAGCCCTTCGGCGCCACCTCGGTGTGGATCTCGAAGGGTTCACCGATGATGTCGCCGACCGTCATCCTCGGATTCAGCGACGTGTACGGATCCTGCAGCACGATCTGGATCTCACGCCGCAACTTCCGGAGTTCGGCTCCCCGCAACGCGAAGATGTCGCGGCCCTCGAAGGTCGCGAGGCCGCCCGTGGGTTCCTCCAGCCGCATCAGCACCTGGGCCAGCGTGGACTTGCCGCAGCCGGATTCGCCGACGACGCCCAGCGTTTCCCCTGGCATGAGGTCGAAGGAGACGCCGTCGACGGCCTTCACCTGCCCGATGGTGCGTTTGAAGAGGATCCCGGCCCGCACCGGGAAGTACTTCACCAGGTTCTCGACCCGCAGAATGGGTTCAGACACGGCCGCTCACCACCTCGTCGGCGAAGTGGCAGGCGCTGACCCGGCCGAAGCCGAGGTTGTGCAGGGCCGGCCGTTCGGTCTCGCACCGGCTCTCCGCCCGCGGGCATCGCGGATGGAACGGGCAGCCGGGCGGGACGTTCAGCAGGCTCGGCGGCAGTCCCTTGATGGTCTCCAGCGTCTGTCCTTTGAGGTCGAGCCGCGGCAGCGAGGCCATCAGCGCCTCGGTGTAGGGGTGCCCCGGCGAGCGGAACAGGTCGGCGACGTCGGCCTGTTCGACGATCCGGCCGGCGTACATCACGGCGATCCGGTCGGCGACCTCGGCGACCACCGCGAGGTCGTGCGTGATGAGGATCAGCCCCATCCGCCGTTCGGCCTGGATTTCCGCCAGCAGGTCCATGATCTGGGCCTGCACGGTGACGTCGAGCGCGGTCGTCGGCTCGTCCGCGATCAGCAGATCGGGGTCGAGCGCGAGCGACATGGCGATCATCGCGCGTTGCCGCATCCCGCCGGAGAACTGGTGCGGGTACTCGCGGACCCGGCTGGCGGCGGCGGGGATGCGCACGGTGTCGAGCAGTTCGATCGCCCGTTTGCGTGCGTCCTTTTTGGACATCCCGAGCCGGACCCGCAGCTGTTCCTCGATCTGGAATCCCACGGTGAAGACGGGATTCAGCGCCGAAAGCGCGTCCTGGAAGATCATCGCGATCTCGCCGCCCCGGACTTCACGCCGCCGTTCTTCCGTGGCCGTGAGCAGATCCTCGCCGCGGTAGCGGACGGCGCCTCCGGTGACGACGGCGGGCGGGCTGTCGAGGATGCCCATCACCGTCTGCGCGGTCACGCTCTTGCCGGAACCCGATTCTCCCAGCACGGCAAGGGTTTCCCCGGCGTGCACGGAGTAGTCGACGCCGTTGAGCACGGTCGCGACACCGTCGGACGTGCGGAACTCGACGTGGAGGTCTTCCACCTCTAGCAGCAATTCGTCGGTCACAGCCGCTCACCGGGCCTTCGGGTCGAGCGCGTCGCGGATCCCGTCACCGAGCATGACGAAGGCGAGCACGGTCATGGTGACGAATCCGGCGGGGAACAACAGCATGTGCGGATTCACCCGGAAGTAGTCCCGCGCGTCGCTGATCATCACGCCCCACGAGACGACCGGCGGCCGCACGCCGACACCGAGGTACGCCAGCGTCGCTTCCGCGCCGATGAACGCGCCGAGCGCGATGGTCCCGTAGACGAGCACCGGCGCGACCGTGTTGGGCAGCAGATGCCGGAACACGATGCGCGGCGTGCTCGCGCCGAGTCCGCGCGCGGCCTTGACGTAGTCGAGTTGCTTGGCCACCAGCGTCGCCGACCGCATGATGCGCATCGCCACCGGCCAGCTCAGCGCGGCGATCGAAACCACCACCTGCACGATGATGGTGACCGCGCCGGGATTCGAGCCGGGTGCGTTGAAGGTGGTCAGGATGACGATCGCGCCGAGCACGAACGGCAGTGCCGCGAAGATGTCGCCCACCCGAGAGAACAGGCTGTCGACGAGGCGGCCGTAGTACCCGGCGACGATCCCGACCACCGAGCCGATCAGGATGGTCAGCACCGTGGCGAAGACGCCGACCAGCAGCGATGCCCGCGCGCCGTGGATGGTCCGCGCGTAGACGTCGTAACCCTGGTTGTCGTAACCGAACCAGGCGTCCGCGGACGGTCCTTCGTTGGCGTGGAGCAGATCGCTGAAGCCGGCGGGCCGGGAACTGAACAGGTCGGGCGCGATCGCGATGAGCACGACGAGCACGATGATGACGGCGGAGATGACGAACGACGGCCGTTTGCGCAGCATCCGCCAGGCGTCGCCGCCGAGGCTGCGTGGTTTGTGCGCCACCGCGGAATCGTCGGCGACTCCGGCGCCGGCGACGTCCACAGAGGACACGCCGCCCGCCACATTGGGGTCAGTCATAACGGATCCTCGGGTCGAGAACGGCGTAGAGCAGGTCGACGATGAGACTCACCAGCAGGTACACCATCACCAGCAGGACGACGACGCCGGTGACGGTGGCGCCCTCCCGGTTCTGGATACCGCGGAAGATGAGCCCGCCGATGCCGTTGATGTTGAACACGCCTTCGGTGACGATGGCCCCGCCCATGAGCGCGCCGATGTCGGTGCCGATGAAGGTCAGCACCGGGATCACCGAGTTCCGGAGCAGGTGCACGCCGACGACGCGGCTGCGCGGCTGCCCTTTCGCGATGGCCGTGCGGACGTAGTCGGCGTGCCGGTTTTCGGCGATGCTCGCCCTGGTCAATCGGGCGATGTAGGCCATGGAAAGGCTGCCGAGCGCAATACCCGGCACGATCAGTTCGCCGATCGTGGCGTCCTCGGAGACGCTCGCGTCGATGATGCCCCATTCCGAACCGAGGACGATCTGGAGCACGATCGCGGTGACGAACACCGGGATCGAGATCAGGAACGTGGTGGACATCAGCACGAGGTTGTCGAGGAAACCCTTGCCTCGCAGGCCGGTCAGGATACCGGCGGACAGGCCGATGATCGCTTCGATGGCCACCGCGATGAGGGCGAGGCGGACGGTCACCGGATAGGCGTTCCCGATCAGCTCGCCGACCGAGACACCGTTGAAGGTCTCGCCCCAGTCGCCGGTGAACAGGTTGCCGAGGTATTTGAAGTACTGGACGAAGATCGAATCGTCGAGGTTGAACTTCGCGGTCATCATCTCGATGTAGGCGGGCGGGCAGGTGACCTGACCGCATTTGCCGGCGAACGGGTCGCCGGGTACCGCCCACACGAGGGCGTAGATGAGGAACGTCGTGCCGAAGAAGACCGGGATGAGTTGGAGTAGGCGTCGGAGGATGTACTGGGACATGGGCGTGCCGTCCTGGGGATCGCGTGGTGGGAGCTGTCGGTCCGGCGGGCCGTGAGTGGCGATTCGGCCAAGAACCCGAATCGCCGCTCACGACCGCACAACCACGCGATTACTTCGCCGCGACCTCGATGGACGCGTAGTCCGCGAGACGACCGAAGTCGAGCTTCACGGTCTTGAGGCGGTTCGACTTGCCGCCGACACCCTTCTCTTCCCATACGGGGATCTGCGGGAGATCCTTCGCGATCAGGTCCTCGGCCTGCTGGTACAGCTTGATCGCGGCCGCCTTGTCGGCGGTCTGGTCAGCCTGGGTCAGCAGCGCGTCGACGGCCGGGTTGTTGTAGGTGGAGTCGTTCGACGAACCGGTGCTCTTGTAGCGCGGGTTCAGGTAGTTCTCGATCGACGGGTAGTCGGCGGACCAGTCGGAGCGGCCCATGCCGGTGAGCTGGCGGTTGTTCACGATGCTGCGCCACTGCCCGAAGTCGGTCGCCGGCACGAAGTCGCATTCGACGCCGAGCGCGTTCTTGATGCTGTTGCACGCCGCGACCAGCGGTTCCTTACGGCCACCGTCGGCGTTCGACGCGATGGTCAGCTTGCCGGTGAAACCGGACTTCGCGAAGAACTCCTTGGCCTTCACCGGGTCGAACTTGCAGAACTCGCCGCAGACACCGGGCCGGTAGCCCTCGATACCGCGGGAGACGTAGCCATCGGCGGGCGCGTAGGTGTCGTTCATGACGGTCTTGACGATCTGCTCGCGGTCGATGGCCAGCGAGATCGCCTTGCGCAGGTCCAGGTTGTTGTAGCCGGGCACGTAGTACGGGAGCGCGAGCGCGCTGATGCCGAGCAGCTTCCCTTCGACCAGACGCTCACCGAGGTCGGTCTTGTACTTGCCACCGGCCTTCGCCGCGGGCGGGAGCGCCTCCATGAAGTCGAGGCGGTTGCTCAGCAGATCCTGGTACGCGGTCTCCTGGCTGGTGTAGATGCGGACTTCGAGGTCCTTGAACTTGACCTTGTCCTCGCCCTGGTACTCGTCGAACCGCGTGAGCTTCATGTTCTGGTTGGGCGTGCGCGAAACGAACTTCAGCGGCCCGTTTCCGATCGGGGCCTTGGCGAACGCCTCCGGGTCGGCGAAGAACTTGTCCGGCAACGGCGCGAAGGCGAGGTAGCCGATCTTGGTGGAGAACACGGAGAACGGGCCCTTGAGGGTGGCCTGGAACTCGTAGTCGTTCACGACCTTGAGCCCGGACATCTCCTTGACGGCGGGCTCTTTGGCGCTGATCTCGTCGTAGCCCTGGATCTGCTCGAAGAACGACGCGTTCTGCATGCCGTTCTTGCCGTTCGCGCTGTAGTTCCAGGCGTCGACGAAGTTCTTGGCCTTGACCTCGGTCCCGTCGTGGAACTTCCAGCCCTTTTTGATCTTGATGTCGAAGACCTTCGAATCGGTCGTGGTGATCGATTCGGCCATCAGGTTGTACGGCTCGGCGGTGTCGGATTTGTAGCCGACCAGCGCCGAGAAGACCGGCTTGAGGGCCTTGGACCCACCGAGCTCGTTGGTGTTGGCGGGAATCAGCGAGTTCTCCGGCTCGGTGCCGTAGACCGAAACCGCCGCGTTGGCGTCAGCGGCACCGGATCCCTTGTTCTCACCGGACCCACCACCCCCACAGGCCGTCAGCAGCAGGGCCGCCGTGGCCACCACCGCCGTCGCTCCCCAGAACCCGCGTGAAGCCCGCATGTCCCCTCCAACTCTCGTCGTCGGATTGTCGGCGGGCGCTGGTCGCGCCCTACCGCCCAGAAGGTGAGACGACGCTATGGGACAGGTGAAGCCGATCACAGTGCGTTGGTGTTGCAAATGTGTGACGGTCTTCCGGACCACCCGGTCAGAGCACAACGTTGGTAGGAACAACGCTGCGCCGAATGGTCTAATCCGGACTGGAGGTCACCGCTTGATCACCTAAAGAAATGGCTTCACGTAAGAGAAAACCCGGCCCTCAGGCCAACGAGAGCGCGATCCCGTCGAGGATGTCGTGCTCGGAGATCACCAACTCGCGGGGACCACCGCGCGTGGCGAACTGCTCGGCCAGCACCTGCACGATCACCGAACCGCCGCCGATCACATCGACCCGGCCCGGGTGGATCACCGGGTTCGCCGCGCGGGTCGCGTGGTCGGCCGTGAGAAGCGACCGCGCGACACGGTCGATGTCCGCGTGGGAGAGCTTCGAGAGATGGGTGCGCTCGGAGTCGTACTCCGGCAGGCCCTGCGCCACGGCCGTCAAGGTCGTGACCGTCCCGGCGACACCGATCCACGTCTTGGCGGTGGACACGTCCACGACGTCGAAGGCCTCGGTGAGGACCTTGGCGGCCAGATCGCGGGCTTCGGCGATCTCGGCCGCTGTCGGCGGATCGGACTTCAGCGCGCGTTCGGTGATCCGCACACAGCCGATGTCGACCGACTTGGCCGCGATGACCTCGGCCTGGCGGCCGTCCCAGGTCCCGACCACGAGTTCGGTCGAGCCGCCGCCCACGTCGACCACCACGAACGGGCCGTCGTCGGGATCCTGCTCGCCGACGGCGCCGGTGAAGGACAGCCGCGCCTCTTCGTCCCCGCTGATGACTTCGGCCTCGGTGCCGAGCACCTCGCGCGTCATCGCGAAGAACTCGTCGCGGTTGCTCGCGTCACGAGTCGCCGACGTCGCGACCATGCGGACCTTCTCGACGCCCTTGCGGCGCGCGGCGATCGTGTAGTCGGCCAGCGCCTTGCGGGTGCGCTCGAGCGCCTCGGGGGCCAGCCTGCCGGTGGCGTCCACCCCCTGGCCGAGGCGGACGATCCGCATCTCGCGGTGCAGGTCGCGCAGGTCGACCGTCCCGTCGTGACGGGGGGTCAGCTCGGCGACGAGCAGGCGGATGGAGTTGGTCCCACAGTCGATCGCGGCAACACGAGGCATGCCGCCAGAGTAGTCAATGCGATCAGGGGGACTTGGTACCGCTGGTTTCCGTCGGCGTCGTTGTCGTTGTGGTCGTCGTCGGCGAAGTACAGCTCGACGGCGGAGGCGTGGTCGAACTCGTGGTCGTCGGGCTGGTGCTCGTGGTCGAGGCCGTCTCCGTCACGGTGACCGTCGGGCATTGCGGTGGCTTCGAGCTTGACGACGATTTCGATGACGAAGAACTCGAATTCGTCGGCGACAGCGAACTCGACGGCGGCGGCGTCACCGAACCGGGTGGCGTCGACGGCACCGGAGGCGGCGGCACCGACGCGGGCGGCGGGGCGGCACCGGCGTTGGGGGCGCCGATGGGCACCCTGCTGTCCGGCGTCGGCAGCACACCCGTGCGGTAGGCCTCGGCCCAGATCAGCACGGTGTTCACGTAGGTGTCGGAGTTGTTGTAGCGGAAGACGGCCGCGCGCAACTGGTCCGGTTTGGACAGATCGAGCCCGCCGGAGCACAGGTACCGCCCGGTGCCCAGCGCCGCGTCGAAGATGTTGTTCGGGTTGGACTCGCCGTCGCCGTTGCCGTCGGAGGCGTAGCCCTTCCACGTCGACGGGATGAACTGCGTCGGGCCGACGGCACGGTCCCAGACCGTGTCACCGTCGAATTTGCCGCCGTCGGTGTCCGGGATGGCCGCGAACGGTCCGGCGCCGTTGAGCTGCGGGCCGAGGATGGGTTCGAGGGTGTTGCCCTTCGCGTCGACGTAGCCGCCGCGCGCGTGGTTGGACTCGATGCGGCCGATACTCGCGATCAAAGCCCAGTCGATGTGACAGGTGGGCTGTTCGGCGATGAGGATGTCGGCGGCGTTGCGGTACGCGGCGAGCGCGGTGACCGGGATGCCGAGCGGTCCGCTGGGGAGTTCGTCCGCGGGGAGCGGGAGCGGGGTCGGGGCGTTCGGCAGGCTGCCGTCGACACCGATCTGCTGGACGAGCGGGTTCTTCGGGTCATAGCCGCCGACGAGGGCGACGTTGTCGGAATGAACCGTGCTCGCCGTCGCGGCCCAGCTGCCGGCACCGATGACCGCGGCGCAGGCCGGGACGATGGCGAGGACACCTCCGGTCACCGCGGCGATCGTGCGGTGCCGGAGACAGAGTCTCCGGACGGCTCGAGGTACGTGTCTCAGGCGAGAGCCCACGGATACAGCACCGGTCACCGCGCCTGGCACGTGCCTCACGCGCATACCTCAGAACCCTCCCGGCGGATCGCGATCCGGCGATCCGGTACTTGCCCACCCCGTCAACCCCGACCGTGCCCAGCCTGCCGCATACGGTGACCGGTTTCACCCCATAGGGGAAGACCAGTTGGTCGACATCGGGTGAATTAACCCACCTGGAGGAACTATCTGTGCACCAGGGGTCGGTGTTACCCCTGGCAGTCGCCCGACGGCCATCCGTTGGCTTTGAGCAGCGCGAGGGTTTCGTCGCCGAACGGGTTCACACCGGGGCCGACGGCGAGCGTGTGCGCCAGGTGGACGTGCAGGCATTTGACGCGTCCGGGCATCCCGCCCGCGCTGACCTCGTGGCCGAGCGGGTCGATGGCGTCGCGTTCGGCGAGGTAGCTCTCGTGGGTCCGCTGGTAGGTGGCCGCCAGCTCGGGGTCCTCCGCGAGCCGGTCGGTCATCTCCTTCATCAGCCCGGACGCCTCGAGCGTGCCCACCATCGAAGTCAGCTTCGGGCAGGTCAAGTAGTAGAGCGTGGGGAACGGGGTGCCGTCGTCGAGGCGGGGACTGGTCTGCACGACCGACGGGTGGCCGCTCGGGCAGCGCGCGGCGACGGCGCGCAGCGCACGGGGTGCCCGGCCGAGCTGGTCCGCGATGATCTCGCGGTCGGCGTCGGTCACAGGCTCGAAGGAAGACTTTTCCGTGCTGTTCACGCCCATAAGGCTAAACGGAGAGCTTCAGCCGCCCGCGACCTGATCCCACAGCTTCTCGTACCAGGAGCCCGCGGGCACCGGCTGCTGACCTTGCGGCTGTCCCGGTTCGGGCGGCTTGTCCTCGGGGAGCTGCACGATGTACGGCGTCTCCCCGGGCTTCACGAAACCGAACCGCTTCCGCGCCTCCGCCTCGATCTGCGCGGGATCGCTCAGCTCGGCCTTGCGGCCTTCCAGCTGGGTGACGCTTCTCTGCAGTTCGGACTGCAACTGCTGCTGCTCGTTCACCTCGGACTTCTGGCTGAGGTACGTGCGCAGCGGGACGGCGATGGTGAACGCGAGCGCGCACACCACGATCGCCACCACCGCGGCCCGGCGGGTGGTGGACATGCCGAGCACCTTCGCGGCACCCGATGCCCGTTTCGCCGCCAGGCTGCGGCGCAGCCGGGTTCGGGCGCGGACCTCCGTCGTCGTCGTGCGGCGGGCACTCTCCGGACGGCGGCCCCTGCTGGAGCCACCGCCGCCCGCGCGCCCGCTGCTACGACGGGTCGTCCGCGCCCTCCCCCGGTCCGCCATGGCTGATTACCCCTCCGGGCTGAACCGCGGGAACGCGAGGTCGCCGGCGTAGCGGGCCGCGTCGGCGAGGGTCTCCTCGATGCGGAGCAGCTGGTTGTACTTGGCGATCCGCTCGCCGCGCGCCGGGGCGCCGGTCTTGATCTGGCCGACACCGGTCGCGACGGCCAGGTCGGCGATGAAGGTGTCCTCGGTCTCGCCGGACCGGTGGCTCATCATCGACTTGTAGCCGTACGAGGTGGCCAGCGAGATCGCGTCGAGGGTCTCCGACAGCGTGCCGATCTGGTTGACCTTCACCAGCAGCGCGTTGGCGGCTCGGCGGGTGATGCCCTCTTCGAGGCGGTCCGGGTTGGTGACGAACAGGTCGTCGCCGACGATCTGGACCTTCTCGCCGACCTCGGCGGTCAGCTGGACCCAGCCGTCCCAGTCGTCCTCGCTCAGCGGGTCCTCGATGGACACGAGCGGGTAGTCGCGCAGCAGTTCGGCGTAGTAGGCCGACATCTGCTCGGCGCTCTTCTTCGCGCCTTCGAAGGTGTACGCGCCGTCGGAGTAGAACTCCGTCGCGGCGACGTCGAGCGCGAGCGCGACGTCGCGGCCCGGGGCGTATCCGGCCTTCTCGATCGCCTGAAGGATCAGGTCGAGCGCCTCGCGGTTGTTCTTCAGGCTGGGCGCGAAGCCGCCTTCGTCGCCGAGGCCGGTCGCCAGGCCGCGGCCCTTCAGGACCGACTTCAGCGAGTGGTAGACCTCGGTGCCCCAGCGCAGGGCCTCGCGGAACGACTCGGCGCCGATCGGCGCGATCATGAATTCCTGGATGTCGACATCGGTGTCGGCGTGCGCGCCACCGTTGAGGATGTTCAGCATCGGCACCGGCAGCACGTGCGCGTTCGGCCCGCCGAGGTAGCGGAACAGTTCCAGTTCGGCCGAATCGGCGGCGGCCTTCGCGACGGCGAGCGAAACGCCGAGGATGGCGTTCGCGCCGAGGCGGCCCTTGTCCGGGGTGCCGTCGAGATCGACCAGCTTCTGGTCGACGATGCGCTGGTCGACGGCGTCGGTGCCGACCAGGTCGGGGCCGATCTCGTCCAGGACGGCCGCGACCGCGCGCTCGACACCCTTGCCGTTGTACCGGCCGGTGTCGCCGTCACGCAGCTCGACGGCTTCGTGTTCGCCGGTGGACGCACCCGAGGGGACCGCGGCCCGCGCCAGCGTGCCGTCGTCGAGAGCCACCTCCACTTCGACCGTCGGGTTGCCTCGCGAGTCCAGAATCTCGCGAGCGCCTACCTGCTCGATGAGCGCCACGCCATGCTCCTCATGTGGGTTGTGCCTGCGGTGACCGCGCCCAGCCTAGCCGTCACCGCAGTTCACCCGTTGGAGGCACGCGCCACAATGCGCGCCGACCAGACCTACGAGTCGGTTGGTTCACCTGCGCGAACTTCCCGCCAACCGGACGGAAGCTCGACGGTGTCGGAGAACTGCTGCCAGAAGGTCCAGCTGTTGCCCCCGATGTCGGAGACGGTGAACACCCGGGCGCCGTAGGGCTGATCCTGGGGCGCGTCGATGTCGGCGTCGTCGCCCAGCGCGGCGCGGACGCGCTCGTACTGCGCGTCGGCGTCGGGGACGTACACGATGTTCAGCTGTCCGACCGGGCCGTCGACGCCCTTCGCCTGCCAGTACTCGGGACCGACGCCGGCCAGCTGGATCTTGGCCGGGCCGGCGCACAGCGTGGCCTGGAACACCTCTCCGGAGGCGTCGGCGAAGCGCACTTCCTCGGTGAACCCGAACACTCTGACCAGCCACGCGACCGCCTCGGTCGCGTCGGCGTAGTAAAGGTACGGCGCGAGCCCGAGGTAGCCGGGCTCGGTTTCGGGCCTATCCGCTTCGGCACTGCTCATGGCAGGACAGTCCACCATGACCGTTTCAGCGCCTCGTGAACGGCCCTGCCCCCGCGTATCATGGAGCGGACCATGATGGATGCCGAACCCGCCCCAGAACCCGGTCAGGACCCGTCCGGCGAGTCGCGGTTCCGTGCCTTCCGACAGGCGGAGGCACTGGTCGAAAGCCGCAGGCCGCTCGACGCCCTCAAAGCCCTCGAACCCCTGCTCGAAGAGGAAACCGACAAACCGAGTGTCCAGTTGCTGGCAGGCCGCGCGTACTTCCACTCCGCACAACTGCGCCGGGCCGAACGTGCCTTCACCCGGGTGCTGGAACTGGACCCCACCGATCATTACGCCCGGTTCGTGCTCGGGCGGACCCTCCAGCGCCTCGGCCGGTTGACCGAGGCGCTCGCGCAGATGCGGATCGCGTCGGCGATGCATCCGATCCCGGAGTACCTGGAAGCGATCAGCGAAGTCAGCGCGCGGATCGCGTTGCGCGACTGACCTGCTCGCCGCCGCGGGAGCAAGGGACCTTTGCTCTCACTTCGACCTGGCCCGCAGGTGGGCCCGCTCGCCCTGTTTGCCGAACAGCACCAGCAGCTCCACCGGCCCAGGCCCCGCGCTGCCGAACCAGTGCGGCACCCGCGTGTCGAACTCCGCGGCCTCGCCGGGCCCCATCGTGAAGTCACGGTCGCCGAGCACCGCCCGCAACCGTCCACTGAGGACGTACATCCACTCGTAGCCCTCGTGTGTCCGCTGCACCGGTTCGATGTCCTCGACCGGGATCAGCAGTTTGAACGCCTGCGGCTGACCCGGTTGCGCGGTCAGCGACCAGGCGGTGAACCTGCCGAACTTCTGCGCTTTCATCCGGACGCGGGGATCCGCCGGTTCGGGCTCGCCGACCAGTTCGTCGAGCGGGACCTGATGTGCCGCCGACAGCGTGAGCAGCAGCTCCAGCGTGGCCTTCCGGGTGCCCGATTCGAGCCGCGAGAGCGTACTGGCGGAGATCCCCGTCGCCTCCGAAAGCGCGGAAAGGGTGGTGCCGCGTTCCTTGCGAAGCTGCTTGAGCTTCGGGCCGACCTCGGCGAGCCGCCGTTCGATGTCCTCCATGCCCCCAGTTTGCCAAATCGGCAATGAACTTTGCCAACTTTCGAAGAAGTCCGGATGCTCGGGAGCATGAACAACGACTACGACGTGGTGATCATCGGTGGCGGCGTCGCGGGCCTCAGCGCGGCGCTGGTCCTGGGCAGGGCGCGGCGCAAGGTCGTCGTGATCGACGGTGGAACCCCGCGCAACGCGCCCGCCGCGCACGCGCACGGTTTCCTGACCAGGGACGGCATTCCACCCAAAGAACTGCTGGAGATAGGCCGTGAGGAGGTGCGCGGCTACGGCGTCGAGATCGTCGACGACGTCGTCCACCGGTTGCGGCACGACAAGGCGGTGGAACTGGCGAGCGGCCGGGTCGTCAGCGGTCGCCGCATCGTGGTGACCACCGGGCTGGCCGACGAACTGCCGGACGTCCCCGGCGTCGCGGAGCGATTCGGCGCCGACGTGCTGCACTGCCCGTACTGCCACGGCTGGGAAGTGCGCGATCAGCGCTTCGGCGTGCTCGCGACCTCCGGGAAATCGGTCCACCAGGCCCTGATCGTCTGGCAGTGGAGCAAGGACCTGACCTTCTTCACCCATACACAGCAGATCTCGGCCGAAGACCGGGCGAAGCTGACCGGGCTGGGTATCCGGATCGTCGACGGGAAGGTGTCCGAGCTGGCCGTCGAGAACGACCGGCTGACCGGCGTCCGGCTCGTCGACGGCGAGTTCGTCGAACGCGATGTCGTGTTCGTCGGCCCGAAGTTCGTCCCGCACGACCGGCTTCTCGCCCAGATCGGCTGCGCGCGCACCGAAAGCGGCTCGATCGCGGTGGACGCGCAGGGCCGCACGAACGTGGACGGGGTCTGGGCGGCGGGGAACGTCGTCGATCCGATGGCGCAGCTGGTCGTCGCGGCGGGCGACGCCTACCGGATGGCGTCGGCGCTCAACTTCGACCTGGTGCTCGAGGATCAGGGCGCGACGCTGGCGTCCGCGTAGGCGTCGGCCGCGCTGAAGACTTCCTGGGCGTAGGGCACGGCCGGGTTGAACGTCCGCATCGCCTTCCACCAGCCGACCGGGGTGGCGACGTCGTCGCCGTCCGCGCACAGGAACCGGGAGGTGGCGAAGGCGGCGTCGTCGAGGTCCTTCGGATCCGGCTGTTTGCCGTCGCTCCTGGCCCGGGCGCCGTGTTTGGCCCAGACGTCGGGCGGGAGCGCGATCGCGCCGGGCCTGTCCCGCGCCGCCTCGACCTGGGAGATGCCCGCGAGCGTCGCCCACGAGAGGTGACAACCCGGCTTCTGCCGCCGAAGCCACATCTCGGCGCGGCCGTAGGCGGACAGCTCGGTTTCGGACAGCCGGGTCTTCGCCGCCACCCGTTTCGCCCAGGTCTCGAGTTCGGCCGCGTCGGAAACGGTGGGCCGGTCGGGCGGCGCGGCGAGCCCGGCACGCGGCGTCGCCGCCCCCGGCTCAGGTTTCTGGTCGGGGACCGCGAGCGCGGGCTGGGGCTGCGACGGCGGGGGCGGTTCCTCCCCGCCCGGCCGGTGCACGCCGACGGTCATGATCAGCACCACGCCCGTGAGCACGAGCCCGCCCGCGAACGCGAGCCTGGGGACGTACGGCGGCAGAGGGCGCGCAGGGTGCTCCGGGGCGTCGGTGCTCGACTGGGTGGTTTCGGCCACCCGGTCAGGTTACTTCGCCACACTGCCGGGCGATGACCCATTCGGCTTACGAAGCCGACCGACGGTAAAGCGGATCGGCGATTCCGGCTGTCGCGAAGATACCGTCCACCGCGCGCTTGACCTCAAGTTAAGTGGAGGTCACACACTGGATCACATGTTCAGTGAAGCGGAACTCGACTACCTCGCCACCCAGGGACTCGGACGGCTGGCGACGGCGCAGCCGGACGGCACGCTGCAAGTCAGCCCAGTCGGCTACACCTACAACACCGAGACCCGGACGATCGACATCAGCGGCTACGAACTGGCGAAGAGCAAGAAGTTCCGGAACGTGGCCGCCAACGGGCAGGCCGCGTTCGTGGTGGACGACATGCCGTCGCAGGATCCGCCGAGGATCCGCTGCCTCGAGATCCGCGGCCGGGCCGAGGCGCTGACCGGCGCCAACACCCCCGACGGCCACCTCGACGGCGCGGTGATCCGGCTCCACCCCTCGCGGATCATCAGCCTCGGCGTCGACGACCCGGACCACGACCCGCTCGATCTCGTCCCGCACAACCGAAACGTCTGACCGGGGACGTCTTGAAAGGGTCGTTCCTGACGAATTTCGTCAGGAACGACCCTTTCAGGACACTTCGGCGAAGTCAGCGACGGGCGCCGTAGACCGCGTAGCCACCGAAGCCCACGACGGCGAACACCACAGCGGTCCACAGGGCGGCGGCCACATCGGCGGGTTGGAACAGCCAGGTCACCACCAGGTTCACGGTGCCCGTATCCGACGACGTCATCATGTTCACGAAAGCGACCACGAACGCGAGCAGCGGCAACGTCCACCCGAAGGCCCCGCCGAACAGCACCGCGGCGAGTCCGGCGAGACCGAGCAGCCCGGCCGTGTTCCGCACGATGATCTCCATCGGCACCCGCTCCGCCTCCCACAGCCGCGGCAGGAGCACGGCTCCGACGCCGAGGCCGCCGATCAGCAGCAGATGCAGACCGCGACGGGGAAGCCACCGGATCGCGGCGGTCCGGTCGAGATCGACGTCCTGCCCGCTCAGCCCGGTGGCCGTCACCGCGACCGCCACCGCGAGTGCCAGGGAAACCGGGATCTCCGACCAGCGGTCCCGCGCCAGGAACCAGATCACCGCCATGCTCACCGCCAGCGCCGCGAACGACGCGGGCATGGCACGCGAGCGCGCGTACAGCACCGCCCACCTCATCGGGCGCCGCCGAGGAGGACGTCGAGCTGGTTGCCCTGGCAGGTCAGGCCCGCCTGCCGCTGCGCGATGATCCGCGTGCGCTGCACGTCGGGCGGCAAGGCCCGGAAGGTCTCCCAATCGCGGAGGACCTCGTTCTTCTTCTCTTCGCTCAACCAGGAACCCTCGAGCATCTTCCACTCACCGAGGAACCAGCTCGACGTGATCGACCGCGCGGTGAGTTCGTCCAAAAAGGCCCTGTCGGCGCCGTAGATGGTGTAACAGGTCGGCGTCCCGGCGCCGGCGACCAGTGCCCGCGTCAGGTCGTCCGGATTCTTGATCGAGCGGAAGGACCATTCCAGCAGGTCGACCAGGACGGTGTCGGCGGCACGCGGCGGCACCTCTTCGGAAGCCACCCGCCGGTTCAAGGCCGTGACCCTGACCGGTGCGTCCGGCAGTGTTCCCAAGAGCCGCAACGCTTCTTTGCCAGGCCCCGCGATACGGGCGAGGTCGGGTTCGAGCATGCGAGGAACACAGACCGGGCCGTCGCAGACCATCACCGTCGCGCGAGGGTCGACGGTCTTGGCCTCGGCGTAGGTCGCGGGAAGGAGGGGCATCGCGACCGCGAGCGCCACCAGCGCGGGAACGACGGAGAGCGCCTTCGACCGCTTGGAGCGGGACGCCAGCAGGAGGAATCCGGTCGCGGCCAGCCCGGCGAGCCAGACCCCCTGTCCGAGATCCACCCGGCTCGCGGTGGTGATGAACGGATCGTTGGTGACGTCCATCGCGGGAGAGAGCGAGTAGGTCCGGGCCGGGACAGCGCCCACGAGCACGCTGCCCTGTGACCCGCCGATCTGCACCACGAGCACGGTCACGAGAGCGGCGACGGCCACCGCGGGCGCGGTCAGCGGATGCGGCAGCAACCGGCCGATCCCCAGCCCGATCCAGGCCCCCGCGAGCATCGCGAGCGCACCGACCACGACGAGCGGCAGCCAGCCGAAGGTGAAGAACGCGCCACTGAAGATCACTTGGACGGCACCGACGGCGAAGATCAGCAGATAGCCCAGCGCCAGCAGGCCACCCAGCGCACCGGCGAGTTTCGCGGCCCGGTGCCAGCCTGGCCGCGGCATCGTGGTGAGCAGTTCGGCCATTCCGGACCGGCGGTCCCGCATGCCCTGGATGGCCCCGGCGCCGATCGCGATCGGCCACAGGAAGACCAGCAGGAAGCGGCTCCACTCCGCGGCGGGCACCCAGTTCTCGTCCCAGGCGAGCGGCGCCTTCGACCACGGCCCGCTGAACGAATACAGGAATCCGAACGCGACGACGAGAATGGCGAGCGTCGCCCATGGGGCGATGGAACGGCGGATTTCGGTCCACAGGACACGGATGTTCACCAGTTCCCCCGCCCCGGCTCGTGCCCCAGCAGCGCCGAGTAGCCGCGCTCGATCGGGCTGTCTCCGACGTGCTCCTCGCTCCCGGCCGCGGCCAGTTCGTCCGGCGTCCCCTGGAAGACGAGTTTCCCGTTTTCGAACAGGACGACGTCGGTGCAGGCCGTCGCGACGTCCTCGACGAGATGCGTCGAGACGACCACGCAGGCCTCACGGCCGATTTCCTGAAGGAGGTCCCGGAACCGCACGCGCTGCGCGGGGTCGAGTCCGGCGGTCGGCTCGTCCAGCAGGAGGACGTCCGGATCGTTCACGATCGCCTGCGCGATCCCGACCCGCCGCACCATGCCGCCGGACAACGTCTTCATCCGGTCGTCGGCGCGATCGGCGAGACCGACCCGTTCGATCGACCGCTGCACCGCCCCCGGGATGTCTTCCTTCGCCATTTCCTTCAGCCACGCGATGTACTCGACGAACTCGCGGACGGTGAAGCGTTTGTAGAAACCGAAATTCTGCGGCAGGTAGCCGATACGGCGGCGTAGGCGGCGCTGATCGGTGAGTCCCCCGACGGATTCACCGAGCAGCGCCAGCCCTCCCTCCGCCGGCCGGAGCACCGTCGCCAGTGCCCGGATCAGCGTGGTCTTCCCCGCCCCGTTCGGGCCGAGCAGACCGTGCACCCCCGTGCCGAGTTCCAGGTCGAGCCCGTTCACGGCGAACTTGCGTTTGCCGACCCGGACCTTCAGTCCCTCCGCCTTGATCTGCCACGCGTAGGTCGTCGGCGCGACCTCCGCGGCCCCGACAGCACGCATCATGTTCTCCCCTTCGTTCATCGTTCGGATCCGGTGAGCAGGCCGAAGACGCTCCGCCGGAGCATCACCACGACCGCGGTCAGCGCGAAGATCGCGCCCCACACCGGGAGCAGCCGGGGTTCGAGCGCGGTGGCACGCCCCTGTGAAGCCACCGCGGGCGCCAAGATCACCGCCGCCCAGATCCCGGCCAGGACGTAAGCCGCCCGCACCACCCCGATGACACCGCCGAGCGCGAGCGTCCCGGTGGTGAAGGCCAGGCTCGGCAGGAGACCGAGCCCGAATCCGTCGCCGCCGAGCCAGCCCGAGAGGGCCTGTATCGGCAAGACGACGGCGAGGACCGCCGTCGTCCGGCGCAGCAGCAGGTACAGCCCGGCCCTCGGTGTGGAAGTGACGAGTTCGTAGGCGGGATCGAGTCCCTTGGACCACGACACCGCGACCCCGAGCACCGGCAGCAGCGGCGAGAAGAGCTGGACGAACGAGTACCCCTCGGTTCCGGTGAACCCGGCCCAGTCCAGCAGGAAGCCCAATGCCGGGATCAGGACGATCATCGCCAGCCACGGCAGCATCACCGGCGTCACCCAGGTGTGCAGCCGTCCGGCCCACCGGCTTCGCATCGGCCCGGGCCCCGTTTCGGCGAGTTTCGGATCCAATCCGGCCCAGACGTCGTCCACCAGCGCCGACACCGCCGGCATGCTGACCGCGGACAGCCTCCCCCGGCATTCCGCACAGGATTCGAGATGGGCTTCGACCGCCCAGACCTCGTCACCGGCCAAGCCGTCGTCCCCGCGGACGTAACCGGCGAGGAGCTGTTCGGACACGTGTTCCTTGTTCACGACAGCGCCTCCCGCATCGCGATCCGAGCCCGCCTGGCGCGGGTTTTGACGGTTCCTTCCGGCAGGCCGAGCAGGACCGCGGTCTCGCGGACGGTCAGTCCGTCGAGCACCATGGCCTGCAGGACCTGGCGTAGTTCGGGAGCGAGCCGGCGCAGCGCGTCGCCGACGTGGTCGCCGACCGCACCGGCCAGCGCCTCGTCCTCGGCGGCGGGCGCGACGGCCGCTTCGGCGACCGGCAGCGGCTGCGCGTATTTCGCCCGGCGGCGGAAGGCGTCGACCAGCCGCCGCGCGGCGATCGTCCACAGCCAGCCGACGGCACTCCCGCCGACGGCGGAACCGGCGAACGCCCCCGCCGCGCGCCAGACCGCGAGGTAGGTCTCCTGCATCACCTCGGCGACGATCTGCTCGTCGGCGCAGCGACGGCGCAGGCGCACGGCCAGCCACGGCGACGTGCGGCGGTAGAGCTCCTCGAACGCCGCACGGTCACCTTTGGCCGTGCGGCGGACGAGCTGCTCTTCGTCCGGTTCCGTTCCCTTCACACCCGGCAAGACGCGGAGACCGTCGAGACGGTTCTCACTCGATTGTGTTCCGCATCACAGCGGCCGTGCGGCTTCGGAGGCTTTCTCGTCGAAAGCGGAGCGGGCGGCGAAGATCTGGTCGACGTTGTCGACGGCCCATTCGGCGACGGCGTTCGTCAGCCTGCCGACATCGACACCGAGCGCGGTGAGCCCGTACTCGACCCGCGGCGGAACGGTGGGATAGACGTCCCGCCGGACCAGCCCGTCCCGCTCCAGAGAGCGGAGTGTCTGGGTCAGCATCTTCTGGGTGATGCCGTCGAGCAAACGACGAAGTTCGCTGAACCGCATCGGCCGCTCATAGCGCCGGATCGCACCGAGGACATAGAGGGCCCACTTGTTCGCGAGCACCTCGATGACCGTCCTGGACGGGCAGTCACGACCGTGCACCGCCACCCATTCTTCGAATATCCGCCGCTCATCGAAGGTACCCATGAGGTACCTAGATATCAGGAGGGTGCCTACTTCACAACGGGTACCGGGCCCCGACATGCTCGTTTCCATGCGAAAGATCCAGCAAGTCTCCTTCGGCGGGCCCGAAGTCCTCCACCTCACCGAATCGGAAAAGCCTGTTCCAGGCGAGGGCCAGGTCCTGGTGCGCGTCCATGCCGCCGGAGTGAATCCGGCGGATTGGAAGATCAGGAAAGGACTGGTCGTCGGCCGACTGCCCTTGACCGTGGGGCTCGATTTCTCGGGAGTGGTCGATTCGGGTGGGACACGGTTCCGGCCGGGAGACGAGGTCTACGGCGTCATGTTCCCGCCGAACGGCTCGTACGCCGAGTACATCGCGGTCAGCGAGGACGCTCTCGCGCCGAAACCGAAAAGTCTCGATCACGTCGAAGCGGCCGCACTCCCGATCGCGGCGCTGACCGCGTGGCAGCCGTTCACCCGGCTCTTCCCGGTCGGGCCGGAGCACCGGGTACTCGTCCACGCCGCGGCGGGCGGAGTCGGTCATCTCGCCGTCCAGATCGCGAAGGCGCGGGGCGCGTACGTCATCGGCACGGCGCGCGAGGCCAAGCACGACTTCCTCCGAAGTCTCGGCGCGGACGAGCTGATCGACTACACGGCCGGCGATTTCGCGAAATCGCCGGCCGTCGACGTCGTGCTGGACCCGATCTCCGGCGACTACGGTCCTCGATCCCTCAACACGCTCAAACCGGGAGGTTCGCTGATCGACATCGTCGGGCACGGCCCGGACCGGACAGTGGTCCGGCGGAAGGCCGAGGAACTCGGTCTCCGTTTCACCGAGTTCTACGTTTCCGCGTCCGGTGCGGATCTGGCCGAAATCGCCGTTTTGGCCGACGCCGGTTCAGTGCGGGCCTCGATCGCCGACGTCCTCCCGCTCGAACAGGCGGCGAAGGCGCACGAACTGAGCGAATCCGGACGCGTCCAGGGCAAGCTCGTGCTGACGATCTAACCGGGCCAGAACTTGCGCCAGCCGTCGGCCTCCAGCGTCGTCGGTTCCAGACCGGCGTCGCGCGCGGCCTGTTCGGCGTCGCGGATGTCGCGCGCGAACCGCTTCGCCACGGCACGGAGCTCGCCTTCGGGATCGATCCCCGCCCGGCGCGCGGTCGCGGCCACCCGGAACAACTGGGCCGCCGCTTCGGAACCTTCGGGGAACAGGTCGAGCGGGATCCCGGCACGGCCGCTGCGCTGCCCGAGTTTCCCGGCGAGCGCCACGGCGGGCTGGCCGAGCGCGACGCCGTCCACAATGGACTGGCGGCTCTTCTCGGCCTGTTTCAGTTCCTCCCACTTGAGGTTCTGGTCGCTGACGGTCTCGACCCGGGGAGCGTCGGCGAAGACATGCGGATGACGGCCGACGAGTTTCGCGACCAGTTCGGAAGCGACCTCGTCGATCCCGAACGGATCTTCCGCGTCTTCGAACGCGACGCGCGCGTGGAAGAGCACCTGAAGCAGGACGTCGCCGAGTTCCTCGCGCAAGGCGGCCCGGTCGCCCTCCTCGATCGCGTCGAGCAGCTCGTAGGTTTCCTCGACCAGGTACTGCCGCAGCGACTCGTGGGTCTGGACGGCGTCCCACGGGCATCCGCCCGGCGAGCGGAGGCGGTCCATCACGTCGGCGGCCTCGACCAGCGGCGGAACGGGCGCTTCGATCACCCGCGCACCGGCCCCGATCAGCGCCGCTGCCGTGGGTTCCCTTCGCGAACCGGCGATGAGCACGAGGTCGCGCACCCGCGTGTCACCGAGCGCCGGTACCCCGAAGACCTCGGGATCGACATCGGAAGCCGCGTACACGGCACCGCTGCTGCGCAAGATCGGGAGTGCCGCGGCGGGCAGCGTCGCCCCGCGGGCGATCACGACGACGGCAGCGGTCACGGGTTTTGCTGGGCGGCACCGTGCACAGGCAGCACGATGCCCTTCTTCGAAGCTTCGTTGGGCGCGAGGTCCATGCCGACAACATCCCACACGCCGTAGCGCGGGTTCACCTTGAGGTCGACCTGGTCGAGGTACGACTGCAGGAGCCGGATACCGACCTTCGCCAGCTGCTGAGCGCTGGGCTGCGCGGCCTGATCCGAAGCGACGGGCTTGTCGGCGGTCCGCTCACGCACCACGACGACGACCCACAGCGGCTGCTGCGGTGTCGGCTTGAACGCGGCGACGGTGTTGGGTTCGAGACCGAAGAGGACGGTGGCCGCGGTCGCGGGCGACTGCATCGCCGGCAGTTTCTGTCCGGTGCCCGCCTGCATACCGGGCGTCTGCTCGTCCTGCGCGATCAGCTCGGCCGCCGCGTTCGGCGAGGCGGCGAAGCGCCGGGCCTTCTCGATCGCCTGTTCGCGCAACTGGTCCGCGTCGGCACCGGTGGCGTCGGTCGAGGAGACCGAGCTGAAATCGAACGAGACGCTGAGCTTGTCCAGGTACTTCATCGCGAGCTGGGTCTGGATCGCCGCGTCGACCAGGGATTCACGGTGGTCCCGCACCCTCGCCACGAGCTGCTGGACGCTGAGCTCGGGGTCGTCCTGCGGGTTGGCCTCCATCGGCTTCGCCAGCGGATCCTTCTGCAACGCGTTCACCACGAGGGACTCGTCGACCCCGATGCCTTCCCGCTGACCGGCGCGCACGGTGAGGTCGTGCAGGATCTCCTGGCGGACGATTTCGCGGCCGACGAGGTCGAGCTTGTGCTCCTTGGCGAGCTGCTGCCCGTACGGGTGCTCACGAACCGCCTTGTCGATCAGCTGCTGCACGCGATCCACCGAAACGGTCTTGCCGCCGACGATCACCGCCGTACCGACCTGCCCGGGTCCGGCGTTGCATCCGGCGAGAAGGAGAGAACCGGCAAGAACCCCGACCAGCGCGCGACGGCGCCCCATGATCCGCATCACAGCGCCTACCCTCTCACACCGCTCCGGGCGGGGAAACCAGTCGTGAGTACCGACGCCTTCCCGCACCCTGGCCCCAGTCCCGCCCGGGGCCGGTCACGCGACGGGTGCCGGTGACTTCATCAGATTCGTCAGCAGCTTCGCGCACCAGTCCAGCAGCTCCTCATCCCGCAGTGTCGGAGCGCCGATCCGGCCGCCCGCCGGGCCCTCGGTCGGCCGCGGCACGGAAACCGTGTTCGTCACCGCCTTGTAGAGAGCCTTGGGGTACAAGCGCTTCAGCCGCACCAGCTGCGAATCCGCCAGCGACAGCGGCGCGAACCGGATCGACGTGCCCTGCACGGCGACCTCGGTGACGCCCGCCGCGCGGCAGGTGTGCCGGAACGCGGCGACGGCGAGCAGCCTCCGCACGGGGGCGGGCGGCTGACCGTAGCGGTCGATCAGTTCCTCGCGGACGGCGTCGAGCCCCGCCTGGTCGGGCGCGGCCGCGATCTTGCGGTACGCCTCCAGCCGCAGCCGCTCACCGGGGACGTAGTCGTGCGGGATGTGCGCGTCCACCGGGAGGTCGACCCGGACGTCGGCGAGTTCTTCCTCCTCCGCCGTGTCCGCACCCGCGTGACGGCGGAACGCGTCGACCGCTTCGCCGACGAGCCGCACGTACAGATCGAAACCGACGCCCGCGATGTGCCCGGACTGTTCGGCGCCGAGGATGTTGCCCGCACCGCGGATCTCGAGGTCCTTCATCGCGACGGCCATGCCCGCGCCCAGTTCGGTGTTCTGCGCGATGGTCGCCAACCGGTCGTGCGCGGTCTCGGTGAGCGGCGCCTCCGGCGGGTACAGGAAGTACGCGTACCCGCGCTCTCGCCCGCGCCCGACCCGGCCGCGCAACTGGTGCAGCTGTGCGAGCCCGAGCAGGTCGCCTCGTTCCACGAGAAGCGTGTTCGCGTTCGAGATGTCCAGCCCGGTCTCGACGATCGTGGTGCAGACGAGCACGTCGTACTCGTTCTCCCAGAAGCCCTGGATGATCTTCTCGAGTTTGTCCTCGTTCATCTGCCCGTGCGCGGTGACGACACGCGCCTCCGGCACCAGCTCGCGAATGCGCTTCGCGGCCTTCTCGATCGAGGAAACCCTGTTGTGCACGTAGAAGACCTGGCCGTCGCGCAGCAGTTCGCGCCGGATCGCGGCGCCGACCTGTTTGTCGTCGTACGCGCCGACGTAGGTCAGGATCGGGTGCCTGTCCTCGGGCGGGGTCAGGATCGTGGACATCTCACGGATCCCGGCGAGCGACATCTCCAGCGTCCGCGGGATCGGCGTGGCCGACATGGTCAGCACGTCGACGTGTGTCCGCAGCGCCTTGATGTGCTCCTTGTGCTCGACGCCGAACCGCTGTTCCTCGTCGACGATCACCAGGCCGAGGTCCTTGTACCGGACCCCGGTCTGCAGCAGGCGGTGCGTGCCGATCACGATGTCGACGTCGCCGGAGGACAACTGTTCGAGAACCGCGTCGGATTCGGTCTTGTTCGTGAACCGCGAGAGCCCCCTGATCTTCACCGGGAACGAACTCATCCGTTCGGTGAAGGTGTTCAGGTGCTGCTGCGCGAGCAGCGTGGTGGGCACGAGCACGGCGACCTGCTTGCCGTCCTGCACCGCCTTGAACGCCGCGCGCACCGCGATCTCGGTCTTGCCGTAGCCGACGTCGCCGCAGATGACGCGGTCCATCGGGACGCCGCTTTCCATATCCGCCTTGACCTCGTCGATCGCGGCGAGCTGATCGTTGGTCTCGGTGAACGGGAAGGCGTCCTCCAGTTCGTTCTGCCACGGCGTGTCCTGCCCGAACGCGTGCCCTGGCGCGGATTGCCGCGCGGCGTAGAGCTGCACCAGTTCGGCGGCGATCTCCTTGACCGCCTTCTTCGCCTTGGCCTTGGTGTTCTTCCAGTCGGACCCGCCGAGTTTGTTCAGCGTCGGCAGCTCGCCGCCGACGTAGCGGGAGACCTCGTCGAGCTGGTCGGTCGGCACGAACAGCCGGTCCCCCGGATGCCCGCGTTTGGAGGAGGCGTACTCCAGCAGCAGGTACTCGCGGGTGGCGCCGGCGACGGTGCGTTGCACCATTTCGATGAACCGCCCGATGCCGTGCTGGTCGTGCACGACGTAATCCCCCGTTTTGAGGGCGAGCGGGTCGACGGCGTTGCGGCGCCGCGACGGCATCTTGGTGCTGAAGTCCTTTGTGGACGTTCCGGCGCCGGAGCCGCGGCCGGTCAGATCCGATTCGGACAGCACGACGAGGGCCCGCTCCGGCGAGACGAAGCCGTCCGACAGGCCGCCGCACGTCACCGTCACGACGCCGGGCGTCAGCGGACCGGTGATGCCTTCCGCGAGCGACGCGGGCACCTCTCCGGCCGAAAGCTGCTCGACGGCGCGGGCCGCGGTGCCGTGCCCGGCGACGACGAGGACCGCCGTCCCGCCCGCGGCCGTATGCGCGCGCAGATCGGTCGTCGCCCGCTCGACCTCGCCGCGATAGTTCGGCGCGGCCTCGATCGAAACGCGGTAGACGTCGGGATCGTCGCTGGCCAGCTGCGTCAGCGTCCACCAAGGGCGCTTCGTCTCCTGAGCGTGCTTCGCGATCTCCGCGAGGTCCTGGTACGCCGACGCGCCGAGGTCGATCGGCGCCTGCCCGCCCGCGGCGGCCGTGGTCCAGGACGCTTCGAGGAACTCCTGCCCGGTGCGCACCAGGTCGGCCGCACGGGCGCGGATCTTCTCCGGATCGGCCAGCAGCACGTGCGTGCCCTGGGGCATCGCGTCGGTCAGCAGGTCCAGCTCGCCCTCGCACAGCACCGGGATGAGCGCCTCCATGCCCTCGACGGGGACCCCGCCGGAAAGCTTGGTGAGCATCTCGGTGAGCTGGGCGTCCGCTTCGTACGTCGTCGCCAGCTCGGCTGCCTTCGCGCGCACCTGCTCGGTGAGCAGCAGCTCACGGCACGGCGGCGCGCTGACGTGCCGGATCTCCCCCGGCAGCGACCGCTGGTCGGACACCGCGAACGCGCGGATCTCGCTGACCTCGTCGCCCCAGAACTCGACGCGCACCGGATGCTGCGCCGTCGGCCCGAACAGGTCGAGGATGCCGCCGCGCACGGCGAACTCGCCGCGCTTCTCGACCATGTCCACCCGCGTGTAGGCGAGCTCGACCAGCTGCTCCAGCAGCCCTTCGAAACTCTGCTCCTCGCCGACCACCAGATCGATGGGCGCGAGCGAGCCGAGCCCGGGCGCCATCGGCTGGATGAGGCTGCGGACGGTCGCGACGACGACGCGCAGGTCGTCGGCCCCCGTCTTCAGGCGATGGAGCACCTCCAGCCGCCGCCCGACGGTGTCCGCCCGCGGGGACAGCCGCTCGTGCGGCAGCGTCTCCCAGGACGGGAAGTCGGCGACGGCGCCTTCGCCGAGGAACGACTTCAGTGAAGCGGTCAGCTCGTCGGCCTCGCGGCCGGTGGCGGTCACCGCGAGCACGGGGCGGCCGGCGCCCTCGTCCGCGGCGAGGGCGCCCGCGACCAGCTGGCGGGTGGCGATCGCGCCCTGGAGTTCGAGCACCGGGGCACCGGCCCGCTCCACGACCCCGCGAAGGGCCGGATCGGGAAGGATGGAATGAAGGAGTCCGGACAATGGAGCGTTTGTCACCGTCCCAGCCTACGTGGGGGCACCGACAGTCCGCCGCGCGATTACCTCGGCAGTGCGCCGGCCACCTTCGGGAGCTGCTCGTCGAACTCGGCCGGTTCCTGTGTCGCGACGCGGATCAGGATGTGTTCGGCGCCCGCGTCCTGGTATTCGCGCAACCTGCCGGCGACTTGCTCGGCGCTCCCGGCGATCTGCACTTGGATCTTCTCGACGAAGTCCAGCGGGACGCCGTAATTCCGCTGTGCGTAGTCCTCCAGCCGCTCGCGGGCCCTGATCGGGTCGTTCTCGATGAGCACTGTCGCGAACAACGCGGGCGTCACGGGGCGGACGGCCGTTTCGCGGATCTTCGCGAGGCCGTCGGCGTAGTCCGCGACGTCGGGCGGATACGGCAACCAGCCGTCGTAGAGCCGTCCCGCCCGGTCCAGCGCGCCCGGCGTGAACGCGGCCAGCCAGACCGGCGGGCCACCGGGACGATGCGGCTCCGGGTACTCCGGAAGCGTGTCGTAGTGCAGGACCTCGCCTTGGAACGGGCCGCTCTTCCCGCTCCAGACGTGCCGCCACAACGCGACGATGTCGTCGAGCCGGGCGCGGCGGCGTTCCCACGGAACGCGGGTGAAAGCGAATTCGGGTTCGCTGCGGCCCGCGAACCCCGCGCCGACGCCGAGCGTGACCCGGCCGCGGCTGAGCAGGTCGAGCGAGAGGATCGCGTTCGCGGAAAGGACCGGATCCCGCAACGCCGGGAGCAGCGCGGCGGTGCCGAGGGTGACGCGTTCCGTTCTGGCGGCGAACGCGCCGAGCAACGTCAACGGATCGATGGGTGCCTTCGCGAGGGTGTCGCCGACCCAGACCGAATCGAAACCGAGGCGTTCGGCCTCGACCGCGACGGCGACCATTTCCGGCGCGGTGCGCCCGGCGTCGAGGATGGATCGATAGGTGGGGACGACCAGACCGAATTTCATGCCGGAAGCATCGACGCGGCGGGGAATGGTCTCAATTCCTTCGAGGGAATGGCGGCGCCGCGCGCGACTCGGCCAAGATGACGACCATGGTTTCCGGATTCGGCCCCGCGCTCCGGGGCTGGCGCGAGCGGCGGCGGTTGTCCCAGCTGGAACTGGCGCTCCGGGCCGGAACCACCCAGCGGCACGTGAGTTTCCTGGAGGGTGGCCGGTCGATCCCCGGCTGCGGCCTGGTGCTGCGCGTCGCCGAATCGCTCGAACTCCCGCTCCGGGAACGCAACGGCCTGCTGCTCGCGGCCGGCTTCGCGCCCGGATTCCCCGAAACGGAACTGGACGATCCCCGGTTGAAGCCGGTCCTCGACGGCATGCGGCGGCTGCTCGACGGGCACCGGCCGTATCCGGCCATCGTGGTCGACCGGTACGGCGTGCTCGTCGCCCGCAACGACGCGCTCGGCCTGCTCTTCGAGGACGTGGCGCCGGAGCTGCTGGAGGAACCGGTCAACACCCTGCGGCTCGCGCAGCATCCGAAGGGGATGGCGCCGCGGGTGCGGAACCTCGCGGACTGGGCGCGGCACATCCTGGAGCGGCTGACGCAGGAGATCGCGCACGCGCCCGACGAGCGGCTCACCGCGTTGCTGGCCGAACTCGAAGGTTACGTTCCGGAGCCGGGACCGCCAGGGCCCGATCACCTCGGGTTCGCGGTGCCGATGCGCCTGTCCACTTCGGCGGGTGAACTGCGCCTGATCACCGCCATCACGACGTTCGCGACCGCCGCCGACGTCACGGTGTCGGAATTGAAACTGGAGACGTTCCTTCCCGCCGACGCCGAAACCGCCGCGATCCTCACCGGATGACCGGTTCGTTCCTCGCGGGCGATGGGCGAGACTGGCATGCTGATGCCATGCGCACAACCGCCGTCGTCGCGTTCGCGTCCCTGTCCTTGCTGGTCACAGCCTGTTCCGGGGCGGCGAGCGAACCGGTGCAGAGCGCCCCGCCGGTCACCTCGAAACCCGCCGTGACCACACTGAAGGTCGAGCAGGTGACGGCCGGGCTCGAACACGGCTGGGACGTCGGCTTCCTGCCGGACGGGAAGATCCTCGTCACCCAGCGCCCCGGGAAGCTGGCTCTGGTCGACGGCGGCACGAAGCGCGACGTCGCCGCCGACTTCTCCGATGTCCACGTACGCGGCGAAGGCGGTCTGATGGGGATGGTGATCAGCAAGGACTTCGCGACTTCGCGCGAATTCATCACCTGCCAGACCCACAAGGAGGGTGACAAGGCCGTCGACATCCGGCTGGTCACCTGGCGGCTTTCCGACGACGGCGCGAGCGCCACGAAGGTCAAGGACCTGCTGACCGGGCTGCCGGTGAACTCCAGCGGCAGGCATTCGGGCTGCCGTCCCGCGTTCGGCGCGGACGGCGCGCTGCTCGTCGGCACCGGCGACACGGCCCGCCCCCAGCACCCGCAGGACCGGACGAGCCTCGGCGGCAAGGTGCTGCGAATCGACGCGAAGACCGGGAACGCCTTGCCGGACAACCCGTTCATCTCGTCGGCGAACCCGAACGAGCAGCGTGTGTTCACCTTCGGGCACCGCAACGTCCAGGGCGTCACGGTGCGGCCGGGTACCGGTCAGGTGTTCACCGCCGAGCACGGGCCGACCATCGACGACGAGGTCAACCTGGAACGCGCGGGCGCGAATTACGGCTGGGACCCGTCGAAGGGCGGCACCGAGACCAGCTACGACGAGAGCGTGCCGATGACCGACAAGCAACGCTTCCCGGACGCCGTCAGTCCTTTGTGGACGACCGGCGAAATCACCGAAGCCATCTGCGGTGCGGAATTCCTCACCGGATCGCAGTGGGGCCCGCTCGAAGGCTCGCTCGCCGTGACCGCGTTGAAGGGGCAGAAGCTCCTGCTGTTCCGCCTCGACGACACCGGCAAGGTCACCGAAGTGACGCTGCCGCCGGAGTTCGACGACAAGTTCGGCAGGCTCCGCGCCGTCCGCGGCGCGCCGGACGGTTCCCTCTACGTGACAACGTCGGAAGGCGAGGACGACAAACTGCTCCGCGTCACCCCTGGCGCCTAGCTCCCGAGGTACGCGCCGCCGTTGACGTGGACGACCTGACCGGTGACGTGCCGCGCTTCCGGACTCGCCAGGAACGCGACTACTTCGGCGACGTCCGCGGGCTCGCCGGCGCGTTTCGTCAGCGTGTTGCCGATCAGCCACGCCCGGCGCTCGTCGGAGAGCTTGCCCTGGAAGAACTCGGTGTCGCCGACCAGTCCCGGCGCGACGATGTTCGCGGTGATCCCCCGCGGTCCGAATTCCCTTGCCACGTCGACGTTCCACGCTTCCAGCGCGGCCTTGGCGGCACCGTAGGAACCGGCTCCGGTGTGGGCGGCGATGGAGCCGATGGTGACGATCCGCGCGCCGTCGGCGAACCGTTCCCGCAAGGCACGGGTGACCAGTACGGCACTGAACACGTTCGCGTCGAGGTTGGCCTGCCAGTTCGCGGCGAACGCCTTCAGGTCTCCGGCCGATCCGTTCCGGAAATCGGTGTTCCCGCCCGCGTTGTTGACCAGGACGTCGACGTGCCGCGGCAGTTCGGCCAGTGCCCGCTCCACCGCGTCCGGGTCGGCCGCGTCGAACGGGACCGGGTGCGCGCCGAGCAACGTGGCGGCTTCGGTGAGGACCTGTTCGCGCCGGCCGGTGATCGTCACCCGGTCGCCTCGTGCGGCGAACGCCGCCGCGACCGCGTAGCCGATTCCCGTTCCGCCGCCGGTGACCACGACTTCCCTGTGCTTCCCCATACCTGCAGCATAGGGACACTAGGCTTCCTCGTATGACGAAGATCGACCCGGCGACGACCGCGCTCGTCCTGATCGACCTCCAGACGCGGATCGTCGCACTCGAGACTGTCCCGATCGAAGGCACCGAAGTCGTGTCGAACGCCGTCCTGCTGCGAGACGCCTTCAGCGCGGCCGGCTCACCGATCGTCCACGTGCGGGCGCACCGGCCGGGTGTCGACGAGCAGCCGCCCGGCAGTGAACTGGTCTCCGAACTGACGCCCCGCGAAGGCGAGCACCTGATCACCAAGCACACGATCGGCGCGTTCTACCGCACCGGACTCGACGAACTCCTGCGCGGACTCGGCGTGAAGACGCTGGTGCTCGCCGGGATCGCCACGGAGTACGGCGTCGAATCGACGCTGCGTGCCGCGATCGACCACGCCTACGAGACCATCGCCGTTTCGGACGCGATGGCGGGCATCGCCGCGATCTCCCACGAATCGGCGATCACGAAGGTGTTCCCGAGGCTGGGCGAAGTGCTCACGACCGCCGAGACCGCCGCGGCGCTGGGCTGAACCATGATCGACAAGATCGCTTGGCTGCACCTGCGCGACGGCCGGGTCCTGACCGCCCGCTCGCGCGGCAAGTCCGTGTTCTACCTGCCCGGCGGCAAACGCGAACCCTGGGAAAGCGACGCCGGGACGCTGATCCGGGAGATCCGCGAGGAACTGACCGTCGAGATCGATCCGGCGAGCATCGCGCCCGCCGGGGTCTTCGAAGCGCAGGCCGATGGCCACGCGTCCGGCCTCGTGGTCCGGACGACCTGCTACACGGCCGAATTCAGCGGAACTCTCGTGGCAAGCAGCGAGATCGAGGAACTCGCGTGGCTGGGCTACGAAGACAGGGACCGGCTCTCCGCGGTGGGCAAGATCGTCTTCGACCACCTGCGGGAGACCGGCCTCCTGCGCTGACGACCGCTACTTGAGCTTGTCCAGGCACAGCACCCGAGACTGCGGCAGCCCGCCGGCGCCGGACCGCTGCCATGCGATCTTCTCGTCGGTCGACGGCACCTGGGTGCACACGGTGCTGTCGTCGACGAGGATCGCCGTGCTCTTCTCAATGGCGAGCACCTTGTACGCGGCGTTCGCGCAGTCCACCTTCGTGAGCTTCTTCGCCTCGACCACGTCGGCCGGGAGGCAGTCACCGACGACCGGCGCCCGCTCACCCGGGTTCTTCAGATCTTCGAGGCACAGCAGGGTGCCGTCACTGCTGCCCTTCTTCCCCTGGAAGAAGTACGCGTCGGTCGTCGGATAGTCGTCGCATTCGGATCCACCCGAGAGCTTGAGCCCGATTTCGGACTTTCCGTCCTGCTTGCCGACGACCTTGAAATTCGCTTCCGGCGTTCCGCATTCGGATTTCTCGACGCTGTCCGCGTTGCTGACATCGCCCTTGAGACAGGCGCCGACCTCGGCGCTCGACGCCGTGAACGGATTCGCCACGAAGAACGCGATCAAGGCGATGACGCCGAAGATGCCCAACCGGATCACCGGTTTGAGCCAGGTTCTCTTCTTCGGAGCCGGCTGTTCCACGGCAGGCGCGGGATAGTTTTCCACGGTGCTTCCCCCAGTGAGATGATCTCTACGGGGGACGTAGCGCTCATCGCCGGGAAAACGTTACGGCCGCGCGACGCAGGTCTCAGTACAGCCGCAGCTTCGGTTTGTGTTCCAAATTGGACAGACCGTTCCAGGCGAGGTTGACCAGATGCGCGGCGACCTCGTCACGTTTCGGCTTCCGGGCGTCGAGCCACCATTGCCCGGTCAACGCGACCATCCCGACGAGCGCCTGCGCGTACAGCGCGGCCAGCTTCTCGTCGTAGCCCCGCGCGGCGAACTGCTGCGCGAGGATGTGCTCGACCTGGCTGGCGATGTCGTTCAGCACCGTCGAGAACGTGCCCGTCGAACTCGCGACCGGCGAATCCCGCACCAGGATGCGGAAACCGTCGTGGGAATCCTCGACGTAGGAGAGCAACGCGATCGCCGCCTGCTCCAGCATCACCCTCGGGTGCCCGCCGTGGAGCGTGGAGACCATCCGGTCGAGCAGCGACTGGGTCTCGCGGTCGACGACGACGGCGTAGATGCCTTCCTTGCCGCCGAAATGCTCGTACACCACCGGTTTGGAGACATTCGCGCGGTGCGCGATCTCTTCGATGGACGTGCCTTCGAAACCCTTCTCCGCGAAAAGGGCCCTGGCGACGTTGAGCAGCTGCTGCCTGCGCTCGGTCCCCGTCATCCGCACCCGGGCCACCGGGGCGACAGGACGCGCCCCGGTGACCGCTTCACGTTTGGTCCGCCTTCTCCCCGCCATCGCAGAAGACTAACGCGACCTCGCTATTTGCTTTCAGTGGCGATGCGCGCGAGGCGCTGCGGGGTCGGCCAGCGCACGTCATAGGCCCAGCCGAACTTCTCGAAGATCCAAATGAGACGGGCGGAAATGTCGATTTGGCCGCGCTGGACACCGTGCCGTGCCGAGGTCGGGTCGGCGTGGTGCAGGTTGTGCCACGACTCGCCGAAGGAGAAGATCGCCAGCGGCCAGAAGTTGGCCGATTTGTCGCGGGCGGCGAACGGGCGCTCACCGATCATGTGGCAGACCGAGTTCACCGACCAGGTCACGTGGTGCAGCACGCAGACGCGCACCAGACCGGCCCAGAAGAACGCGGTCACCGCGCCCCAGAACGACCAGGTGATCAGTCCACCGAGGATCGCGGGCAGCACCAGGGTGAGCAGGCTCCACAGCCAGAACAGGTCGTCGACCTTCTTGATGGCCGGATCCTTCACCAGGTCCGGCGCGAAACGCTCCGCGTTGGTCTGGTCGCGGTCGAACAGCCAGCCCATGTGCGCGTGCCAGAAACCCTTGGCGATGGCGACCGGTGTCGTCCCGAACAGCCACGGCGAATGCGGGTCGCCGTCGCGGTCGGAGAAGGCGTGGTGGCGCCGGTGGTCGGCGACCCAGGTGATCACGGGGCCCTGGACGGCCATACTGCCGGCGATCGCCATCGCGACGCGCAGCCACGGCTTGGCCTTGAACGAGCCGTGCGTGAAGTAGCGGTGATACGAAACGGTGATACCGAGTCCGCTGATCGCGTAGAAGACCACGAAGAGGCCGACGTCGACCCAGGTCAGTCCCCAGCCCCAGGCGAACGGGACGGCCGCGAGCAGCGCGGCGAGCGGGAAGATGACCCCGAGGTAGACCGAGAGCTGCACGCCGCTCGATCGATGTCCTTCGATTACCGGCTTGGGGCCCTTCGCGGGCTTCTGGGAACGGTCCAGGGTAGCCGTCATGCAGTCACTTCTTTTCTATGCGCAACCCTCGAGGTTTCCCTAAGGGTGACCTTACCTACGATGCCGTAAGTTACGGTACAGGAGGTTTCGTCCCCTGTGGAGTGCCCGCGAAGGTGAGGCAACCCCCGGGCGCACGCGGGCGTCTCCGGCATGGCTATCCTGACCAGGATCGATCCGCCGTAGTGTAATCGGCAGCACTTCAGATTTTGGTTCTGACAGTTCAGGTTCGAATCCTGGCGGCGGAGCAGACGAACAGATGACCAGCGGCGTTTTCAACGGTGGGGGTGTGTGCGGCTGACCGAGGACGCGACGACCAGCAGCAGGCGGCCGGCGCTTGCGGAGATGTCCGACGCCTGGCTTCATGGTCGCGCGCGCGAACTCGGTGCGGCCATCCAGCGCGTCAGCTTCGCCGAACAGCTGGACATCGTCACCAGTCTCGACGAACTCCTCGACGAGACGCAGCGCCGCGGCGAACCCTTGCTGGTCGCCCAGCTGCTGCGCTACTCGGCGATGGCGAGGCTGGTCACCCGCGGTCTGGCCGCCGAAGCCGAACCCAGGCTCGACGAGATGCTCGCGCACACCAGGCGGCACGGTCTCGCGCTGATGCGGGCCGACGCGCACGCCATGCGCGGCCGCCGTCTGGTGATCGCCAAACAGGAGGACGCCGCCCTCACCGAGATCGCCAGGGCGCTGGCCATCCTCGACGACTCCGCCGTTCCCGACCGACAGGTCGGCAGGCGCAACTGGGACCGGATGCTCTCCACGACCCTGGTCGACTGCTGGCTGGTGCTGAACCAGCTGGGCGTCTACGAGGCCGCGGAAGAGGCCATCGCCCGCGCCGCGCAGGCGATCCGCGACAGCGCGAGCCCGCACGAAATCGCGCTCCAGCTGATCAACCGGGTCAAGATGCTGCTGGGCTGGGGCCTGCGGCTCGAACGTATCGAGCGCTACGACGAGGGAGCGGACAAGTTCCGCACCGCGGCGTCGATGGCGCAGGCGGCCGAAGGCCCGTTCACCGAGTCGCTGTTCCCGCGCAAGGCCGGGGTGCCCGCGATCGACCAGGTCGGCGTACTCGCCGCGGCCGCCGCGCTGGCGTCGCCCGATTCATCCCATATCGACCGGCTGAACTCGCTGCTGCATCCGGAACTGGTGTTCCCGCACGAACGCGAGATCATCGCCATCGCGCTGGCCCGCTGCCTGGACAACGAAGGCCGCCGCGAAGACGCGCTGCAGGTACTCAAGGACGTTCGCGAGGACAACGAGGACGGCTCGCTGCCGTCGATGCGGTTGAACCTCGCCCGCGAACTGGCCAGGCTCGACACCACCCCGGACTACGCGTCCGGGGCGAGCCAGTCGCTGATCGACTACGCGACCATCCTCGAAACGGAGATGTGGTCGCTGCGGGAATCGCAGATCGCGACGCTCAACGCGCGCCGGGAGCACGAACGCCTGTCCGCCGAGCACGGGGCGATCACCCAGCAGGCGTTGCAGGACCCGCTCACCGGGCTCCCGAACCGCCGCGCGCTCGACGAAAAGCTGCGTTCGCTGGCGTCCTCCGCCGACGCGCAGCCGCTCGCGGTCGCACTGGTCGACCTTGACGGCTTCAAGGACGTCAACGACAAGCAGTCGCACGCCGAGGGCGACAACGTGCTCCGTGTCATCGCGAGCACGCTGCGCGACGCCCTGCGCGGCGACGACGTCGTCGCCCGCTACGGCGGCGACGAGTTCATCGTGCTTCTACCTGGGGCTCCGGCGTCGGCGGCGAAGCAGGCGCTCGGTCGTTCTGTGAATGCCGTCGCATCTCTGCCGCACCACCTTTCGCACGGGGTCACCCTCTCCGTCGGGCTCGTCTCCCTTCGGCCGCAGGAGCGGGCCGAACAGGTCCTCGCACGTGCCGACGCGGCCATGTACCAGGCGAAACGCGGCGGCGGGAACCAGGTTTCGTCGGTGAACTCGATGGCCATCGATCCGGCGACCGGATGGCCTGGTGAGGATGCTCCGACCGACCCCGCGTGGGACGCCGAGCAGCCCACGTAGGATCAATGCCCGACAACCACCGTTGGTGAAATGTTGGGAGTGCCGTGACCGGCCCGCTGAGCACGTTGATCCTCGCCGCGGGTGAGGGCACCCGCATGCGCTCGTCCACCCCGAAGGTGCTGCACCCGATCGCCGGCCGTCCCCTGGTCGAGCACGCGGTCCGGGCCGCCGCGGGACTGAGCCCGGACCATCTGGTCGTGGTCATCGGCCACGGTCGCGACTCGGTCGGCGCGCGGCTGGCGGAGGTCGGCGAGGCCCTCGGCCGCGAGGTCGTCACGGCCGTCCAGGAGGAACAGAAGGGCACCGGGCACGCCGTCTCGTGCGCGCTCTCCGCACTGCCCGCCGGGCTGACCGGCACCGTCGTCGTCAGCTACGGCGACGTCCCGCTGCTCGACACCGAAACGCTGTCTTCCCTGGTCGCCGAGCACAACTCCACCGGAAACGCGGTCACCGTGCTGACCGCGGTCGTCGAAAACCCGACCGGCTACGGCCGGATCGTCCGCGACGAGAACGGCGTCGTCACCTCGATCGTCGAGCAGAAGGACGCCACCCCCGAACAGCACGAAATCGCCGAAATCAATTCCGGCGTCTACGCCTTCGACGCCTCGATCCTGGTCGACGGGCTTTCGAGGCTTTCGACGGACAACGCGCAGGGCGAGCTCTACCTCACCGACGTCCTCGGCATCGCCCGCGGCGACGGCAAGGGCGTCGGCGCGCTGGTCATCGACGACCCGTGGGTGACCGAAGGCGTCAACGACCGCGTGCAGCTCTCCGTCCTCGGCGCCGAACTGAACCGCCGGATCGTCCGCGGCTGGCAGCGGGCGGGCGTCACCGTCGTCGACCCGGCGAGCACCTGGATCGACGCGGGCGTGACCCTGTCGCGCGACGTCGTCATCGAGCCCGGCGTGCAGCTGAAGGGCTCGACGTCGATCGGCGAGGGCGCGCAGATCGGCCCGGACAGCACCTTGGAGAACGTGTCCGTCGGCGCGGGGGCGTCGGTGGTGCGGACGCACGGTTCCGATTCGGAATTGGGCGACGGCGTGAAGGTCGGCCCGTTCACCTACCTGCGTCCCGGATCCAAACTGGGGACCAAGGGCAAACTCGGCGCGTTCGTCGAAACGAAGAACGCCGACATCGGCGCCGGGACGAAGGTTCCGCACCTGACCTACGTCGGCGACGCGACCATCGGCGAGAACAGCAACATCGGGTGTTCCAGCGTCTTCGTCAACTACGACGGCGTGAACAAGCACCACACCACGATCGGCTCCCATGTGCGGCTCGGCGCGGACAACACGTTCGTCGCCCCGGTGACCATCGGCGACGGCGCCTACAGTGGGGCAGGCAGCGTGATCAGGCAAGACGTGCCCCCGGGCGCACTCGCCGTGTCCACCGGGCCGCAGCGCAACATCGAAGACTGGGTGACCCGGCGCAGGCCGGGCACACCCGCGGCGGAAGCAGCTTCCGCCGCGAAGCAGGACACCACCGCCGTGTCCGATTCGAATAAGGGAAACGACGGGGAGTCGCCAGCATGAGCTCGAAGTCCGGTACACCGAAGAAGAACCTGATGCTCTTCTCCGGGCGCGCACACCCGGGACTCGCGGAGGAGGTCGCCAAGCACCTCAACGTGTCGGTCGTTCCGCAGACCGCGCACAACTTCGCCAACGGGGAGATCTTCGTCCGGTTCAACGAATCGGTGCGCGGGACCGACGCGTTCGTGATCCAGAGCCACCCGGCGCCCATCAACGAGTGGGTGATGGAGCAGCTGATCATGGTGGACGCCCTCAAGCGCGCGAGCGCCAAGCGGATCACCGTGATCATGCCGTTCTACCCGTACGCGCGGCAGGACAAGAAGCACAAGGGCCGCGAGCCGATCTCCGCGCGCCTGATCGCGGACCTGTTCAAGACCGCGGGCGCCGACCGGATCATGACGGTCGACCTGCACACCGCGCAGATCCAGGGTTTCTTCGACGGCCCCGTCGACCACCTGCTCGCGCAGAACGTGCTGGCCGCGCACATCAACAAGACCTACCAGAACGAGAACATCACCGTCGTCTCGCCGGACTCGGGCCGGGTGCGGCTCGCCGAGAAGTGGGCCGCCCAGCTGGGTGACCGGCCGATCGCCTTCATCCACAAGACCCGCGACCCCGACAAGCCGAACCAGGCCGTCGCCAACCGCGTCGTCGGCAAGGTCCGCGGCCAGCTGTGCGTGCTGATCGACGACATGATCGACACCGGCGGCACGATCGTGAAGGCCACCGAGGCCCTGCTCGACGAAGGCGCGGCCGACGTCGTCATCGCCTCGACCCACGGCATCCTGTCCGACCCCGCCACCGAGCGGCTGTCGAACTGCAAGGCGCGCGAGGTGATCGTCACCAACACGCTGCCGATCCCGGAGGAGAAGCGGTTCCCGGGCCTGACCGTGCTGTCCATCGCGCCGCTGCTGGCGCAGGCCATCCAGCAGGTCTTCGAGGACGGGTCGGTCACGTCCCTCTTCGACGGCAACGCCTGACCCCATCGCAGCAAGGGACCTTTGCTATCGCTCTCTCCCGGAGAGTGACAGCAAAGGTCCCTTGCTTCGTTTTCGGCTCCTCGCGAAACGGCGCGCGCCCGGACACCCGGCGTGACTAGGTTGCCGTTCATGGGGAAATTCAAGTTCGGCGTGAACCTGTGGGGCGCCGAGAACCGCGAAGACTGGGTCGCGAAGTGCCGTCGCGCCGAGGCCCTCGGACTCGATGTCATCTCCGTGCCCGATCATCTCGGGCCGGGACGGAACGCGCCTTTCCCGGCGCTGACCATGGCCGCCGCCGTGACCCGACGGCCACGCGTCGGCACTCTCGTCACCAACATGGCCTTCTACAACGCCGCGCTCTTCGCACGCGACGCCGTCACGACGGTGAAGATGACAGGCGGCCGGTTGGATCTCGGCCTCGGCTCCGGCCACATGAAATCGGAATTCGACAGTGCCGGCCTGCCGTGGATCCCGGCCAAGGAACGGATCGAGCACCTCGCCGAGAGCCTGGATCACCTGCGCGAACACTTCGCCGGCGAAGGGGTCACACCCCCGCCGCTACTCCTCGCGGGCAACAGCGACGGCGTGCTCTCCCTCGCCGCCCGCGAAGCCGACATCGCCGGCTTCGCGGGCCTTCGTCAAGCGCCGGGAAAGCCGCCGGGCACCTTCCGCCTCGACGACGCCGATCGCATGGACGAACGTGTCGCCTTCTTCCGCTCGCACACGAACGGCCGGACTCCCGAACTGAACATGCTCGTCCAGCGGGTCGTGATCACGGACGACCGGCGCGCGGCCGCCAAGGCCTGGCGTGAAGAGGTCAAAGACCAGGACGGCCTCGACGTCGACACTCTCCTCGAAACACCTCAGCTGCTTTTCGGCACCGTCGCCGAAATCGTCCGGCAACTCCAGGAGCGTCGCGAGCGGTACGGATTCTCCTACATCACGGTGTTCGAGCCGATGCTGGAAACGTTCGCGCCGGTCGTGAAGGAACTGTCCGGTCAGTAAGCGACGCAGAAACGCTGACGGCGGTGTTCCGGCTTGTCGATCTCGTCGACGAACGCGATCGCGTAGTCGGCACCGCCGATCTTCGAACCGCCGTTCTCGTCGGTGAGGAGCACGTCGCCGCCGAGCCGGAACTCACCGGTCCGCTCGCCCTCGGCCCACGCGCCGAACTCCGCGGCCGGGCTGACGTAGAACCAGTCGACATCCTCGGGAAGCTTCCGGAACGCTTCCAGCACCTCGGCGTGCGCCCCGGCTTCACCCTTGTACTCGTCCGGGAACTCGGGGGTGTCGATCAGCCGCGGCCCGCCCTCGGCCACGTGCAGGCTGCCCGCCCCGCCGACGACGCCGATCCGCGCGCCGTTGTCCTTCGCGACCTGGGCGATCGAGGGCACCGCGTCGAGCAGGCCGCTCTGCCCGTGCACCGCGATGACCAGGACGTCGGCGCCCTTGGCGACATCGGCGAGGAAGGCCTCGTCGTACAGCGACCCGGCCCGGGTCCCCTCACCTTCGGCGTTCCTCGACACCGCCAGGACCTCGTGACCGCGGCTACGAGCCTCCTCCGCGATCTTCCCGCCCGCGTATCCGGTTCCTCCGAAAACAACCAACTTCGCCATTCGCGTTTCTCCCTTTTCATCGGCGACCACGCCGATGTTAAGAACGCGAGTTCGGCTACTTCAACGTATGCAACGCACCCCGAGGTGAGTGTGCAGGTCAGCCACCCAGCGTGGCGAACTCGGACTTGAGCTTTTCGCGAACGCCGTTGACGTCGACCGGGACCCGGACTTCGCCGCGCGCCGACGGCTTGGCCTGGACCTGGTAGCTGGCGTTCCGATTCGGCAGCTTGAACTTGACCTCGCAGGTCATGCTCGTCGTGGTGTCCGGTGCCGCGTCGGCGGCCGCCGTGCAGGACTGCGCGCCGAGGGACTGCGCGGTGAAGTCGACGGTCAGCGTCAGGTGCACGGGAGTCCCGCTCACGCCGCCGATGACGGTGTTGGCGACGTCGATGGTCGCCCGGCAGCTTCCGACGAAGTCCGTGCAGTCCAGCTTGTCGTTGACGACGCTGACGTTGACCTGGGTGAGCGCGTCGAACGGCTGCCCGATCCCGCCGACCGCGGCGTCCAGATCGGTCTGGAGTTTCTTGAGCGCGTCCCCCGCGAGCGGCTCGACCCGCATCTCGGCACCGAGTGTCTTGCCGCCCGCCGCCGCGACGAGGGAAGGCGCGAAACTGACGACGCGGTGCGGCGCCGCGGCGGTCACCCTCAGTGCCCCGAGCCCGCTCCCGACGTCGTAGACCTCGGTCCCGTCCGGCAACTTCGACCGGACCGGATCGGTCAGCGGGTCCAACCCGGCCACCGCGGTCCGCAGTGTCGACGCGGCCTTGCGGGGGTTGAGCACCTCGACAGCGTTCACCGGCAGGTCCGAGCTGTCCGTGCGCACCCAGCCGGTGCCGTACAGGTCGCTGTTGCCGAGCCCGTGCGCCTTCCAGTACTCCGGGGTCGCCGAGACGTACAGCTGTTTGTCCGCCGAGATGACCTGGATGGCCTTGCCGTCGACCGGAAGCGCACCGTGCGCGCTTCCGTTACGAGTGATCCGGAACTGCAGTTCGGCAGGCTGACCCGAAGCATCCTTGATTGTCGACTTGTAGACAACGGCCGGTGCCTGTTCGAGTGCCTTCAGCGCGCTCTCGACTGCGCCGCGCTGCTCGGCACGCCGGTCCACCCGCTGTTGCTCGGCCGGCGAGATCCCCGCCGCGCCGTCGATCGCGACATCGCAACCCGCCAAGAGGCAGCACAGGGCGACGATCGCGCCGATCCTCGACCGTCGTGCCGGCATACCGCCCCCTTTGTTCTCAAGTGCGAGGAGATCACACCTTAGAAAAGGGGTCACGCACCACCGCATCCGCGGGTTCCCGAAGCAGCTGTCACCGAGTTGTCACCTGAACGAGCCACCCGGCGGGACCCCTGCACGACCGGTTGGTCTACACTTTCCCGGTCTCGGCGAGGCGGGTTCCGTGAGCACCTGGTGCCCGACGTGATCGACGCGGCGGCTTGAGTGGCCACACGCGGTCGAGCACGCCTGTGGAATTCGCCGCCGAACACCAGAACCGCCCCGAACCATCCCCACCTCAGCATGATTTCGCTGAACATGTTGGTGAATTGAAGGAGTGCTACACCGTGTCCGAGGTACGCCTGTCCGTCGAGCCCCGCACCGAATTCGGCAAGGGTGCCGCGCGCCGCACGCGTCGCGCCGGCAAGATCCCCGCGGTGCTGTACGGGCACGGCTCGGAACCGCGCCACTACGCCCTGCCCGCCCTCGAGTTCGCCCGCGTCGTGCGTGAGAACGGCAGCAACGCCGTCATCACCCTCGACCTCGAGGGCAAGAGCGAGCTGGCGCTGACGAAGACCATCGTCGTCCACCCGCTGAAGAACTACATCGAGCACGTCGACCTGCTGGTCGTCATCCGCGGCGAGAAGGTCACCGTCGACATCCCCGTCGTCGTCACCGGCACCCCCGGCCCCGGCACCCTGGTCACCACCGACCTCGACGCCATCCAGATCGAGGTCGAGGCGCTGCACATCCCCGAGCAGGTCGAGGTCTCGGTCGAGGGCGTCGTCGCCGGCACCCAGATCAACGCCTCGGACGTCGTCCTGCCGAAGGGCGCCTCGCTGGTCACCGACCCCGATGCACTGGTCGTCGCCGTGAACGAGTCGCCGTCCGAGTCCGCGCTCGAGGGCGACGAGGGCACCGGCGAGGCGGCCGAGACCCCCGCCGAGGACGCCGAATAAAGTCACTGGTGTGACCGAAGCAGTACTTCCCGGGGCCGGCGAGCAGATCCTGCTCGCCGGCCTTGGCAATCCCGGCCCCCAATACGCGGGCAACAGGCACAACGTCGGCTTCATGGTGCTCGATGAGCTCGCCCATCGCGTCGGCGGCAAGTTCAAGGCCCACAAGAGCGGCGCCGAAGTACTCGAAGGCAGGCTCGCCGGGCAGCGAGTGGTCCTGGCCAAGCCGCGCTCGTACATGAACCTCTCGGGCGGCCCTGTCGTGGGCGTGGCCCGTTTCTACAAGATCCCCCCGGCTGGTGTCGTGGTCGTTCACGACGAGCTGGACGTCGACTTCGGCGCGCTCAAGATGAAACTGGGCGGCGGCGACAACGGTCACAACGGTCTCCGCTCGATCACCAAATCTCTCGGCACGAAGGACTACTACCGTGTCCGTTTCGGCGTCGGCCGCCCTCCGGGACGGCAGGATCCGGCGGATTTCGTGCTGAAAGACTTCTCGACAGTCGAGCGCAAAGAGCTCGCTTTCGAGATCGATCGTTGCGCCGACGCCGTTGAAGCGCTTATCAGCACCGGCCTCGCCGCGGCCCAGAACACCTTCCACGCTGGGTGAAACCGCTCACATGGCGGTGTGTTACAACTCGTCACTCGAAGGCGTTTCACCACGCCCCTGATCGAGTCGTGGAATAGCGCGAGCTCTTCCGGGGAACTCTCAAACCCGTTAGGACGGAACGCGGAGATCGCATTCCCCACCGAACCGGAGAGAGTTTCATGTCGTTTACGGCCGAAGACATCACCGGCGCCACTTTCCCGAACGCCCCGATCGGGCGGCGAGGATACGCCAAACACGAGGTCGACGCGTTCTTGGAGCGGATCGCCGACACGATCTCGGACCGGGACGACCTGACGGCCGCCGAGGTCCACCACGTCATGTTCTCGCGCCCGTTGATCGGCAAGCGCGGCTACGACGAACGCGAAGTCGACGATTTCCTCGACAAGGTCGAAGGGCAGCTCGCCCACCGGACCGGCCAGCACGTACTCGGTGTGCCCGGCGCGCGTGGAGAAGACGAGGCGACCGCCGAACGCGCGGTTCCGGACCGCGGTCCCGTCGAGTTCCTGCGGGAGCGCTAGTGCCCATAACCGCGTTCGAGGCCAGAACCCGGCAGTTCGACCGGGCGCCGATCGGCGCCCGGGGCTATCACGAACCGGCGGTCGACGCGTTCCTCGAGCGGGTCGCGGCGACTCTCGACGGCGACGACGACTTGTCGGTTTCGGATGTTCACAACGTGGCGTTCGCCAAAGCGCCACTTTCGAAACGCGGCTACGACCCGGCGGCCGTCGACGCGTTCCTCCGGGACGTCGAGGGAACGCTGGCCGGACTGTCTCAATCGGCCGGCTACTACATCGCGCCCGCCTTGGAACACACCCACAGCCGTAAGCCACCCTGGCGACGCCGCTGACCAACGGGAGGTGCTGCGAAAGGGCCGGGCCCGCGATATTCGCGGACCCGGCCCTTTTCGTCTCAGCTGGTCGCCGCGTTCTTGGCGATCTTGTCCGCGAACTGGGTGGCGGTCGCGGCCCGCTTCACCTTGCCCGAGGGCGTCTTGGGCAGGCTTCCCGCCGGAAGCACCACAACCGCGAAGGGCCGCATGTCGACGGCGCCGCGCACCTTGGCCGCGACCTCCTTCGCCAGCGCCTTTTCAGTTTCCGGGTCCCCGGCGAGTTTCGATTCGACGACGACGGCGAACCGCTCCCGGCGACTGCCGGCGCCGATCCGCACGGCCACGGCGTTCCCCGCCCGGACCCCCTCGACCGAGGTCGCCGCCCGTTCGATGTCGGTCGGGTACAGGTTCCGGCCGCCCATGATGATGACGTCCTTGCGACGGCCGCAGATTACGATCATGCCGTCGACCAGGTAGCCGAGGTCGCCGGTGAGCAGCCAGCCGTTCTCGTCCTGTGTCGCGAGCGGGCCTTCCATGGTCAGGTAGCCCGGCGTCACGGCCTCGCCGCGCAGGCGGATCTCCCCGACCTCGCGCTCGCCGAGCACAGTGCCTTTGTCGTCGACGATCTCGGCTTCGAGCCCGTCGAGCGGCGGCCCGAGCACCGCGAAGGACCGGACCTCATCGGTCCCGCGCCGCGGGTCGCCTTCGGGGACCGGCACCGCGCGGTTGTCCGCCTCGAGCGCGTCGGCCTCGATGACGTCCAGCGTCAAACCGGTGAACAACGGCGCGAACGAAACCGCGAGAGTCGCCTCCGCCATGCCGTACGCCGGGAAAACGCATTCGGCCGGCATCTTGAACCGGGACCCCGCTTCGACGAACGTCCGCACGGCCGTCTCGTCGATCGGCTCGGCGCCGTTCAGCGCGATCCGCAGCTTCGAGAGGTCGTAAGCGTTGTCATCCTCGACACGGGCCATGCGCCTGCCCACGATCGCGTAGGCGAAGTTTGGCGCGGCCGTGGTCGTGCCGTTGTACTTGCTGATCAGCTGCGGCCAGATCAACGGTCCCGACAGGAACTCGAGCGGCGTGATCTTGACGAGTTCGACGCCGAACGTCATCGGGACCGTCAGGAAGCCGACCATCCCCATGTCGTGGAACGTGGGCAGCCACGAGACCATCACGTCGACGTCGAAATCGAACTCGGCACGTTCGACCATCGCCTTGACGTTCGAATACAGGTTTCCGTAGGTGATCCGAACGGCCTTCGGATCGGCCGTCGACCCACTGGTCAGCTGCAACAGCGCGGTGTCCGATTCGGCCGTCGGCACGGGCTCCGCCAACGGTTCGGCCTCGAGCAGCTCGGTGATGACCTGGAAGGCGATGCCGTGCTCGGTGAGTACCGGCGCCAACTGGTCGAACGGCTCACCGAGCAGCACCAGGCCGGATCCGATCATCCGCAGCACACGAACCGTGTCCTCGGCCCATTCGGCGAGGTCGGTGCGCTGCGTGGGCTGGTGCAGCATCGTCACGCTGCCACCGGCGAGCCATACCGCCTGAACCGTCGGCGCGATCAGCGACGGTGCCGCCGCCAGGACCGCCACCGCTTTGCCGGGCTCGAGCCCGGCGGTCACCAGACCGCCGGCGACCCGCTTGGCTTGCTCGTGAATCTCGGCCCACGTACGCCGAACCGGCTCTTTGGGCTCCCCGGTGACCATTCCCCGCTGCTGACCTCGCCCCGCCGCGGTGGCGACGAGCGTGTCCACGAACCGACTCATGCGCGTCACACTACTGTCCGCGCCGAACGACGCGCTCGCCGTCGAGTGAACTCACTCCGCGTCTTCGGAGGTCTCCAGCCACTGGGCTTCGACCTCCTCCTTCTCCGTTTCGACGGCTTTCAGTTCGGTGTTCAGCTCGATGAGCTTCGTCGGGTCGGTGGCCGCGCCGAGCAGTGCCGCATGCAGCTTCTCTTCCTTCGCGTGCAGCTGGTCGAGCTTGCGCTCGAGACGGGACAGCTCCTTCTGCGCCGCTCGCTGTTCCGCGGCGCTCTTCTTGGGCGCGGAAGCTTGCCCGTTGCCCTGCTTCCGGTCGGCACCGGCCTTCTCGAGGCTCTTGGCTCGCCGGTTCAGGTACTCCTCGATCCCGCCCGGCAGATGCGTCACCTGCCCGTCCCCGAACAGGGCGACGATCGTGTCGCAGACGCGTTCCACCAGATACCGGTCGTGCGAAACGACGACGAGGCTGCCCGGCCACGAATCGAGCAGGTCTTCCAGCTGTTGCAAAGTGTCGATATCGAGATCGTTCGTCGGTTCGTCGAGCAGCAGCACGTTGGGCTCGGCCATCAGCAGCCGGCACAGCTGGAGGCGTCGCCGTTCACCACCGGAAAGGTCTTCGACCGGAGTCCACTGCCTCGACGCGGGGAACCCCAGCTTTTCGGCCAGCTGCGAAGCGGTGAGCTCCTGCTTGCCGAACACGACCCGCCCCGACACCTCTTCGATCGCCTGCAGCACGCGCAGATCGCCCGGTAGATCGTCGAGCTCCTGCCGCAGGTGCGCGAGGCTGACCGTCTTGCCTTGGATGCGCCGCCCTGTTTCGGGCTCGGTGTCGCCGCCGAGCAGCTTGAGCAGTGTCGTCTTGCCGGACCCGTTGACGCCGACCAGACCGATCCGGTCGCCGGGCCCGATCCGCCACGTGACGTGATCGAGCAAGGTGCGGTCGCCGCCGACGGTCAACGTGGCGTCCTCGATCTCCAGCACGGTCTTCCCCAGCCGGCGCCGGGCGAACGTCTGAAGTTCGACCGAGTCCCGGGGCTCGGGCACGTCGGAGATCAAGGCTTCCGCGGCCTCGACGCGGTAGCGCGGCTTCGACGTCCTGGCCTGCGGGCCGCGACGCAGCCACGCGAGCTCTTTACGCGCCAGGTTCTGCCGCTTTTCCTCGGCCGTCGCCGCCAGCCTCGCCCGCTCGGCCCGAGCGAAGATCCAGTCCGCGTATCCGCCTTCGTACTGCTCGACGCGACCGTTGGTGACCTCCCAGGTCACACTCGCGACCGTGTCGAGGAACCACCGGTCGTGCGTGACGACCACGACCGCGATCCTGCGGTTGAGCAGGTGATCCGCGAGCCAGCGCACACCTTCGACGTCGAGGTGGTTGGTGGGCTCGTCGAGTACGACGAGGTCCAGTTCACCGGTGAGGGCCGCCGCCAGCGCGACGCGGCGCCGTTCGCCACCGGACAGGTTCGCCGTCGCCTTCTCGATTCCGAGGGCGGTGATTCCCAGACCATCCATAATGGACCGGACTCGCGCGTCAGCGGCCCACTCGTGCTCCGCGCCGTAGCGCTCCAGCACGACATCTCCGACCGTGCTGCCGTCAGGGAGTTCGGTCCGCTGGGTGACCACGGCCATCCGCAAGCCCCGGACTTGACTGACACGTCCGGTATCCGGCTCGGCGATCCCCGCGAGGACCTCCAGCAGCGTCGTCTTCCCGCCCCCGTTGAGACCGACGACACCGATACGCTGCCCCTCCGCCACACCGAGCGAAACACTGTCGAGCAGCGGGCGCACCCCGAAGGACTTGCTCACCGACTCCAGGTTGACCAAGTTGGCCATGCCTCAGCCGATCCTTTCCAAAAGCTTGCAACACAACGAATTAGTCGGTGTCCATTTCGGACACCCTCATGCGTGCACCCGAGGCGGCGACGGTCGCGGCGCGTCATCCCCGCCGACCAGCCGGGCTCCGGGGACCGGCCCGTGTGCGACACGCACCGTGCGACAGACCCCCGCACCGGACAGCTCCGCGGCGACCTCGACGGCCGATTGCGCGTCCGCGCACAGAAAGGCGCAGGTCGGCCCGGATCCGGACACGGTGCCTGCGAGCGCACCCGCGTTGACCCCGGCCCGCAACGTGCGCCGCAGTCCCGGACGCAACGAGACAGCGGCCGCCTGCAGGTCGTTGCCGAGAAGCAACGCCAGCTGCCGCGGATCACCGGACGCCAGCGCCTCGACCACCGGAGTGTGCGAACCGATCCGAGGCGGGCTGCCCTCTTCACGCAGCCTGTCCAGCTCGCCGAACACCCGCGGAGTCGAAAGACCACGCTGGTCGAACGCCAGGACCCAATGGAACGTGTGCCTCGACAAGACCGGCACCAGCTGCTCACCCCGGCCGGTACCCAGCGCGGTTCCGCCGTAGAGCGCGAAAGGAACATCGCTGCCGAGCTTCGCGGCGATACCCGCCAGCTCGTCTCTGGAGATGTCGAGCTTCCAAAGCGACGCGAGGCCCACCAGGGTCGCGGCCGCGTCGGCGCTGCCACCGGCCATCCCGCCCGCTACCGGGATGCCTTTGCGCAACACCACGCGGACCTTGGACTCGGCGTCCGCCTTGCCGGCGTGGGCCGCCAGTGCCTGCGCCGCCTTCCAGGCGAGGTTGTTGGCCCCTGTCGGTACGACACCTTCACCTTCGCCGTAGACCTCGACGCCTGGGTCTTCAGTGACCGCGACGGTCACCTCGTCGGTCAGGGAAAGCGCCTGGAACACGGTCACCAGCTCGTGGTAGCCATCCGGGCGTACGTCACCGACCGACAGGTGCAGGTTGACCTTGGCGGGGACCCTGACGGTCACTGGGGGCGGTACGACGGCGAGCACCAGTCAAGACTACGTGGCCGCTCCACTTGTGCTGTCACCAGGAGAAAAGAGAACGGGACGGGTCACACACGAAACGGGCCGCCCGGACAGCTTTCGTCCTGGACGGCCCGTTCGCGGAGGAATCAGGCGGCGACGCCCTGCGGTCCGCGGACCGGGTGGGTCACGTGGCCGCCGCGTTCGGCGATCCAGGCGAGCGCGGCGTCGGCGCGCTCACCGCGCACACCGAGGCGGAACCGGCCGACCGGCGTGTCACCGATCCGGGTCAGACCGCCGCCGATGGTGGCGAGTTCGACGTCGAAGCGACCGGCGGCTTCCGGCAGCAGCGCACCGACCGAAGCGAAGCCGACGAGCACGACGTCCACCGCGCGGTCGTACTTCGAGGCCTGCGTCCGCCCGGTCTCGATCGCGGGAAGCAGCGCCTGCGCGGTCCGGCTGTTCGGGTCGGAGACCAGGTCGAGCACGGTTCCCCGTTCGATGATCGCCCCGGCCTCCAGTACCGCGACGTCATCGCAGACACGGCGGACCACGCCGGCGTCGGGAGTGGTGAGCAGCACGGTGACTCCGAGCTCGGCACGCGCCCGGTCGAGCACGGTCAGAACCGCGCCGGACTCTTCGGGCTGCACACCCGCGGTCGGGTCGTCGGCCAAGAGCACGGACGGCCCGGCGGCGAGGGCCTTGGCGATGGCCACCCGGCGCAGCTGCCCTTCGGTCAGGTCGCCGGGCCGCTGCCCCGCCCGGGGGGTGAGCCCGACCAGGTCGAGCAGGTTGCCGACCCGGTTGCGACGCTGCGGACCGTCGAGGCCGAGCTGTTCGAGCGGCGAAGCGATGTTGCCGGCGATGGTGCGCTCGGCGAGCAATTCCGGTTTGGTGCTCACGACACCGACCTGGCGGCGGATCTCGCGCAGGCGACGTCCGTCGAGGGTTCCGGTGTTGAGGCCGTCGAGCCGGACGACGCCGCGGTCGGGGCGCTCCTGCAGGCCGATGCAACGAGCGAGGGTCGACTTGCCGGAGCCGGCCGGACCCACGACTCCGAACAGCGAGCCCGCTTGGATGTCCACGCTCACATCGCGCAGGGCGACGACGGGATTTCCGTTGAGGGGAAAGGATTTGGACAGGTTTTCGACAGTGATCACGAAGGGCTCCATGCACATGGGGCGCTGCATCTTTCGAGCGCGCCGACCGTCACCGAGTAACCGTCCGGAACGGACGGATTCAGAGATAAGGGAAAGAACTCAGGCAGTAACGGTGGAGCGTCGACACGCACTTACCGTGCGGCGACCTTCATCGACAACGCGTCGCCTGGTCAGCAGGAGCGGGTGGGTGACCCTGTTCATTAGGCACAGCCTCCATCGGTCCTGGCTGTAGCACCTGCCCTGTGGAGGGTGGTTGCTGCGACTTCGGCGAGCCAGGTCTCTCAGTCGCTCGGGATGGTTCACTGAGTAAAACCGATCCCACTGGATGAAAGCAAGCGCGTAGGCGCAGATCACACGCCTGGTCGCGTCCACCATACAGGATCCGCTGTCCATAATATGAGACAGCGACAGTGGTGCGTGGACTTCGACAGCGACGCTGCCTGCTAAGACGGGTCGTGCTCAGGCAGATCGAGAAGAGGACTTACGCACTCGTGCTGACCTTGACCAACTCGCGTCGGCGCGGTGCCGGTCACATCTGCCGCGGTCGGTCAGACGGCCGCGGCGGCGATCCGAGCGAACTCGTGCACGTCCAGCTGCTCCCCGCGGGTCTTGGGGTCGATCCCCGCCTTTTCGAGCAGCTCCCCCGCGCGTTCGGCGGAACCGGCCCATGACGCCAACGCGGCACGCAAAGTCTTCCGCCGTTGGGAGAAGGCGGCGTCGACCACCGCGAACAGCCGCTCCCGGTCGACGGATGCCACCACTTCGCCCCGCTCGAAAGCGACCAGTGCGGAGTCCACATTCGGAACCGGCCAGAACACCGCACGGGGCACCGCGGCGACCTTGCGTGTCTTCCCGTACCACGCCAGTTTGACGCTGGGCACGCCGTAAGTACGGCTCCCCGGCCCTGCCGCCATCCGATCCGCGACCTCGGTCTGGACCATCACTAGGCCGCTGGTCAGCGACGGCAGCTCGGCGAGCAGGTGAAGCACGACGGGAACCGCGACGTTGTACGGCAGATTCGCGACGAGCGCGGTCGGCTGCGCGGGCAGGTCGTCCGCCGTGATCCGCAAAGCGTCCGCACCGACGACCTTCAGTCTTTCGGCCCCGCCTCGTTCGGCCACGGTGTCCGGCAGTCGCTTCGCCAGCACGGGATCGATCTCGACCGCGACGACCTCGGCACCGGTCGCGAGCAGTCCGAGGGTCAGCGAGCCGAGGCCCGGCCCGACTTCCAGCACGACATCACCTTCGCCGATCCCGGAAAGATCGACGATGCGGCGCACGGTGTTGGGATCGTGCACGAAGTTCTGGCCGAGCTTCTTGGTCGGACGTACGTCCAGCTCGGCCGCAAGCGCCCTGATCTCCGCAGGGCCGAGCAGTTCAGTCACCCGACGATCGTAGTCAGCCGCGGCAAGCGACGATCGGCCGGTGGACGACGTCGTACTCGAAGGTGAGAAAGTCCGGCTGCGCGACTGGCGGCCATCCGATCTTTCATCACTCGAAGACCTGCTCGATCCCGCGCGGCCTTGGCACAAGACCAACGGGCCCTACTTCGGCACCCCGGCCGCGGCCGCTGTCGCATCCACGGCGGTCGAACTCACGACCACCAAGGCCGAACGGCCCGATCCCCGCGCCGGCCTCGCCGTATGCGACCTGACCGACGGCAGGTTGATCGGCCGGGTGAGCTGGTACTGGGAAAGCCGGGAGACCGACTGGCGGCGGATGGGGCTGGTCATCTACGACGAGCGGTGCTGGGGCGGCGGCTTCGGCACCGAAGCCTTGCGCTTGTGGACGACTTACCTGTTCTCCCGCACCGACACGCTGCGCTTGGACTTCGCGACGTACTCGGGCAACCCGGGAATGATCGCCGTGGGACGACGACTGGGGTTCGTCGAAGAAGGCCGGTTCCGGCGCGCTCGACGCTGGTCCGGCGGCGTGCACGACGCCGTCGTCTACGGGGTGCTCCGCGCGGAGTGGGAACAGCTCAACCCCTCAGGCCGGGGTCCGGCGTGATCCGGCCCCATCATCCTTGTGGCGTTTCGAACTGACACCTATCCCACTCCAGAGTGATACGCGCAGGTCGGCGCCCTCGGAGCGTGATGATCATCCACCCGATCGATACCGTGCATTCGTTCGAATTTGCCTCGACAATCGAGGGATGACCAGCACAAACATTCCCAAGGCCTTCCCGCTCAACCTGCCGGAAGGTGACGCCGAACTGCTTCTCGACGAGTTGCAGACACGGCTACGCGAAGGGCGACGTCTGTTCGCCGAAGTCGGCCAGATCCTGGCCGAGATCGAGTCCCGTGGTGTCCGTGAGCTCTACGGATACAACTCGATCGCCGTCTTTTACGAGCATGTGGCCCGGGTGCCTCGAGCGGAGGCCCAGAAGGTGACCGCCCGAGCGGTCGCGCTCAATTCGAGACGGGTGCGCGACGGCACGTCGATCGACCCCGTCGCGCCTTTGACCGGTACCGCGGCCTCCACCGGCGCACTGGCCGAGGCCGGCATCGACCGGATCGTCACCGTCATGAAGCGGCTGCCCGACCACCTCTCCGCGAGCACGCGGCACGAGGCCGAGAAGGGCCTGGTCGAGCTCGCCCGCGTCGCCAGACCACGCGACGTCACGGTTGCGGGGACGGAGTTGCTCGCCGATCTCGACCCGGACGGGAATCCCAAAGAGGATCCCCGTCCGAAACTTCAGCGAAGCGAGTTCTGGTTGCGTCAGAAGCGCACCGGTCGTTGGGACCTGCGTGGCAACCTCGACCCCGAAACAGGCGCCCGCCTGAACGCGCTTCTCGTACCGCGGGCGTATCCGGCTCCGAACGGAGAAGCCGACGACCGCACGCCGGCGGAGAGACGCGGTGACGCACTCTCGGAGATCGTCGATCTCGCGGAAAGCAGCCCGGACATCCCATTGCCCCGACAGGCGTCGGAGCGGGTCACCGAGCAGCCTCCTCCTGCGGAGTCGGTCGAGACCCCCGTAAGCCGCCCCAGACCGCCCCAGGCACGGTCTCAGGCCCACCAAAGCCCACACCGTGGTGACGGAGGCCTACGAGAGGGCAACGCGGCTCAGCGATCCCGGAATGTGGCCCACCTACGGCCGCCTCGCTGGTGGGCGCGACTGTCGAGACCGAGATCCGGAGGTACTACACCGCCGCAGGAGCCCTTAACGGCCTGAAGGCCACCTTGCGGGACGGAACCCACACGATGGCCTTCAGGAAAGGAGAACTATTCGGCGGTCAGGCCTTCTTGCCACAGTGCGGCCAAGCGCCGTAGCCACCGCGGTCCTCGCGGACCTTCTCGGCGACAGCGATCTGCTGGGCCTTGCTGGCCTGGTGCGGGTAAGCGGCGTACTGATCGCCACCGTAGGCATCCCAGGTGCTCTTGTTGAACTGCAGGCCACCGTAGTAGCCGTTGCCGGTGTTGGCGGACCAGTTGCCGGTCGACTCGCACTGCGCGATGCGATCCCAGGCGCCGGCGTCCCCGATGACCGGATCGGCGGGCTTCTTCGTACCGACCTTGACGATCTTGGGCTTGGCCTCGGTGATGACCTCTTCCGAGACCTTCTCGCGGCCGACCTCTTTGCCGTTGCGGTTGGTGACCTTGTAGGTCACGGTCTTCTGGCCCGCGGTGCCCGGGTCTTCGACCTTGGTCTTGCCCTTTTCGAGCTCCGGGTCGTCGACCTTCTGCTCGGGCGGAGCGATTTCCTCGTTCTGCTTGACCATGGTGACGCCGGTCCGGCTGATGTGGACCTCGGCGCCGTCGACCAGCTTGACGTCGAGGCCGCCGACGGCCTCGTCGTCCGGGCCGAGGGTCATCCGGAGCTCACCGAGGAATTCCTTGGTGGTGACCGAGTTGGTCTGAACCTTGCGCGGGTCGTTCGCGCCGTCGTAGACCGTGACGTTCTTGAGGGTCTTGACCTCGACGGTGGCGCCCTCGAGCGGCAGCTCACCGTTCTGCGGGAGCGACGTCCAGGTGCCGGCCTTGGCGAGGTCGGCGCGACCGAGCTGGTTCAACGCTTCGCCGAGGTTGGTCGCGCGGACCCAGGACTCCTGCTGCGGTGCGCCGTCGACGATCAGGTTGAGCTTGCGGCCGCGCTCCAGCTTGATGACGCCGCCGTCGCCCACCTCGGCCTGCGGCGAGGGCGAGAGCGAGTCGTGCGCGCCGACCGAAAGACCGGCGTCTTCGAGGACCTCGCCGACCGTGTCGCCGAAGCTGTGGACGGTCTGCTGCTTGCCGTCGACGTCGAGCGTGACGCTCTTGTTCATCGCCATCGCTGCCGCGCCGCCACCGCCGAGGGTGAGCAGCACCGCCATGACGGTTCCCTTGAGGAACCGCTTCTTCCAGACGCGGGTCGAGTTCGCGATGACCTCGTCCTTGGTCGCGGCCTTCATCGGCGCGCCCGCGGTGCGGTCTTCGGCCAGCTCGTCCGGAATGACGATCGGCGGAAGCATGGTGGTCTCGGCGCTGATCAGCCGGATCAGCTCGTCGACGTCGACGTCGATCTCGGCCATCAGGGTGTCGGCGTCGGGGCCGAGTGCGGCCAGGACGTCCTGGTGCGTGATGCGCGGATCGTCGGAGTAGTCCAGCTGACCGTACTGAGTGTCGCGGTCGAGCACGGCAACCGAACCGGAGGAAGCGAAGGTGTTCGTCTCTGCGCCGAGGCGCGAGCCATCCTGCCTACTGCTACCAGTCACTGGGTCGTTCCCTTTCCCAAGACGTCGAGGAGCTCGACAACCACTCCACTACGTCCTTCGTCTCGATGCGCACTTCGGCACACCTCTAGAAGTCCGACACCCGCAGCCAGCGCCATCGTCACGGTTCCAGGCCGTACCTCTCCTGGTTCCGCTTCCCCGACGTGCACTGACGTGACTGTGGGCGTAACAGCCGGAAACCGCATGAGCGGGCACCGACCGGCACGATCACGGGACAGTAACGAACCTCGCCGGGTTGCGCAAACACCGCCCGGAGTGTCGTGACGTTGGTCACTCATCAGAGTGGACCATTGCTGATCACTAATGTCGCAATCCGTTCAACCGGTGGTGACTGTCGGCAAACCGAAGACCCGCTCAGCGGTCACTCGTACCGATTCGGCCACCTCGTGCACCGCCTCGCCCCTGAGCGAGGCGAGGTGGCGAACCGTGTAGGCGGCGCAGTAGGGCTCGTTCGGTCGCCCGCGGAACGGATGCGGCGTCAGGAACGGCGCGTCCGTTTCGACGAGGTACTGGTCCGCCGGCACGATCCGTGCCGCCTCGTGCAACCCGCGGGCGTTGCGGAAACTGACCGTTCCCGCGAACGAGAGGACATATCCCGCGTCGACGCACCGGCGCGCGATGAGCTCGTCCCCCGAGAAACAGTGGAAGACGACGCGGTCGGGCGCTCCCTCTTCTTCGAGGATCCGGAGGACGTCGTCGTGAGCGTCTCGATCATGGATCATCAGCGGCTTGCCGATCCGCTTGGCGAGATCGATGTGCCACCGGAAGGCGTCCTGTTGCGCGTCGTGAGGCGAGTAGTCCCAGTAGTAGTCGAGGCCGGTCTCGCCGACCGCGACCACTCTGGACTCTTTCGCGAGACTCTCCACTTCGGATTTCTCGGCCTCGCCGAATTCCTTGGTACGGGTGGGATGGATCGCGACGGCGGCCCAGACCCGAGTGTCCCAAGTGGACGCTTGCGCGGCCCAGCGAGCGGACGCGAGATCGTCCGCGACGGTGATCACCCGCGAAACACCGGCGCGTTCGGCGCGGTCGACCATGGCCGTCACATCAGCCGCGGTGACCGCGCCGCACGCGTCGAGGTGGGTATGCGCGTCCACCACCGAAACCGGCAACCTGTCCGGGATCGGCGGCAGCTCCTTCTTCTCCGCACCCATCAGCTGATCATTTCGAGATCGGCGCCCATTCGGGACCGGTCTCGCCGAGTTCCGGGTCCAGCTTGGCGAACAAGGGGGTCGGCTTCTCGAGCGGCTTGCCGACCTCGATCGGCACGGACTTCCAGCGCGCCTGCTCGGTCTTGTAGTCCCCGGTGATGATGGGGTTGATCCGGCCGGGGATGTCGAGGTCCTCGACTTCCTGCAGTTCGGGCTGGGCCGCCCAGACACCGGTGCCGCCGAGTGCCTCGTGCACCTTCTGCGCCGAGTGGGGCAGGAAGGGGGTCAGCAAGGTGTTGGCGTCCGAGACGACCTGCAGCGCGGTGTGCAGGACACTGTCGCGGCGAGCGGGGTCGTCCTTGAGCTTCCAGGGTTCCTGGTCCGAGAGGTACCGGTTCGCGGCGGTGACGACGCGCATGGCCTCGCTCGCCGCGGCCTTGAACCGGGACCGCTGCAGGTGGGCTCCGGCGGTGTCGAACGCCTTGCGGGAAAGCTCCTTGAGTTCCTCGTCGGCGGCCGTGGGAGCGGCGGGACGCGGAATGGCTCCGACGTTCTTGTGGGCCATGGAGATGGACCGGTTGACGAGGTTGCCCCACTCGTTGGCCAGCTCGAAGTTGGTCCGGCGGACGAATTCGTCCCAGGTGAAGTCGGTGTCCTGGGTCTCGGGTCCCGCGACCGAGATGAAGTACCGGAGCGTGTCCGGGCCGAACTCGCGCAGGAAGTCGTGGACGTAGATGACCGTGCCGCGCGAGGTCGAGAACTTGGAGCCGCTCATCGTGAGGAACTCGCTGGAAACGATCTCGTCGGGCAGGTGCAGCTTGCCGTACTTGCCCGCCACGCCGCCGCGATCGCCCTCGCCGTTGTGGCCGAAGAGCAGCGCGGGCCAGATTTGGGCGTGGAAGGTGATGTTGTCCTTGCCCATGAAGTAGTAGGAGCGGGCGTCCGGGTTGTTCCACCACTCCTGCCAGGCGTCCGGGTCGCCGGATCGGCGCGCCCACTCGACGCTCGCCGAGAAGTAGCCGATGACCGCGTCGAACCAGACGTAGAAGCGCTTCATCGGCTGATCGCGCCAGCCGTCGAGCGGGATCTTCACGCCCCAGTCGAGATCGCGGGTGATCGGCCGCGGGCGCATGTCGTCGATCAGGTTCTTGGTGAAGTTGAGGACGTTCGGGCGCCAGTCGGTCTTGCTGGACAGCCATTCGCCCAAGGTCTCGACGAACGCGGACAGGTCGAGGAAGTAGTGCTCGGTCTCGACGAATTTCGGCGTTTCACCGTTGATCCGCGACTTCGGGTTGATCAGCTCCGCGGCGTCGAGCTGGTTGCCGCAGTTGTCGCACTGGTCGCCGCGTGCGCCGTCGTAACCGCAGATCGGGCACGTGCCCTCGATGTACCGGTCGGGCAGGGTCCGGCCGGTCGACGGGCTGATCGCGCCCCGGGTCGTCTTGGGGACGACGTAGCCGTTGCGGTGCAGCGCGAGGAAGATCTGCTGCGTGACGTCGGCGTGGTTACCCGTGGTGGTGCGGGTGAACAGGTCGTAGGTGAGACCGAGTCCCTGCAGGTCCTGGCCGATTTGACGGGTGTACTTGTCGGCCGTCTGCTGGGAGGTCATGCCTTCTTTGTCGGCCTGGACGGTGATCGGGGTGCCGTGTTCGTCGGTACCGGACACCATGAGCACCCGGTTGCCGGCCATTCGCTGGTAGCGGGAGAAGACGTCGGACGGGACGCCGAATCCGGACACGTGGCCGATGTGGCGGGGGCCGTTGGCGTAGGGCCAGGCCACCGCAGTCAACACTGGGGTGCTCATGCTTGTTTAGCCTACGGACGTCGTCTAAGGCATTGTTGTCCGGGAGAGGATCGGAGGCCTCGGTGTCCGCCACGCGTCTGCTGGTGCTGGGTGTCGTGCGCATGTACGGGAAGGCACACGGCTACCAGGTCCGGCGCGAACTCCTCTCGTGGGCGGCCGACAAATGGGGCAATGTCCAGCCGGGTTCGATCTATCACGCGTTGAAGAAGATGACCGCCGAAGGCCTCCTGGAACAGGTCGAGGACGTCGAGGCGGGCGGCGGGCCCGACCGGACCGCGTACAGGCTGACCGAAGACGGCGAGACCGAGTTCCTCGTGCAGCTCGGCAGGGCGTTGTCGAGCGACGACGCGACCGGGTACTCGCTGTCGGCGGCGGTCACGTTCATGCCGACGTTGCCCCGCGCGCAGGTCCTGGCTCTGCTGAAACAGCAACTGGCGAATATGGAAGCGCACGCCCAGTCGACTCATTACGCCCGCGAACACGCCGTCGACCTGGGGAAACCGCCTCACGTCAGCGAGCTGTACCGCCTGTGGAGCGCGCACGCGGAAGCGAACGTGACTTGGATGCGGGATCTGATCGGACGTCTCGAAGCCGGCGAGTACGTGATGGCCGGCGAAGGTGACGACGAACCGGTGTTCGGCGCACCGCCCAAGTAATCAAATTTGACCACGGGACGACTCCTAGGGCACAGTGCGTCCAGTCACTAGTCAAACTTGACTAGTTGAGCATCGGAAAGGGGTAGACATGATCAAGGCACGCGGCCTTGAGCGGCGTTTCCGCCGCAAGGGCCGCAATGGGGGCGAGGTCCACGCCGTCAAAGGCGTCGATCTCGACGTGTCGGCCGGAGAACTGGTCGGCTTCCTCGGACCGAACGGCGCGGGGAAGACCACGACCCTGCGCATGCTGACGACGCTCCTCAAGCCCACCGCGGGCGAAGCGACGGTCGGCGGCTGCGACCTGCTCACCGACCCGCTGGGGGTGCGCCGTCGGATCGGCTACGTCGCCCAAGGCGGCGGAACCGCCCCGGCGAGCAAGGTCGTCGAGGAGATCGAGTTCCAGGGCAGGCTGTACCGGATGAGCAAGGCGGACGCGCTCGCTCGCGGGGCCGTCCTCGCCGAGCAACTGGACCTGGCCGGGCTCGACCAGCGCACGACCGCGACCCTGTCGGGCGGGCAGCGCCGCCGGCTCGACATCGCGCTCGGGCTCATCCACTCACCCGGTCTCGTCTTCCTCGACGAACCGTCGACGGGGCTCGACCCTCAGAGCCGGGCGAACCTGTGGGACCACATCCGCAGGCTGCGCGACGAGCAGGGAGTCACGGTCTTCTTGACGACGCACTATCTGGACGAGGCCGACGCGCTCTCGGACCGGCTGATCGTCATCGACGACGGGAAGATCGTCGCCGAGGGAACACCGGACTCGTTGAAGGCGAGGGTCTCCGGCGACAGTGTCGTGATCGGGGTCTCACCGGAATCGGCGGCGGAGACCGCGGAGATCGCGGGCCGCCTCGAAGGGGCGCACGAGATGGCCGTCACCGAGGGCACCGTGCGGTTCCGGGTGCCGCGCGGGGACACCGCGATGCCCGAATTGCTGCGGGCGCTGGACGCGCGCGGCATCGCGATGACGTCCATGCAGGTGCACCGGCCGACGCTCGACGACGTCTTCCTGACCCTGACGGGACGGAGCCTGCGCGACGCCGAAGAGGGCGCGCCGGTCGACGACGCCGCGGAAAAGGAGGCCACTCATGTTGCATGACACCTGGTTGATCTTCCGCCGCGACATGCTCGCGGCGCTGCGCAACCCGACGTGGCTCGTCATCGGCATCATGCAGCCGCTTCTCTATTTGTTCTTCTTCGGCCCGCTCCTGGTGAAGGCGCTCAACGCGCAAGGCCTGTCCGATGTGGACGGCTGGATGATCTTCACTCCGGCGATCATCGCGCAGCTCGCGCTGTTCGGCAGTTCGTTCGTCGGGTTCGGGCTTCTCGCGGAGTTCCGTTCGGGCGTGGTCGAGCGGATGCGGGTCACGCCGGTGAGCCGGGTGGCGTTGCTGCTGGGCAAGGTGCTCGCCAACGCGCTGCAGACCGTCGTCCAGGCGTTGCTCATCATCGCGCTGGCTTATCTGGTCTTCGACCTGAACGCGCCGTTCAGCGGCGTCCTGCTCAGCCTGGTGATCGTCTTCCTTCTGTCGGTCACGTTGGCGTCGTGCTCATACGCGCTGGCGCTGACCCTCAAGAGCGAAGACACCTTCCCGGCTTTGCTCAACGCGGTTCTCATGCCGTTGCTGCTGCTTTCCGGAATCCTGATCCCGATCACCTCGGGCTCGGCGCCGGAGTGGCTGTACACGATTTCCCGGATCAATCCGTTCCGGCATGTGGTGGACGTCGAGCGGAACAGTTTCCGCGGTGACTTCTCGATGGACGCGTTGTTCACCGGGAGCGTCGTGGTGCTGGTCATGGCCGTTCTGGCCATCTGGTGGGGCGCGAGGACGTTCCAACGCGAAAACGCCTGAGACACGCTGTACCGAAAGGTCACCTTACGGCCGGTCCGCCGACGTAAGGTGACCTTTCGGTCGTACTGGGGCGAATTCGAGGCAGGTGAGTTTGATCGATCCGGAAGGTGAGCACGGCGTCACCCTGTCCCACCGCGAGACGGTGACGGACTGGGCGGCGGTGCGCGGCGCCGACATCCGGTTCGCGTCGGTCACCGTCACCGAGAACACCAACTGGCGGGACGTCGCGGCGGAACGCAATCTGGCGGGCGCGCAGCACGCCGGTATCCACACCGGCGCACGGCACTACGCACGGCCCGGCGCCGTCCACGACCAGGCCGACCATTTCGTGCGGACGGCGAGCGCGCTCGGCGCCTTCGCACCCGGTTCGCTCGCGCCGGCGCTCGAAGTGGAGGCACCCAGCGTCGACGACCGGTTCATCAAGGCGTGGATCAAACACGTCAGGCAGGCCGCGCGCGTCGAACGCGTTCTCGTGTACGCCGGGCTCGACTGCTGGACGAATCGCTTGCGGCCGGACAAGTGGGCGGACAGCGAAGTGGTGTTGTGGCTGGTCAGGCACAACGAGATCCCGGGAAGGCCGGGTTGGTTCCACTCGCGGCTGGGACTGCACCAGCACGGTTTCGGCACCGGGCTGCCCGGAGTGAACGGACCGATCGCGCAGGACGCCGTGGTCTACCCCTTCAAACTCACGGACGTGCTTCTGTAGTGCCCCCTCCGTGACGATGGATACGCGTGTTGTCACCGCATGGTCGCGGATCTCACTTTCCGGCGGAGGCGGGTTGCGTTTCCGGCCACTCGGACGGTGACAATATCGCGTGCGGTTGATGTGCCGGAGGCTGCGGACGGACGTCGGGCCCGAACGGGCACTGACGGTTCTCGGCGTACGCGCCAGGCGCCTCGGGCTCGCTCCACCTGCCGCGCTTTGCGGCGACTGGTTTTCTTCGCGCGCGGTCATCGCGCTGAGCGCTTCCCTGGCTCCCGTCCGGGATGCGGCCGAAGCCTTCGCGATCCCCGCTCGGATGCCTTTTGTTCGTGACGCGGTGCCCGGCGCCGTCGGGGGCGGCTGGTTCGGTTACCTGGGTTATGACCTGATCGATCCGTCGGGCCGTTCTGGCGCGCTTCCTCCGGCGGCCTGGGGTTGGGTCGACAGGGTGCTGCGGCTGGACGCGGACGGTTCGTGGTGGTTCGAAGCCCTGGTTCCCGACGGCGCCCCGGATCCGGTCGACGAAGTGGCCGCGGTGGAATCCTCGCTCGCCGAGGTCCCCGAAGCACCGACTTGGAGTTCCGGCCCGTTGTCACGTCCGCTTCCGTCGGAGCACTACGACGCCGTCAAGGCGTGTGTGCACGCGATCGAAGCCGGCGAGCTGTTCCAGGCGAACATCTGCGCACGCTTCAGCGGGGAGTTCACCGGCGATCCGATCGCTTTGTTCGCCGAAGGCACCCGTCGCCTCGGAGCCCGCCGGGCGGCGTTCCTCGCCGGCGGCTGGGGCTCGGTCGTCTCGTTCTCCCCTGAACTTTTCCTTGCCAGGCAAGGGCAGCGTGTCCGGTCGACGCCGATCAAGGGCACGCTGCCGCGGCGGGACGCCTCGGACGAACACCTCGCGCAGCGCCTGCGGGAATCCACCAAGGACGTCGCCGAGAACGTGATGATCACCGATCTCGTCCGCAACGACCTCGGCCGGGTCTGTGCCACCGGCACGGTGCGTGTCCCCGAACTGCTCGCGGTCCGGCCGGCGCCGGGCGTCTGGCATCTCGAGTCCACTGTGGAGGGATTGCTCGCCGAAGGGATCGACGACGCGGCCTTGCTCGCGGCCACCTTCCCGCCGGGTTCGGTGACGGGCGCGCCGAAGATCCGGGCGCTGGATCTGATAGCCGAGCTGGAACCGGCCGCGCGCGGCGTCTACACCGGCGCGATCGGACTCGCGTCGCCGATCGCCGGACTGGAACTGAACGTCGCGATCAGAACCTTCGAAATCCACGAAGGCACGATCGAACTGGGAGTCGGCGGCGGGATCACCGCCGACTCCGACAGCGAAGCGGAATGGCAGGAATGCCTGCACAAGTCCGCTCCGCTGGAGCGCCTGCTCGGCTGAGCTACTTGGCGGGGTCCAGCAGGAGCTTGCCCATCGTGCCGCGCGAGCGCAGGGCCTCGTGGGCGGCGCGTGCGTCGGACAGCGCGTACTCGCCGCCGGCGATGGCACGCACCCCGCCCGCGAGCGCGAGTTCGAAAAGCTCGTCGAGCGCGCGGCCGAAAACGTTTCCGGGGAGTTTGAAGGCGTGCGGCAGCCACATGCCGGACACGGTGGTGCTGTGCCCGAGGAGGTTGCGGGCCTCGACCGGCTTCGGTTGCTCGCGGCTGGCCATGCCGTAGAACGCGAGGCGGCCGAACGGCGCGAGGGCGGCGATGCTCTGGTCCGTGACGGTGCCGCCGGTCATGTCGAGCACGACGTCGACGCGCTTGCCGCCGTTCGCCTCGCGAAGCGCGTCGGTCATGTTCTCGGCGCGCGAATCGATGGCGACATCGGCACCGAGCTCGAGGGCGAGGGCGCGCTTCTCGTCGCTGCTGGCGGTCGCGATGACCCGGCTCGCTCCCCAGGCTTTCGCGAGCTGCACGGCGATGGAGCCGACCCCGCCGGCGGCCGCGTGCACGACGACGGATTCGCCGGGTTCGAGGTGGGCGGTCTTGCGCAGCAGGAGCGAGGCGGTGGTGCCCTGGACGATGAAGGACAGCGCGGTCAGGTCATCGACGCCGTCGGGCACCTCGAAACTGGTGACCTCGTCGGCCACCGCGCGCTCGGCGTAGCCGCCGCCCCCGTTGAGCAGCGCGACGACACGCTTGCCGTCGGCGGTCCGGCCGACGACCTCGCCACCGGGCACGAGCGGGAGCTTGCTCGGCGCGAGGTAGGAGTTCTCGGCCTGGTGCGTGTCGGCGTAGTTGACGCCGATCCGGTCGACCTCCACCAGCCGCTGCCCCGGGCCGGGGACGGGATCGGGCAGGTCGACGAGGTTGAGCACCTCGGGTCCGCCGAATTCGGTCACCTGTACTGCGCGCATCCGCATCCTCCTCGTCGAGATGAGACATTCTTGCATATGTCTCATACCTGAGACATGGCGTGATATGTTTCACTCATCGAAACCGCACTGGAACGCCAGCTGACTTCGCCGCGCCCGGACGCTCTGCGCGCGTTCACGATCGCGCGCGCCCGGTTCCTGGAAGGGCGCCGGGTGGACATGGGTGACCTCGCGGCCGAGCTGGGGATCAGCCGCGCCACCCTGCACCGGTGGGTCGGCGGCCGGGATCAGCTGCTCGGCGAGATCCTGTGGTCGATGACCGTGGAGGTCTTCGAAGCGCGCGCTTCGGGCAAACTCGGACGCGGCGCGGAAGGGATCGCGGAGCTGGTCGGCACCTTCGTCCGGACGGTGAACGACTCGAAACCGTTCCGGGAGTTCCTGCGCAACGAGCCCGAGCGGGCGCTGCGGATCCTGACGACGAAGGCCAGCGTGGTGCAGAGTCGCGCGATCGCGAAAATGCGCGAGTTCCTGGACGAAGAGGTCGAGGCCGGACGGCTCACCCCGCCCCTGCCGGTCGAGGACCTCGCGTACCTGCTGGTGCGGATCGGCGAGTCGTTCATCTACACCGATGTCATCACCGGCGCGGAGCCCGATGCCGCGAAGGCGTATGCGGCCGTGACGGCCTTGCTGTCCTAGCTCTTACGGGAGGCGAGCACGGCGTCGTAAAGCTCCTTCTTCGACACACCTGTCGCCTCGGCGACTTCGGCGGCGGCGGACTTGAGGCGTTCACCGGCCGCGACCCGCGACGAGACTTCCGAGACCAGGTCCTCGACGCTGACCGAACGCGGGGGCGCACCCGAGAGAACGACGGTGATCTCGCCCTTGACCCCGTCCGCGGCCCAGGCGGCCAACTCCGGCAGATTGCCGCGTTTGACCTCTTCGTAGGTTTTGGTCAGTTCGCGGCACACGGCGGCCCGACGGTCGGGGCCCAGGACTTCGGCGGCGTCGGCGAGCGTGCTCGCGAGGCGGTGTGGAGATTCGAAGAACACTGCCGTGCGGGGCTCGTCCTTCAGCGAACCGAGCCATTTCGCGCGTTCACCGGGCTTGCGCGGGGCGAAACCTTCGAAACAGAAACGGTCACACGGCAGGCCGGACAGCGCGAGCGCCGTGGTCACCGCGGACGGGCCGGGAAGGCAGGTCACCGGCACGTCCGCCTCGACACAGGCCGCCACCAGACGGAACCCGGGATCCGAGACGCTCGGCATTCCGGCATCGGTCACCAAGACCACCGTCTCACCCGACTTGAGCGATTCGAGCAGTTTCGGCAGGCGCGCGGTCTCGACGTCCTCGTAAAAGCTGACCACGCGGCCGACCGGCGAAACGTCGAGGGCGGCGGTGAGGGAGCGCAGGCGCCGGGTGTCCTCCGCGGCGATCACGTCGGCCGTCGCGAGAGCTTCGGACAGGCGCGGCGAAGCGTCACGGACGTCTCCGAGCGGGGTGGCTGCCAGCACGAGGCGTCCTTCGGTCATTCCCGAAGGTTAACCGGTTCGCAGATCCGGACACCGAGTTCACTCTTCCGCCCGTAGGATCATGCCCCGTGACCGCACTGCTGACCCGTGACAACGAGAGCGTGCGGCCGGATCCGGTCGACGCGCTCCGGCCACCGAGCGATCGGGAGGCCTCACTCCTCGGCCGCGGCATGCCGACCGATCGCCTGCGCGGCTGGGTCGTCACGCTGGTGCTGACGCTCATCGGCGGCATCGTCCGGATCCAGAATCTGGGAACGCCCACGGACAAGGGCACGCCGGTCTTCGACGAGAAGCACTACGTCCCGCAGGCGTGGCAGATGCTGCGCAACGGCGGTTACGAAGACAACTACGGCTACGAACTGATCGTGCACCCGCCGCTGGCGAAACATCTCATCGCGATCGGCGAGTGGCTGTTCGGCTACAATGCCTGGGGCTGGCGGATCATGCCCGCGCTGGCGGGCACGCTGATCGTGTTCCTGGTCATCCGGATCGCCCGGCGGCTCACCCGCTCCACCCTGCTCGGCGCGGTCGCCGGAATCCTGGTGATCAGCGACGGCGTCCTGCACCTGCAGTCACGCATGGGCATGCTCGACATCTTCATCGCGTTGTTCGTGCTGGCCGCGTTCGCCTGCGTGCTGTGCGACCGCGACCAGGTGCGGCAGCGGCTCGCCGTGGCCGTCCGCGAAGGCTGGATCGACGAATCGCGGTTCGGCCCGAAGCTGGGTTTCCGGTGGTGGCGGTTCGCCGGCGGCCTGATGATCGGGCTGACCTTCGGCGTCAAATGGTCGGCGCTCTACTACATCGCCGCCTTCGGGCTGCTCACCGTGTTCTTCGACGTGGCCGCGCGCCGGGCCGCCGGCGTGCAGCGGCCTTGGCTCGGCACGCTGCGCCGCGACGTGCTGCCCGCGCTGTGGGCGATCGTCGTCATCCCGATCCTGGTGTACCTCGCCTGTTACTGGGCCTGGTTCGCGAGCGAGACCGCGACCGACCGCAACTACGTGGCGATCAAGGACATCGATCCCGGTTTCTGGGCGTGGATGCCGCCCGCGTTGCGGTCGCTCGGCGACTATTCGATGAACGTCCTCGACTTCCACGCGAACCTGGTGACGCCCAAGGACAAGCCGCATCCCTGGGAGTCGAAGCCGTGGACCTGGCCGATGGGACTGCGGCCGATGCTCTACGCGTACGCGGGTGGCACCGACGCGACCGGGTGCGGCGAGTCGACCTGCGTGCGGGCGACGATGCTGATCGGGACGCCGGCGATGTGGTGGCTGGCGCTGCCGATGCTCGGCTGGAGCGTGTGGCGGTCGTTCTTCCGCGCGGACTGGCGCTACGCCGCCGTGCTCGTCGGCTACCTGGCCGGGTTCCTGCCCTGGTTCACCAACCTCGACCGCCAGATGTACTACTTCTACGCGACGCCGCTGGCGCCGTTCCTGATACTCGGGTTGACGCTGATCCTCGGGCATATCCTCGGCAGTGCGAAACGCGGATTCGAACGCCGGGGCACCGGCATGCTCGTCGTCGCTCTCTACGTGGGGCTCGTCGTGGCCAACTTCGCCTGGCTGTGGCCGATCCTCAACGGCAACGCGATCACCAACGAGCACTGGAACGCCGAGCTGTGGCTGCCGTCCTGGAAGTGACCGCCACCGGTTGCCCCAAGGCCCAGCGAAGCTCCTGAAAGCGACTTAGACTCCTGCCCGAATCAGGGATTTCTGGGGGTCATCATGTCTCGTTGGCCGTATTTCGTGGCCATCGCACTGCTGCTGACGGGGTGCTCGAGCGCCGTCGACGGGAAAGCCTTCCGCGAAGGTGCCGCTCCGGGCGCCACCGCCGGCGGCGAAGCGAAGTATCCGAAGTACGACCCGCCCGCGGACGGGTCGGGTTTCAGTGATCAGGCGCTCGATCAGCCGCTGGCCCTGCCCGTGAAGCAGGGTGAAGAAGGCTGCGATTGGCTGGAAGTGATCAAACCCGATCTCCAGCCGCTCGGCCTGGTCAGCACCAAGGGCACGCTCAGCGGCTGCCAGTTCGTGTTCCCGAACAACAAAGGCGCCCAGGTGCACGCCTACAGCCCGTACAGCTGGATCACGCAGGACGCCCCGGTGATGGAACCGGTGGAGATCGCCGGGATCAAGGGCCGGACCTATGCCTTCGACCCGGAACCGGCGACCTTCTGCTCGGTCAACATGGACGTCCGCGCCTACGCCTCGATCGCCGTCGACGCCTATGACGTCGACAACGACGAAGGAGGGGTCCGCGCCGAACACTGCGAACTGGCGAAGAAGGTCGCCGAAGTGGTGTTGAAGAAATTCGTGCCGCTCGCCGGGGGCAAGCCGGCACCGAGCACCGTTCAGGAGCCACCGGCGGAGGCGTTGAAGAACGCCGACATTTGCGAGGTCGTCAAGTTCACCCACGCGAATTACGCGGGTGTCAACGCGGGCCGTGAAGGCGCTCAGAAGGGCGAGAGCCCCGTCGGACCGACCTGCACCCACGAGGTCCCTTATGCGAAAGCCGTCGGGATGTACACGACCGGCACCGGCGGTCTCGATGCCGTGCCGCCGAAGCAGGGCGCGGACGTGCGGGAAGGGAAGTTCGGCCTGCTGAAGGCCAGGTACGAGCAGACCGAGGAGACCTGTGCCGTGAGCACCCAGCTCCCCAACGGTCAGGTGGTGCAGGTCGATTTCATCGGTAAGAAGAAGGAAGCGATGAAGCGGACCTGCGTATCCGCGCAGCTCATCTTGGCGGTGTCGATGGTCGCCCTGATCGAGGGCGACGCATAGCGCGTTTCCCGATTCGCCTGTGACACTTAGGGCTCAGTTGTTACTCTCCCCTGGTCAACAGCAGTCCGACAGGGGGCATCATGACGATCCGACCGCTCGGAGCGGCCTGCGCGGCCGCGGCCTTGTTCTTGATCGCGGGCTGCGAGGAGCAGACACCGGGGACCGCGTCGCCGCAGACTTCGGCCGTTCCGAGCGCTTCCGAAGCGCCGAGCAGCAGCTCAAGCGCGCCTACGTCGACTACGCGCAGCAGCGCTACAGCCCCTTCGGCGACCGCCGGGACGGTCACCAAGCCCGCCACCGGCGGGGCGGTGGCGCATACGCCGGACGGCGCCGCGAGCGTGATGGAGGAGTTCCATCACGCGCTGGGCGCCAAGGACCTGGACACCGTGTGCCGGATTTCGGCGCCCGCCTACGACGGCGGGATGAAGGAGTGCCGCAGCCTCACGCCGATGCTGTTCGAGATGTTCACGCCCGCGGATCTGAAGAACCTGAAAGCCACCCGGGTCGACCGCGCGAAGGTGAAGAGCAAGGGGCCCGACCAGGTGACCATCCCGCCCAACGCGATCGCGCCGAAGGCGACGATCATGGACGGGGATCCCAAGATCTTCACCATGGGCTGGCGCGGCGGGACCTGGGTCATCATCGAGTGAGAGAGCAAGGGACCTTTGCTGACGTTCGTTAGTGCACTAACGAACGCCAGCAAAGGTCCCTTGCTCTCTTTCCGCAGGTCAGCGCGGGTGACGCTGGGGCTGCGGCTGCTGATGGGGCTGCGGTTGCGACTGCGGAGGGCGGCGCGGGACGATCTGGGTGACCGGGCCGTCCGGCGACTTGCCCGCGCGAGCGAGCCAGCCTTCGACGTCGCGCCGCACGGCGCTGAGCGTCGGACGGTGGCGGGGTTCCTGGTCCAGCGAAGCGATGAGGATCCGCGCGTGCGCGCTGCGGTTCGGCAGCTTGGACACCGGTTCGGCACGGGCGGCGGCCATCAGCGCGGCCATCGGGGTCTCCCGGGTACCGCGCGGAGGCTGGCCTGACAGCGCGTAGCTGACCGTCGCGGCGAGCTGCCAAGCGTCCGAAGCCGGGCTCGCCGGCGAGCCCATCGCCTGTTCGGGAGCGACGAAGTCCGGCGTACCGATCATCATCCCGGTCGCGGTCATCTTCGAGTCGCCCTGGCTGCGCGCGATGCCGAAGTCGATGAGATGCGCGAGCCCGTTGCGGTCGAGGATGATGTTCGACGGCTTGAGGTCCCGGTGCAGCACACCCTTCTCGTGCGCCGCGGCGAGCGCGCCCGCCATGGTCGACCAGAGCCGTCCGGCGGCGATGTCGTCGAGCGGGCCCTGCGAGTCGACGATCTCGGCCAGCGAGCGCCCTTCGAGGTACTCCATGACCAGCGCGAGCCCGTCGGGTTCCTCGACGAGGTCGTACACCTTGACGCAGTTGGGGTGGTTCACCACGGCCAGCGCCCTGGCCTCGCGCTGCATGCGCTCTTCGGTGTCCCGGTCCGGCGCGTGCGCGATCTTCAGCGCGACCGTGCGGTTGAGCTGGGTGTCGACCGCTTCCCACACGGTGCCGAAGCCACCGTGACCGAGCCGCCGGACGCGCTTGTAGCGGCCGCCACCGGAGTTGCGGGAACCCGGAGGCTGCGGGACCGGGCCGGGGGCCGCGGCCAGCGCGGGAGGTTCGGGCGCCTGCGCCAGCGCGGTCGCCGGGTACTGCTTGGCGGGCGGGGGCGGCAACTGCTGCTGCGGTTTCGGAGCGGGCGGCTCCGGGCGGTACGGCTCGATCTTCTGCCGGGGCTGCGGGTCCGGCCGGTTGATCACCGACCACGGCGGCGGGCCCACCAGCGCGACCGGGATCAGCCCCAGCACGCTGAACGGCAGGAACCCGAGCCAGAAGTGCACGGCGGTGTTCGCGCCCATGCCGATGCTCGCCAGCACCATCAGCACGAACGGGATCCAGAAGAACCGCGAAGGCCACTTCGGTCCGCGGCGGAACGCGGTCCGTGCCTGCAGCATCACGAAGAGCAGCGACAGCGCGGGCAACCCGACCAGCAGGATCAGATAGAAGATGTAGCTCAGCTGCATCCCGCTCGGATAGAACAGGACCTCGTACACGTTCTGGCCGCGACCGAGGTACTCGCTCTGCGCGCCGATCAGCGGGCTGTAGTCGGAGTTGAAGGTCGACAGGTCGCTGCCGGAGAAGCCCGACTTACCGCCCGACTTCGACGACGCGGCCTCCTGGTAGACCTGCGAAACACCGGTGGCCAGCAGCCACGGCAGCAGGAATACGGCGACGACGCCGATCCCGCCGAAGATGGACAGGGTCACCACGTCGTAGCGATTGCCGGTGCCTTTGCGGATGATCGCGACGACCATCGCTCCCAGTGCGGGCAGCAGCGCGACCAGCGCTCCCGCGGTGCTCGTCGCCCACACCCAGTCCCCTGGCCAGATCCCTGGCCCGAACAGGCTGTGCGCGAACGAAAGCAGCGCGCTCGCTAGTCCCATGGACCCTGCTCCCCTCGCTCGTCGAGGCCGTTTCCGGCGTTTTTACCCCTAGTCCAGCTTAGGACGCTCCATGCCCGCGCAGGGTTGCCGGGTTGTCGCGGGCGTCTCCCCGCCGTTATCACCGGACCCCATCATGGCCGGAAGTCCACGATGGGGTCCGGTACCCGAGCGCGAAGGAGCATTCGATGCACGCCGAGACGTATCAGCGGAGCCTCGAAGACCCGGAGGGTTTCTGGCTCGAAGCCGCACAGGCGATCGACTGGATCCGCCCGCCGACGCAGGCCCTCGACGCGTCGAAGGCGCCCTTCTACCGCTGGTTCCCGGACGGGGAGCTGAACACGGCGTTCAACGCGCTCGACCGGCACGTGCGGGACGGCCGTGGCGAGCAGACCGCGCTGATCTGGGATTCTCCCGTCACCGATTCGGTACGCCGGTTCACCTACGCGGAACTTCTGGACGACGTCGCGCGCTTCGCGGGCGCGCTCGCGTCTCTCGGTGTCGGGAAGGGCGACCGCGTCATCGTGTACATGCCGATGGTCCCCGAGGCCGCGGTCGCGATGCTCGCGTGTGCCCGGCTCGGCGCGGTGCACTCGGTGGTGTTCGGCGGGTTCGCGCCCAAGGAACTGGCGGCGCGGATCGAGGACGCGAAACCCAAAGTCATCGTGGCCGCTTCGTGCGGGATCGAGCCGACGCGGGTCGTCGAATACAAGCCGATCATCGACGAGGCGCTCGCGGGCACGGTCCACCAGCCGGACAAGGTCGTGGTGTTGCAGCGGGAGCGTGCTCGCGCCGAGATGGGAGCGCGCGACGCGGACTGGACCGAATTGGTCGCGAAGGCTTCCCCCGCCGATCCGGTGCCGGTCGCCGCCACCGATCCGCTGTACATCCTGTACACCTCCGGCACCACGGGGAAGCCGAAGGGCGTCGTGCGCGACACCGGCGGGCACGCGGTCGCGCTGGCCTGGTCGATGGGCGCGATCTACGACATCCGGCCCGGTGACGTGTGGTGGACGGCGTCCGACGTCGGCTGGGTCGTCGGCCATTCCTACATCGTGTACGCGCCGCTCCTCATCGGGGCGACATCGATCATGTACGAGGGCAAACCGATCGGAACCCCGGACGCCGGCGCGTTCTGGCGGGTCATCGCCGACCACGGGGTGAAGGCGTTGTTCACCGCGCCGACGGCGTTGCGGGCGATCAAGAAGGTCGACCCTGACGCGGCCGAAATCGAAAAATACCAGCTCAGCGAGTTCAAGACGTTGTTCATGGCCGGTGAACGGCTCGATCCGGAGACCTATCACTGGGCGCACGGCAAGCTCGGCGTGCCGGTGATCGACCACTGGTGGCAGACCGAGACCGGCTGGCCGATCGCGGCGAACCCGCGCGGGCTGGAGCCGATGCCGGTCAAACCCGGTTCCGCGACGAAACCAGTGCCAGGGTGGGACGTGCGGATCCTGGACCAGGCGGGCGAGCCGGTCCCCGCCGGCCGGGAAGGCGCCATCGCCATCAAGCTGCCGCTGCCGCCGGGATCGCTGCCCACGTTGTGGCAGGACGACGAGCGGTATCGCGAGGCGTACCTTTCGCGGTACGACGGCTACTACCTGACGGGTGACTCCGGATACGTCGACGAAGACGGCTACCTGTTCGTCATGGGCCGAACCGACGACGTCATCAACGTCGCGGGCCACCGGCTTTCGACCGGTTCGATGGAGGCCGTGCTGGCCTCTCACCCCGCCGTCGCCGAATGCGCGGTGATCGGCGTCCGGGACCAGCTCAAGGGGCAGCTTCCGCGCGGGTTCGTGGTGCTGAAGTCGGGCGTGGACTTCGACGCCGAAACACTCAAATCCGAATTGGTCGCGCTGGTGCGGCGGGACATCGGGCCGGTCGCGGCGTTCCGTGACGTGTCCATTGTGGACGCGTTGCCGAAGACGCGCTCCGGGAAGATCCTGCGCAAGACCATGCGCGGGATCGCCGACGGCCGCGACGAGCAGGTGCCCTCGACCATCGAAGACGCGAGTGTTCTCGATGCCTTGAAAGCGGTTCTGCGCGGCGGATGACCGATGATCGGCACGGCGTACTGGTCCGATCGGGTGTTGTCGTGTTTGCCCTATTGGTCTATACCTCTATAGCCAGAGAGTCTCCAGGTACCCGACCGGAGGTGCTCCATGAGTAAACGTCTGTCCAGAACCGTGCTCGGCGTGGCCGTCCTGAGTCTCGTGACGTTCGGCCTGCCCGCGACGGCGAGCGCGGGACAGCACGCGAAAGCCGAACGGACCGTCGCCGAGGTCGTCCCCGCGCCTGTCGACGCGAAACCCGATCCTCGCGCGGACTTCCGGCTCAACCCCGCCACCGTCATCCGCACCGACCGCGAAGGCAAGCAGGTCGCCGAGTACCTGGCCGGGCTGCTCAGGCCCGCCACCGGCTACCGGTTGCCCGTCGTCACCGGCCACCGCGGCGGTGGCCACGCCATCTCCCTCGAAACCGGTCGCGCGAGCGACCGGGTCGGCACCGAGGGCTACCAGCTCAAGGTCTCGTCGTCCGGCGTGACACTGAAGGCGAACACCGACGAGGGCCTGTTCCTCGGAGTGCAGACACTGCGTCAGCTGTTCCCGTCTGCGATCGAGGCGAAGACCGTCCAGAAGCGGTCATGGGTGGTTTCGGGCGGCACAGTGCTCGACTATCCGCGCTTCGGCTACCGCGGCGCGATGCTCGACGTCGCCCGGCACTTCTTCACGCCGGCGCAGGTCAAGCTCTACATCGACCAGATCGCGCAGTACAAGATCAACATACTCCACCTGCACCTGAGCGACGACCAGGGCTGGCGGATCGAGATCAAGAGCTGGCCGAAGCTGGCGACCGTGGGCGGGCAGACCGCCGTCGGTGGCGCCCCCGGCGGGTACTACACGCAGGAGCAGTACAAGGACCTGGTGCGCTACGCGGCTTCGCGGCACATCACGATCGTTCCCGAAATCGACATGCCGGGGCATACGAACGCGGCCCAGCACTCCTACGCCGAACTGAACTGCGACGGGGTCGCGGTGCCGCCGCGCACCGACATCGAGGTCGGCTACAGCTCGCTGTGCATCAACAAGGACATCACCTACAAGTTCGTCGACGACGTCATCCGCGAACTGTCGGCGATCACCCCCGGGAAGTACATCAACATCGGCGGCGACGAGGCCCACTCGACCACCCCGGCGGACTATCAGACCTTCGCCACGAAGGTGCATCCGATCGTCGCGAAGTACGGCAAGACGATCACCGGCTGGCACGACATCGCCAAGACGAAACCGCCGGTTTCGGCCGTTCCGCAGTTCTGGGGTACGACCGGCACGGACGCCAACGTGGCCGAGGCCGCGGCGCGCGGCAACAAGATCCTGATGTCGCCGGCGAACAAGGCGTACCTCGACATGAAGTACCACCCGCAGACCCCGCTCGGGCTGAGCTGGGCCGGGCTGATCGAGGTCAAGACCGGTTACGACTGGGATCCGGCCACGTATCTGCAGGGCGTGTCGGAGAAGAACGTCATCGGCGTCGAGGCGCCGCTGTGGTCGGAAACGCTGATCACGAGTGACAACATCGAGTTCATGGCGTTCCCGAGGCTGCCGGGGCACGCCGAGATCGGCTGGTCACCGAAGGCTTCCCGGACCTGGGACGCGTACCGGCTCCGGCTGGCGAAGCAGAGCCCGCGGTGGGTTCAGCAGGGGATCGACTTCTACCGGTCCACGCAGGTCGACTGGAAGTAGTTCCCGAGTGTCATGAAAGGGTCGTTCAGGACGAAAAATGTCCTGAACGGCCCTTTCATGACACGACCGCGGCGTCGAGGCGGGCGGTGATGGCAGCTCTGGCCAGCGCGTAGGGCTCCGTACCGCCGAACATCACCGAATCGGCGTTCGCGGCCCGTCCGAGCGCGTGCAGTTCGAAGGCCAGCCGGTTCACGTCGACGGACTCCCGCAGGTCCCCCGCCTTCCGCGCCTCGACGACGGTGGACCGGATGAACTGGGCGAAGCCCCGGCTCGCCTTCGCGACCGCGTCGTGGACCCGGCCGGTCCGCGCGTCGAACTCGGCGCCGGCGTTGAAGAAGAAACAGCCGCCCGGGAAGACGCGGCGTTCCGAGTAGTCGAGCCAGTTCGCGCACAGCGCGCGCAGCCGGGCGATGCCCTGCTCGACCTCCAGTGTCGGCTCGACGACGTTCTCCGCGAAGATCGCGCTCGCCGTCTCGACCGCCGCGAGCTGCAGTTCCTCCTTGGAACCGAACAGCGCGAACACCCCGGATTTGCTCAGTTCCAGCTCGGTGGCGAGCCTGCCGAGTGACAACCCGTCGAGTCCTTCGACGGACGCGATGTCGACGGCGCGCCGGAGCACGATCCGCCTCGTCGCGTCGCCGCGGGCCACCCGGCCGTCAACCGGCATTCCGTTCCTCTCGCCGCCGTTTCGCCGATTCCAGGCCGTCACGGTACTGCCGGGAAAGCGACGGCGCCGCGAGCACCCGGTCCAGCAGCGCCCAGTACGCGTCCTGGCGGTCGTCGTCCAGCTGGGCGACGTTGGTGAACGACGCGACGTACACCTCGGCGATCGTCGGATTCACCGGATCGCGTTCTTCGAGCGTCATCCGCCCCGAAGTGGGGACCTCACCCGTCCGGAGCACCCGCAGGTACCAGCCGCTGCGGCCGGAGTCGATCATCGCCGGGATGACGTCCTTGCGCCCGGTCTTCATCGCGAGTTTGAAGCACGGCGTCCGCGGCTGCGAGACCTGGACCAGCGCCTCGCCCCAAGCCCAGACGTCGCCGACGCGCACGTCGTACTCATCGGCGCCGGTCACCGACGCGTTCTCCCCGAAATCGCCCGCGACCACCGGAAAACCCTGCTCCGACCAGGCCGCGTAGTGCGTCGCGGGGTAGACGTAAACCGCTTTGTCGACGCCGCCGTGGACACTCCGGTCCGCCTGATCGTCACCGGCCAGATTGATCTCGTCCAGCTTCAGGAACGGCGTCTCCACCCGCGATTTCGCAATGGCGCTGTACACCGGGACGTCGCGCTTCGTTCCCAGCACGGACGGCCGCCCGACGAAGACCTGGTTCACCTCGAGTGTGCTCACACCCTAGAAGATAGCACGATCGTTCGTATACTTTGACTCCATGGACTTCCTCGCACTGACGACCCGGGCGCATCACGCCACCGGGACCACGATCGCCGGAATCGGCGCGGACGACTGGGACCGCTCGACCCCCTGCGCCGAATGGACCGTCCGCGACATCGTGAAACACCTGATCGACAACAACGAGCACCGCGCCGCGCAGGCGACAGGCCTTCCCCGGAAGACCCGGCCAACAGCGGACGACGACCTCGCCACGTCTTACGAAGAGAGTTCCGCCGAGTTCCTCGCGGCCTTCAGCGCGCCGGCGCTCGAAAAGACCTTCGACTTCGGGAACTTCGGTCCGCTCCCTGCCAAGAACGCCTTGGCCGTGCTGTTCGTCGACACGCTCACCCACGACTGGGACCTCAATACCGCTCTCGGCCGTGAACACCGCTGGGACGACGAGCTCGCGGCGGCCGCGTTGACGGTGGCGAGCCGCTACCCCGACGTGATGCCGGTGCGCGGGCCCGGCGGCGCCTTCGACCACGCTGTCGAGGTACCGCCGGACGCCACGCCGGGCGACCGGCTCATCGCGTTGCTGGGCCGTTCAGCTCGGCCGATTCCTCATCGCTGAACAGCCGGGAGCGGACCAGGAAGCGGACTCCTTCGGGCGCCTCCAAGGAGAATCCGCTGCCCCGGCCGGGGACGACGTCAATGGTCAGATGCGTGTGCTTCCAGTACTCGAATTGGGGGCCCGACATCCACACCGGAACGTCGTCGATGCCCTCGACGCTCAGGTCACCAAGGTGGACATCGGCCGCCCCGGTGCGGAATTCGCCTGCCGGGTAACACATCGGGGCGCTCCCGTCGCAGCATCCGCCGGACTGGTGGAACATCACCGGCCCGTGGAGTGACACCAACCGCCGCAGCAGATCCGCGGCGGCCGGTGTCAAGCCGACCCGCTCGGCCATCAGAAGAACCCGAGCGCACTGTCCGAATAGGACACCAGCATGTTCTTGGTCTGCTGGTAGTGGTCCAGCATCATCTTGTGGTTCTCGCGCCCGATCCCGGAAGCCTTGTAGCCGCCGAAGGCCGCGTGCGCCGGGTAGGCGTGGTAGTTGTTGACCCAAACCCGGCCCGCCTGGATGTCGCGGCCGGCGCGGTAGGCGGTGTTGCCGTCGCGCGACCAGACACCGGCACCGAGGCCGTACAGCGTGTCGTTGGCGATCTTCAGCGCGTCGGCGTAGTCGTCGAACCTGGCCACCGAGACGACCGGGCCGAAGATCTCCTCTTGGAAGATCCGCATCTTGTTGTCGCCTTCGAACACCGTCGGCTGCACGTAGTACCCGCCGGACAGTTCGCCGCCGAGGTCGCTGCGCTCGCCGCCGGTGAGGATCTTCGCGCCTTCCTTCTGGCCGATGTCGATGTAGGAAAGGATCTTCTCCAGCTGGTCGTTGGAAGCCTGCGCGCCGATCTGCGTCTCGGTGTCGAGCGGATGGCCCTGCTTGATCTTCTTGACCCGCTCGACGGCGTCGCCGAGGAACCGGTCGTAGATGCCGGACTGGATCAGCGCCCGCGACGGGCAGGTGCAGACTTCGCCCTGGTTCAGCGCGAAGAGCGCGAAACCTTCCTGTGCCTTGTCGTAGAACGCGTCGTTGGCCGCGGCGACGTCGTCGAAGAAGATGTTCGGGCTCTTGCCGCCGAGTTCGACGGTGACCGGGATGATGTTCTCGCTGGCGTACTGCAGGATCAGCCGTCCGGTGGTGGTTTCGCCGGTGAACGCGACCTTCCGCACGCGGTTGCTCGACGCGAGCGGCTTGCCCGCCTCGACGCCGAAGCCGTTGACGATGTTCAGCACGCCCGGCGGGATCAGGTCGCCGATGAGCGACATCAGCAAGTGGATCGACGCCGGGGTCTGCTCGGCGGGTTTGAGCACGATCGCGTTGCCCGCGGCGAGCGCGGGCGCGAGCTTCCAGACCGCCATCAGCAGCGGGAAGTTCCACGGGATGATCTGGCCGACGACGCCGAGCGGTTCGTGGAAGTGGTAGGCGACCGTGTTGTCGTCGATTTGGGAGATGCCGCCCTCCTGAGCGCGCAGGGCGCCGGCGAAGTAGCGGAAGTGGTCGATCGCGAGGGGGATGTCGGCGGCGAGGGTCTCGCGGACCGGTTTGCCGTTCTCCCACGATTCGGCGACGGCGATCGCTTCGAGGTTCTGTTCCATCCGGTCGGCGATCCGCAGCAGCACGTTCGACCGCTCGTCCACCGACGTCCGGCCCCAGGCCGCGGCCGCGCCTTCGGCCGCGTCGAGCGCGCGGTCGACGTCGGCGGCGGTACCGCGGGCGATCTCGGTGAACACCTGTCCGGTCACCGGGGTCGGGTTTTCGAAGTACTGACCGCTCGCGGGCGGTACGTACTCGCCTCCGATGTAGTGGTCGTAGCGCGACTCGTAGCTGACGACGCCGCCTTCGGTGTTCGGTGCCGCGTACTTGGCCATCTTTCCTGCCTCATCGCTCGGGGTGACGGATGGCGGCGAAGCTAGGCCGGGTGAGGTTGCACGCACGTTGCAACGAAGTGAGCGCGGTCACCTATCCTCGAAAACGTGGCGGAGCTGCCCGGAGGTGAAGCGTCGCCGCGTGACCCTCAGGCGTACGCGCGGCTGCTGAAGGACGTCCACGACGCCGTCCTCTCCGGTGTTCCCGCGCCGCGTTCCCCCAGGTCGATCGTGTCGGCTTCGTGGAATCGCTCGCTCGCCGCGCGCGTCGACCCGGACAAGGGCGTCGCGCCACTGGTCTACGACTCCGGCGAAGTGCACGGGCTGCGCGACGAGCATCCGCTGGCACCGGTGCTGCCGATCCTGCGGCAGACGCTGGTGAGCATCGCCGACGACGCCGAGCACATGATGATCGTGACCGACGCGGCCGGGCACATCCTGTGGCGTGAGGGCGCGGCGGGCGTGCTGCGGCGCGCGGACGGCGTGATGCTCGCCGAAGGCACCCGGTGGAGTGAAGACGTCATCGGGACGAACGCGATGGGCACCACACTCGCCACCGGGGAACCGGTGCAGATCTACTCGGCCGAACATCTGGTGCGGACCTATCACGGCTGGACCTGCGCGGCGGCGCCCGTGCGCGACCCGGAGACCGGCGCGCTGCTCGGGTCGATCGACGTCAGCGGTCCGCTGCGGACGGTCCATCCCGCGATGCTCGCGCTGGTGACGGCGGCCGCGCAGCTCGCCGAAGGCCAGTTGCGGGCGCGGCTCGCGATGCGTGACGAACGGCTGCGAGCCGCGAACATGACTCACCTGGAAGCGTTACGCGGCGCGCCGGGAGCCCTGCTGTCGGCGAAGGGTCGCGTGCTGGCGGCCGAAGCATGTGGCGATCTTCCCTCCACTGTGGACATCCGGCCCGGCGGCGGCGCGGTCACCCTGCCCGACGGACGGCTCGGCACGGTGGAGCCGCTGAGCGAGGGCTACCTGCTGCGCCTCCGGAACCGGGCTCCGTCGAGGCGTCCCCGGCTCGCGCTGGAGTTCCTCACCGATGGGCCACCATCGACCACAGTGGACGGTCGCGAGGTGCCGTTCACCTTGCGGCACGCGGAGATCCTCACCCTGCTCGCCCTGCATCCGGGCGGTCTTTCGGCGGAGCGGCTGGCCTTGCTGCTCTACGGCGAGAGCGGCAACCCGGTGACCGTGCGCGCGGAGATCCACCGGCTGCGGACACAGCTCGGGTCGGACATCGTGCGGACGCGGCCGTACCGGCTTTCCGCCGAGGTGGACGCCGACTTCCTGCGGGTCCGCGCGGCGCTCAGGACGGGCGACGTCCTCGGCGCCGCGAAAGCGTTCCGCGGTCCACTGCTCCCCGAATCGGAGTCGCCCGCCGTACGCGAGGAGCGCGAGTCGGTCACCGCGTCGGTCCGCCGCGTCGTGCTCGGCAGCGGGGAAGCGACGGCGCTGTGGTCGTACTGGGAGACGCCGTGTGGCGCCGACGACCTGGAGATCGTCGACGCGCTGTGCCGGGTGCTCCCGGACGGCGATCCGCGGCGTGCCGTCGCCTTCACCCACCGTGCTCGCCTGGAGCACTGAGTAGACAGCGTCTACATCAGTTTGATAGACAGTGTCTACAAGGTGAACTCGCGGTTACGGAGATCTGGATGGGCTACCAACGTTTCGTCGCGCTCGGCGACAGCTGCGCCGAAGGGCTGGCCGATCCGCATCCGTCGGGAGGCTTCTACCGCGGCTGGGCCGACTTCGTCGCGGCACGTCTCGCCGAAGAAGAGCCCGATTTTCGCTACGCCAACCTCGCGGTCCGCGGCCGCAGGCTCGACCAGATCCACGCCGAGCAGACCCCGGCGGCGAGCGGGCTCCGGCCGGATCTGATCGCGTTGTTCGGCGGCGGCAACGACGTGATGAGCCGCGGCTGGGACGCGCGCACGGTCGCCCGCCGCGTCGACACGGCCATCCGCGCCTGCACCGAGATCGCACCGGTGGTCGTCACCTTCACCCTCAGCGACATCTCCCACCGCATGCCGATGGGGCATCGCATGCGCCCGCGCCTCACCGCGCTGAACGACGCCGTCCGCGAGGCGTCCGTCAGCTACGGCGCGACCCTCGTCGACCTCTGGCCGGACGACGCCGCGCACGATTCCCGCTATTTCGGGCCGGACCGGCTGCATCTGTCCGAGCAGGGCCACCGCCGCCTGGCCGGGCACGTGCTCGGCAAACTCGGCGTCAGCCACGACCCGGCCTGGCTCGCGCCACTGCCCGGTTCGGCCGGGCGCCCCGGCCTGCGCGCGGATCTGCGGTGGCTGACGCGGGAGGTCCTCCCGGTCGCGGTCACCCGGTTCCGCAACCGGCTCGTCGGCCGCCAGCCGGGCGACGGTTTCCTGCCGAAACGCCCCGAACTCCTGCCCGTCCACGAGGAGACCCTGTCGTGGGCGCCCGAACCCGCCTGATCGACACCGCGGCGAACCTGCTGGCCGAAGAGGGCGTCGGGGCCGTGACGCTGCGCGGGATCGCCAAGGCCGCCGGCGTTTCGCACGGCGCGCCGCTGCGGCATTTCCCCGGCCGCGCCGCCCTGCTCTCGGCGGTCGCCACCCGCGGCTACACCGAACTGCTCGATCGCGGCACCGGCCTGCCGGACGGGACACCGCGCGAACGGCTCATCGCGGCCTGCCACGGCTACCTCGATTTCGCGCTGGCCAATCCGGCGATGTTCGAGCTGATGTTCCGCCGCGACCTGATCGACGCGGACGATCCCGAACTCACGCGGGTGAGCAGCGCGGTGTTCGACTTCTTCGCCGCGATGGTCGCCGAGCTGCAGGAAGGCGGCTGGCACCCCTCGACCGATCCGCGGCTGCTCGCGTCCTCGCTGTGGGCGTCGCTGCACGGTCTCGCCCAGCTGTGGTTGTGGGGCGGGCTGGCCGGCGCGAGCTTCGCGCCGTCACCGGAAAGGGCGCTGGCCGTCACGCTGGACGCCTACCTCGGGTCGTGAACCAGACGCTCGAAATCCTTGCCCAGCACGGATTTCACGGCATGCCAGCCACCCATTCCGTGCACGCCGGGCCCTGGCGCCGTCGCTGCCGAACACAGGAAGACGCCGCCGAGCGGGGTCCGATGTGGATTCCAGCGCGGGACCGGCCGTCCGAGCATCTGCCGCAGATCCACCGCTCCGGCGGCGACGTCACCGCCGGGATAGTTCGCGTTGTAGGCCTCGAGTTCCGGCGCGGTGACACAGCGGCCCGCCAGGATCGTGTCGGAGAACCCCGGCGCGAACCGTTCGATCCGCCGCCGGACGAGTCCGGTGACGTCTCGCGGATCCCCGTGCGGCACATGGCAATACGCCCACACCGGCCGTTTGCCCGGCACCCCGCGGGACGGGTCGATCGCCATCGGATCGGAGACGAGCACGAACCGGTCTTCCGGATCTTCCCCGCGCGCGATGGCGTTTTCTGCGGCGTACACCTGCTCGCGTGTTCCGCCGAGATGGACGGTGCCTGCCTTGCCGACCTCCGGTACGGCCCACGGAACCGGTTCGGACACCAGGAAATCGACCTTCGCCACGCCGGGTCCGTAGCGATAGGACTCCAGCGCCTTCCGGTATCGCGGCGGCAGCAGGTCACGAGCGATTTCGAGGAAACCCCGCGGGGCGATGTCGAGGATCACCGTGCGCGACTTCGCCAGCTGCCGCAGATCCGTGATCCGGCTGCCGGTGTGGATCCGGCCGCCGTGCGCGCGGACGTCGGCGGCGAGAGCCTCAGTGATCGCTTGGCTTCCGCCGCGGACGATCGGCCAGCCCGTCGAATGCGCGAGATGGCCGAGCAGGAGCGTCGCGCCCGCGGCGGCGAGCGAAGGCTGACGGCCCATCACATGCGCGGAGACACCGGAAAGCAGGGCGGGTGCTTCGGGACCGGTGAACAGGCGCCGCTCCAACCCGGAAGCGAGCATCGTCATCCGGGCCGGGAGAAGGGCGGCGATCCGAGGGTCGCGGGGCGGATGGCGCAGGTCGCCGAGCAGCAGATCAGCCAGTTCACGGCTGTGCCCGGCCAGCGGTCCGAGCAAGCGACGCCACCGTGGGCCGTCCGTACCAAGGGCATCACAGGTCCGGTCGAGATCTTCATAGGCGAGTCCGGCCCGGTTACCGTCGAGCGGGTGCGCGTACGCGATCTCCGGCCGCAGGAGGTCGACTCCGTGCCCGGCGAGACCGAACCAGCGGAAGAAAGGCGACGCCGCCGCCAGCGGATGCCCGGTGGCGCAGATGTCGTGACGGACTTCGTCGTCGAACAACGACGCCGTCCGCGTTCCGCCGCCGATCTCGTCCGCCGCTTCGTGCACTTCGACCGACAGACCCGCCCTGACCAGCAAGACCGCCGCCGCGAGCCCGTTCGGGCCCGCACCGACCACCGACACGTCGATCGCCATACCGCCCCCTTGCCGGGATGCGGACATCCCGCCCGAATATTGTCGGACCTCTCTCCTAGATTGATCCGCTCCAACCCAATCAGGAAGGAGGGTCATGCCCGACCATGACACGCTGCTCGCGCGCGTCCGGAAACTCCTCGCGAAGGCGGAGGACCCGGCGGTCACCGAGGCCGAAGCCGAGTCGTACAACACCAAGGCCGCCGAACTGATCGCCAGGTACGGCATCGATCAGGCGTTGCTGGCCGCCTCCGGGGCGACGGCGGACGAGATCACCCAGATCATGATCCCGCTCGACAACCCGTACAGCCGGGACAAGGCGGGGCTGCTCACGAACATCGCGCATCCGCTGCGCTGCCGGGCCCTGCTGCACCGGCTCGGCCAGTCGGTCACCGCGGTGACGGTGTTCGGCTTCCGCTCCGATCTGGAACGGACGGAACTGCTGTACACGAGCCTGCTGCTGCAGGCGACCACCCAGCTGACCCGGGTCCGCCCGGAGAACCGGGTGTTCGCGGGCGAATCCCTGGCCGCGTACCGGCGCACCTGGCTGCACGGATTCTCCGGCGCGGTCTACGAACGGCTCCGCAACAGTGAGGACACCGCGGCCCGCACCCACACCACCGCGGCGGGCCATCGCTCCGCCGAACTGGTCATCCAGGACCGGACGGCGATGGTCAAGCAGGCGTACGACGAGCAATACGGAGATCTGCGCTCGGCGCCGCCGAGGCGGTTGTCCGGCAGCGGCTACCTCGACGGCCACTCCGCCGGCGAACGCGCCAACCTCAACACCACCGGCATCACCGGACGGCGCCGCGCCCTGCCCGTACGCTGACCGCTCGCACCACCTCGCACGGATGACGCCGTGCCCGAAAACCACCTCGTGAGAATGCGTGTCCTCGGCTCTACTGAGGACATGATCGTGATCGAAGACCTGGCCACCCGGCCCGACCTGCGCGAGCCCGCGCTCGCCCTCGGCGGTGTCGGCGGCGAGTTCCTCCAGCACGACCCGGCCGGTCTGCTGGCGAAGTCGTCCCACCTCGCCGCCCGCTGGCCGGAATACTTCCTCGTGCTGCTGGAAGACGATGTCCCGGTGGCGAGAGCGGCCGCCGTCCCGGTCGGCTTTCCGACGGCCGAACGCCCGGAACTGCCGGACCACGGCTGGGACGCCGCCTTGATCTGGGCCGCGGAAGATCTGCTGAGCACCCGTGAGACGAAGACGCTGATCGCACTCGAAGTGATGGTCGCGCCAGGCCGTCGCGGCGGCGGCCTGGCCACAAAAGCGTTGGAAGCACTGAAAAAGCGCGCCTCGGAAACAGGTATGCGCAAGCTCGTCGTGCCGGTCCGCCCGGCAGGGAAGGAGAAGGCACCAGGACTGTCCTTTGAGGACTACATCGCCCGCCGTCGCCCGGACGGACTGCCGGAGGATCCATGGCTGCGCACGCATGAACGGCTCGGCGCCCGGTTCGTGAAGGTGGCGCCGTTCGCGATGACGGTCAGCGGCACGTTCGCCCATTGGAAGGCGTGGACCGGCGTCGAGCTCCGGGACGGCCTCACGGCCGTGCCGGGCGGGATCGCGCCGGTGCTCGCCTCCTCGGCATTGGACCTAGGCGTCTACGTAGAGCCGAACGTCTGGCTGGAGCACCCCCTCCGACGGTAAATCCGTGGCCCCCGAACGCGTCCCGGAACTATCGTCGCCGAATGCCTGACGCGCTCTTCGCCCACGCCCGGCTCGCACCCATCTACGACGCCTTCGACGGTGCTCGCGACGACCTGGACCACTACCTCGCCATCATCGGCGAACTCGGGGCGAAGAGAGTGCTCGACGTCGGCTGCGGCACCGGCTGCCTGGCGGTTCTCCTGGCCGGGCGCGGGATCGAGGTCGTGGGGGTTGATCCTGCCGAGGCATCGCTGGAGATCGCGAAAGCCAAGGATCCGGAAGGGAAGATCACCTGGATCCATGGTGACGCGAAGGCCGTGGGCGCGGCGGGCGCCGATCTCGCGGTGATGACCGGGAACGTGGCCCAGGTCTTCCTGACCGACGTCGAATGGCGCCGGACGCTCGAAGGCGTCCGCACCGCGTTGGTACCCGGTGGTCACCTGGTGTTCGAGATCCGGCGCCCCGATCGCCGCGTATGGGAGGACTGGGCCGCGGACACCGCGCACGACATCATCGACGTTCCAGGTGTCGGCGAGGTCGAGCAATGGCGCGAGGTCACCGAGGTGGACCTTCCGTTCGTGTCGTTCCGGTACAGCTACCGGTTCGCCGACGGCGAGGTCGTCACCTCGGACTCGAAGCTGTGGTTCCGCGAACGCGAAGATCTCGAATCCTTGCTGGCCGAACACGGCTTTCGCGTCCTGGACGTCCGGGACGCCCCCGACCGTCCAGGACGCGAGTACGTGTTCATCGCCCAGCGGGACTAGAGGACTTCGCCGTCCGGAACGGTTTTCGGCCCGGTGATCTTCACGTCGCCGCGGACGACGACGTTCTTCCCGAAGGTGACGTCGCCGTCCACCGAAAGGCTCGTGCACTCCTTCAGCGAAGGGGCGGAAGGGATACGCGCGTCGAAGTCCGGCAGGAGCTTGTAGAACTCCTTGCTCAGCGACACGACCGGCGGGGTGGTGAACTCCGGGATCATCTCCCCGCCCTCGTCGAGCACGTACGCGTCGGACCGGACGACGAGCAGGTCGTCGGTGGTCTTCACCGGCGCGAAGCGGCTTCGCGGGATCTCGATGGCCTGCGCGCCCTCGACCGAGCCGATCGCCGCGCCCATCGCCGTCTCGAGCTGGATCACCGGCGTACTGGCCGAATCGGCCGGATCGACGGTCTTCCGGTTCACGATCAGCGGCAACTGCGGCGCGGCCGGGTCGGCGTCCTGCAGGGCTTTCAGCCGTTCCAGATCGACCCAGATGTTGTTGGTGTTGTAGAAACGCCATTTGCCGACATCGCCGAACGAATCGTCGCCGTCGGGGACCTGCGCGGATTCACGCAGGACGATCCGGCCCGCGCGCCGCGCGAGGTGCCCGCCCTTGCGGTCGGCCGCGGTGCCGAGCACGGTCTCCATCGCGAACGGGACGTTCTCGCTCGCGAGCCACGCGGCGATCCGCGCGTCCGGCAGCGCGCCGAGGTTGTCGGCGTTGGACACGAAACACCAGCGGATGCCCTCCGCCAGCAGAGTTTCGAGCATCCCGCTCACCGCGAGCGCGATGTAGATGTCGCCGTGTCCCGGCGGGCACCATTCGAGTTCCGGGTTCGACGGCCATTCCGCGGGCCGCCCGTCGGCGGTGATCTTCGGTTCGCGGCCCTGCAGGAAGTCGGCCGGGATGACGTCGTCGGCGAGATCGGGGTACTTCTTCAGCAGTTCAAGTGAAGGTTCGCGGGTGCCCGCCGAATTCATCAGGATCAGCGGAAGCCGCGCGTTGTACTTCTCGCGGGTCGAAAGCACCTGCATGGCGATGACGTCGAGGAACGTCTTCCCCGGCTTGATCTCCAGGAGCGACTTCGGACCGGTGAGCCCCATGCTCGTGCCCAGCCCGCCGTTGAGCTTCAGGACGGCGGTGCGGTCCAGCACCCGGCGCGCTTCTTCGGCGTCCGGCTCGGGCAGGTCGACGAGCCTGCTGATGTCCTCGAGGGGTTCGAGTTCGCTTCCCGGCAATTGACCGGCGCCGGGTTCGGACAGCTGCTCGAGACGCCTTCGCAGGGCGGCCAACTCCATGTCGTGGGCCCCCGCGGAACGCATTTTCGACAGCGTTTCGGCGAACTGATCGGACAGGTGCGCGTCAGAGCTCATTGTGCCCTTTCTGAACCACTGCGTCGGGGCGTCAGTCTATTACCGGTCGCGGCGCCAGGCCGTGCTCCGGGGTCAGTACCCCGGTCATGCGGACGTCATGCGGTTCCGCGGGCAACTCACGCACGAGTTCGGCGTCCCGGACGACGGCGACCAGCGCGGCACCGGGCGCGGCGAAGGCGAGCGACCGGTCGTAGTAGCCGGCGCCCCGGCCCAGCCGGACGCCTTGATCGTCGACGGCGAGCGCGGGGATCAGCACCAGATCGGCCTCCCCCAGCGTGTCGGGACCGAGACGGCGCCCCGTCGGTTCGAGCAGCCCCCGCAGCCGGCCGGGCCCGAGGCTCGGCGGGCCTTCGTAGCCGGCCCACTCCAGCGGCCCCGGCGCTTCGGGGACGATCGGCAGCAGCACACGTTTCCCCAGGTCGAGAAGTTGATCAAGCAGTCCCGTCGAGCCCGGTTCGGTACCGAACGGGACGTAGGCGCAGACGACCTCACCCGGTAGCCGGGCGGCCGCGACAGTGAGCGCCGCGGCCTCCCGCAGCCGCTCTTCCGCCACCTGCGAACGTCGTTCGGCGGTTATCCGGGAACGCCACTCCGCTTTGCTCAGGTGTTCATTGCCGGGCTCGACCACGCGGTCAGGTTAGGCTTCACGCCTATGACAGGCGCAGCGACCACCCCGGCGGCACGGACCACGAGGAGCTTGCCCGATCGGGCGATTTCCGCGGCTTCGGACCGCATCACTCCTGGTAACGGTGGTGAACTTCAGTTCACCGACGGGCCTTCATCGCGTGCCTGGTCGAACGAACGGATCGAGATCCCCCAGTCATGACGGAGCCCATCGCCGAAGCGGCAGAGACCGAAGACGCGGGACAGTTCCGTTCCGTCGAGGATCAGATCGCGCTGACCCTGGACGCCGCGGTACGCCCGCGTCCGGTCCGGGTCGCCATCTCCGAGGCCCAAGGCCTCCTGTGCGCCGAAGAGGTCGTCGCCGAACACGCGCTGCCCGGTTTCGACCAGGCGGCCGTCGACGGCTACGCGGTACGAAGTGTCGATGTCCGCACCGCGGGCCAAGAGCCGGTGCAGCTGCCGGTGGTCGGCGAGATCGCGGCCGGTTCCCGCCAGCCGCGGCGGCTACAGCCGGGCCAGGCCGTGCGGGTCGACACCGGCGCGCCATTGCCGACGCTCGCCGACGCCGTCGTCCCGACCGCTTACACCGACGGTCACCAGGCCAAGGTCACCGTGCACAAGTCCGTGCCGTCCGCGGGCTACGTCCGAAGGACCGGCGAGGACGTGCAGATCGGCGACGTCGCCGTACGCAAGGGCGACACCATCGGCTCGGCCCAGGTCGGCCTGCTCGCCGCCGTCGGCCGGGCGAAGGTCCTGGTCTATCCGCGGCCGCGGGTTTCGATCGTGTCGGTCGGCGACGAACTGGTCGACATCGACCGGACGCCGTCGGTCGGGCAGGTTTACGACGTCAACTCCTACGCGCTGTCCGCCGCCGCGCGCGACGCGGGCGCCGAGGTGAGCCGAGTCGGCATCGTCCCCGGCGATCCGAAACGACTGCGTGAGATCGTCGAAGGCCGCCTGCTGATGTCGGAGATCGTCGTCGTCGCGGGCGGCGCCGGCGGAAGCGCGGGCGACGAGGTGCACGCGGCACTGTCCGATCTCGGCCACATCGACATGACCCGCGTCGCCATGCACCCCGGTTCCGTGCAGGGCTTCGGCAGGCTCGGCCCCGATTCGGTGCCGACGTTCCTGATCCCCGGCAACCCGATGAGCGCGCTGGTCGTGTTCGAGGTCCTGGTCCGCCCGCTGATCCGCGCCGCGCGCGGCACCCGCAACCCGCATCGCCGGATCGTCGGCGCGCGGCTGCTCTCCCCGATCACCTCGACCAAGGGCCGCAAGGGTTTCCTGCGCGGGCAACTCCTGCGCGACGAGGGCAACGGCGAGTACCTGGTGCAGCCGCTCGGCACCTCCGGCGCCCATCTGCTGGCGTCACTGGCCGAGGCGAACTGCCTGATCAACATCGACGAAGACCTCACCGAGGTCGCCGCGGGCGAGCAGGTCAAGGTGACCTTCCTGGCCCAGCGGGCGTAATGGGCGCACCGATTTCCGGCGTCGCGTATCCGATCGAAAGCAGGCATCCGGGCTGGCCCGCGAAGCTGGGGCCGCTCCGGGTGCCCGCCGGGATCCTCGCCGTCCGGCCGGTCCGGCTACGGGACGCCGGCGAGTGGAGCCGCGTCCGGCTGCGGGACCGCGAACACCTCGAAATGTGGGAACCGACCGGTGTCGGGCCGTGGCCGGACCGCAACGCGTACTGGTCGTGGCCGTCGCAATGGCTGGCCCTGCGCGGGCTGGCCCGGCGCGGTCAATGTCTCCCGTTCACCATCACGGTGGATGGACGCTTCGCCGGACAGATCACTGTGGGTAACGTCATCCGAGCTTCACTCCGGTCCGCCTGGATCGGCTACTGGGTGTCATCGGACATCGTCCGCGGCGGCGTCGCGACCGGCGCCGTCGCCCTCGTCACCGACCACGTCTTCGACTTCGGCGGGCTACACCGGCTCGAGGCCACCGTCCGCCCCGAAAACACCCCCAGCCTGCGGGTTCTCGCCAAAGCGGGGTATCGCCAAGAAGGTCTTTTCGAGCGATATCTCGATGTCGCGGGCGGCTGGCGCGACCACTTCTGCTACGCCGTCACCAAGGAAGAAACCGGTGACGGACTGGTGTCGCGGCTCGTCGCGAAGGGCCTCGCGGAGCGCGTTTGACCCCGTCACCGGGTCGTTCCGGTGACCGCGTTACCACAAGCTGTGAGATTCACCTAATTTGGTGATGCATTTTCCGTGATCGAAACCGGCGAGTCTGCGCGGCGTGTGTGACTGTTGTGGCTAGCGTGACTACAGCAGTGGATCGGGGGAGGTGACGGGAGATGCCCAGTTCGGTGATCATCGTCGCGCTCGCAGCGGCATGGCTCGTCGTTCTCGTGCCCATGGTCGCCCGCAAGCGCCAGCAGGTCGCACGGACGACGGACTCGGCCTTGGCGGCGCGAGTCGTGCGGAGCGGGAGCACACGCCACGAGGGACCGGAGGAGTTCGCGATGGCGGAGAACACGGAACCATCGGTAGAAGACGACCTGGCCGAACTCGAGGCGGAGCTCGACGCCGACCTCGAAGACGAGGAGCCGGAAGCCGAACCGCTTCCCCAGCCCTCGCACGCGGCCCGTCCCGAAAGAGAACGCCAAGGCGCCGGCTACCGGCCGGGCCGGGGCGGATTCGACCCGGAGGCGGCGGATATGGCCGCCCGCGCCAAATACGCGTTCCGGCAGCGGGTCGTCATCGCACTCCTGGTGCTGGTCGTCACCACCGCGGCCGTCGCCGGCTTCCTGACCCCGACGGTCTGGTGGGCGAACGGTGTCGTCGACGTGGGCCTCATCGGCTACCTCGCGTACCTGCGCCGCCAGGTCCGCATCGAAAACGAGATCCGGCAGCGCCGCCTCGCCCGCTTCAACAACACCCGCGCCCCGCGCCGTCCGGCGACCGCCGACGACGAACCCCACGAGTCCCACGAGGACGTCGAGGTCGTCGCCGCCGAACGCCCGGCCGTCGTGGAGCGCAAACCGTCCCCGATGTCCCGCCTCCGGCGCCAAGCCGTCGTCGTCGACCTCGACGACGAGGACCCGGCCTTCCACGAGCTCGACGAGCCCGGGACCAGGCCTTTCCGCCGGGCCGCCGGAGAGTGACCCCCGGATTTTGGGGCTCCATGAGCCACTGATAGGCTCATGGAGCTCCAAATGAGGGGCAAGCTTCACCAGGGGCTGTAGCGCAGTTGGTAGCGCGTCTCGTTCGCATCGAGAAGGTCAGGGGTTCGATTCCCCTCAGCTCCACAGCAGCTCAAAGGCCCTTCCCACGGATATGGGAAGGGCCTTTTTGCTACCCGTACAGCAGCGAAGTACAGCAGCAGATCATTGCAAGCTGTCTCCGAGTTTCTTAAGCGCCGCCCGCGTCTGGTCCGACGAAATCTCGGTGTAGATCTCCATCGTGACCGCGAACTGAGCATGCCGGAGAATCCGCATCGCGACCCGAGGGTGCACGTCGAGATCCGCCAGCAGCGACCCGCAGGAGCGGCGACCGTCATGCACGGTGATGTACCGGACGCCCGCCTTCCTGCATCGAGTCGCCCACGACCGGAGGAAGTTACGCGGCTCGATCGGCGTGCCGTGCTCAGTCGTGAACACGAGCCCACTGTCTAGCCAGGCATCAGCCTTCTCCTTGTCCCGGCCCCGACGCTCCAACCGCAGCTTCAACGCCGCTGTGACGATGTCGATCAAGGGCATGATGACGGGCGGCGCCTTCACTTGGCGATGCAGGCACTACCCTGGCTCCTCCCAGCTGCCAGGAGGTATTCCGCTCCAACGGCTCGAAGTTGATCGCACTATCTGGAGCCCGAGCGCCAGCGTCTACGACCTGACCTGACCTCGGTGCACCGGGAAACGTCGCCGTTGCCAGCGGCCATGGACGGTCCAGCGATGCTCGCCCAGCGCGGCCGCAGTCAGCGCCGCCGACCGCCACACCGAACTCATGCAGCGCATCGACAGCACCCAGATCAGGCCGGGAGTGCTCGATGCTGGAGTGAAGCATGTACGCCCGATCGCAACGGATCTTATCCGACCCGCCGGAAAAGCCTTTCGATAGAGAACCTTCACTTCCAGGAGTGGATCACGCCCAGCACAAACGCTTCAGAGCTGCTCTACGTCAGAAAGTCTTTGCGATCATCAAAACGCCACCGGGCACCAGTAGGAACTAGTCCTTCGTAAGCTGATTCCGCGACTCAACCTAACATTAGGTCACATCGGGGCATCAAAGGCGCATCATTGCTACGCCAACCGGGTATTTCTGCGCAGCACATGGTGCAGATCCGCCGACGCCGGCGACTACACATCGCAACCTGAAACGTTGAACTCCGGGGAGGTCGCGATGCCAAGATTTCGCGATCGAAGTGCGGGGCAAGCTCGCGCGCTTCGAGTCTTTGGCAAAAAAGTCGACGAAGTCAAACAGGACGCAGGCTATCCGACCGGATGGCTGCTTGCTCCCCACCCGATTGTTTTCTTGTCGGCTGTCATTCTAGCAGCAGCCGTGACGGTCTCTTGGGGGGCGAATGTCAACACTTTGACGATCGTAACTAAATCCGTACTTGGAACCATAAGCGCCGCACTCCTTATTTTCCAAGGGTTCGCCGCGATTTTCGCATGGCGGCTCGTGACATTATACGGCCACAAGAAGATTCCACGAAACCCAGACGACGGCATCGGCAAGGCGGTTCACTACGAGATAACCCCGGACTACGTCAGAAGACTACTCAAAGATGGCTATAAACGATTCCATCACATGGAGCTGGATCTAGTCATTGATCTACTCCTTGAGCCACATCGATTCAATCTGCGGATCACCGAAGAGATCGTCGCCGAGCAGCCCGTTTCTCGCTGCACAGTCACCAAAGACATTCGCTTGGAGAAGGTGGATATCAAAACACCCTTACTCGTTCCGATAGCGGACTTTCCAAAGGGTGTCCTACTGGACGGCTTAGAAGTGACCGTCGATTCAAAGCCGGCGACGATACTATCCTATGATGAAAGTCTTCGCGTATCGGCAGCACTATTGCTCACGGCGCGCGCAATCGAGTATCTAGGCGTTCTGGAAGTTACTGATTCGGACGAAGTTCGGCTCACCACGAGTGATCGAACTGTGATCAGTCAATTTCGCAACCAAATCAGCTCGGATATGTATGAGATCGCCCGACCCGCGAGCAGTCTCACCGACAAGGAGAAGTCTGTAGCAGAACTTGACTTGCCAGCTTCGAACGGAACGCCTCAACCTTCGCGCGCAGAATGGCTTATATCCAGACTTCGAGCAAATTATGTACTGTACGCCGTCGTTGAAGAACCACGAGCATCGCTGAAAGTCACATACAGTCGCTTCACCGCACTACACGGAAAAGACGCCGTAAAGTCTCAAGCAGGACGCCGCCTGGATCGGGTGGCGGAAATCAGGTTTCGCCTCGGGCAATTTCCGGTTCGAATCACCTACACCACACCATTGATATACAAATGCGAAAGTTACCATCTTCGCGTGGTGCTCCCTTCGGGCCTTTATGTCCATACACACGAACTACATGAACGAGTAAGCAGCACCGGCCTCGAGCCCAGGCAACAACAGTATTTCAAGGCACTTGCAGGCCAAACAGAGTCCGACGATGGTGATCCTCCGACTTACATGCGAGCCAGAGATCATCGAGCGTTGCCGTATGCTCACTTCTACGCGCGCAATGGTTATCAAATGAAGAGAGTGCTGCACACTCACGTGCTTAATGTCTTCGAAAGCCCTCTTGCCACCCTGCGACTTGCCGCAACACTCCTGTTTCTCTCGTCACTGGGTATCATAATCGCAGGTGTGACACTGGTTGACCAGGCTGGAAGTTACAGTCTTAAGAGTGGAATTATTGCCGTGGCGATATCAGCGCCCGGCGTGCTCGCCTCATGGTCGAGGCAGGTTTTCGGCATCGAAGCCTTGCAACGATCGTCGCTCATGACTCAAATCGCACTACGCTCAACAACGGCATTTTCGCTGGCCGGTCTGGCACTTGCGGTTCTCGCAGACACAGGAGCAATAAGATGGCATGTCGAACTGCATCTGTTTTCACCTCACGGGCCCCTCGTACCCGTATATGACGGGTATTGGATACTGTTGATATGCTTATCCAGCCTTACGAGCATGCTGGTTTGGTGTCGATATCATAAGCGACGCATGCAGTATCTGGCGCTTCGTCGAAGATCATTGACATCTGTCCACAATCGGAGCATGGGAGAAGACGCGTGAGATGTGTTAAACTTGTATGTTTGGTCGACACTACGCCGATTGACCGAGTGAACGAGAGAGGTTCATCGTGAATGATCCGACAACCGTTGAGATCCATGGTGAAGCGTTCACCTACCCGGCGCGAATCACGAAAGATGCCAACGGGGAAGACCTGCGCAAAGCGGCACAGGTTGTGCGAAGCCTGACGGCGAGTCAGTTTGACCAAATTCTCGGCGATGTTGATGACTGGCCACGCCCGAAGCCTCATGTCAACGCAGACCGTACGGGAAGCAGTTGAGACCCGCTGGTCATCTGGCTGCAACTCGCCAGGTCGTCGACACCGTACTGCGGTCCGAGGCACATGCACGAGTACCAGCCTCTAAGGGACGCGTCGACTCGACAGCACACCCCCGGATTACGGTCGATACCGCTTCGCCAGGGAATCCCTCTGAGTAACACCGAATCGGAATAGATCACCTCGCTGCGAACGCGGCTGCCGCCAAGGCTGCCGCGAAAAGCGCGTACGAAGCCAGCAGTCCAGTGCCCGATGAGCTCAACGCGCCACCCACGGCACGCCCCAGCAACTGCCCGACGCATTCCGCGGTGATGACCGCGGTCGCAAGCTCCGCCGCGGTGAAACCGCTCGCGTCCGCGGTCGTGGCTCTGAGGTACAGGTCCGGATAGGCGAGTCCGACGCCGATTCCGGCGACGGTCCAGGCGATGAGGGATACGGCGAACGACCCGCCGAAGGCAACGACAGCGGTGCCGAGGGCGGTCAGGCTCAGGCCCACGACGGGAAAACGCGCCGAGGGGAACTTGGCGGCCACCAGGCTGGTCACCGCCCAGCCGAGCGGGGCGGCGCTCAGGACGATCGCCGCCTGCCCGAGGCTCACCTGGTATTCGCTCGTCAGCAGTACGGTGATCAGGCTGTCCGCGCCGAAATAGCCGATCGCGAACAGCGCCATCGCGCCGAGCGCGGCGGGGGTTCCCGGCCGCAGTCGTGCGGTGCCCGGAGGCAGGATCGCGATCATCCCGGTGACGGTGATCGCCGCCCCGGCGAGCGCGAGCGGCCAGAAGCCGTTGCTGAACACGATAAGTGCCGCCCCGAGCGGCACCGACAACGTCCGCGGCAAGGGCCGCGGAGCGTCGTCGCGTGTGTCGTCGCGGGCGGCGCGTATGACCAGCAACCGTCCGAAAAGGACGAACGGCACCGGCAGCAGCAGAGTCCATCGCCAGCCGACGAGCCGTTCCAAGCCCAAGGTCGCCGCTGGGCCTGCCAGTGCGGGCACGATCCACATCGCCGAGGACGCCGCGATCACGCGGATCCGCAGCCGGTCATCGAGATGCCGGATCGCCGAGCTGACACCGAAAATCGCCAGCAGACCGCTGGCGAGCCCGGCGGAGAACTGGCCGAGGGCGAACATCCACGCCGTCCGCGCCATCGCGGCCAGGAAGAGCCCGCCGAGGTAGGCGATCATCCCGATGGCGAGAGTGCCGCGCGGCCCCAGGCGGGCGAGAACCCGGCTCGCCAAGGGAAGTGCGACGAAGAGCCCCAGCGTCGAGCCGGCGATCAGGAGCCCGAGGTCGCTCCTCGCGTCGAGATCGCCGGCGACGACGGGCAGCAGGGTGGAGGCGACGAATCCGGTGACGGCCGCCGCGAACTCGAGCGCGACGATGCCGACCGCGAGGAACAGCGGTCCCGCGCGCCGGGTTCCGATCACGTGTAGAGGTCTCGGTCGTACAGGTTGAGCTGCACCCAGACACCGTCGGGATCCTGGACGCGCATCGAATATCCGAAGCCTTCGTCCATCGGCGGACCCGGCTCGAATCCGGCGGCCCGCAGGCGCTCCGCTACGTCTTCCAGGGGTTCGTCGACTTCGAAGGCCAGTTCGCATCGGCCCACGTCGTCGCCGGAAGACCGGTGGATGGCCAGCATCCCACCCTCGGCGGGCATCTCGACCCAGCCGCCAGGGCGTGACACCGGCCCGGCCCGCAGGCCGAGTGCCTCGTAGAACCGCGTCATGGCCTCGACGTCCGCGCTGTAGCGGATCGGCATGATCTTCATCGTGCGCGTTCCTCACTGGTCCGCAGGTACTCCTCCAGCACCCGTTCGACGAACGACGAAAGCGATTCGTCGGCGTCGACGGACGCGTGCTTCACCCGCTTGATGAGGTCGTTCGGCAGATAGACGTTGAATTGCCGTTTGGCGACCTGGGTCATGCTCGCATGCTAGCAAGTGAGCATGCGGTCATGCGGGCGATCGCGGAGCACCAGCGGGATCGTGGCCAGCGCCAGTGCGGCGCCGATCCAGGGGATGGCGGTCAGCGAAGCGCCCAAGTTCAGTGCCCCGGCGGCGAAGGCCGGAGTGAGGCTGATGCCCAGCTGGAAAGCCGAGACCGTGGTCGCGCCGGCGAGGGTCGGGGCGGAAGAGGCGATGGTGAACACCCGCCCGTAGAGCGCCGGGTTGAGCACGAAGGCCGCGACTCCCAGTAGGAACACCGTAGGCACGACAACCCAGGCGGAAGCAGCGAAGAGGGCGAGCAGCGCCGAAAAGACCGCGATGCCGACGGCGCCGCCGAGCAAGGCGTCGTGCGGGCGCTTGTCGGAGATCCGGCCGCCGAGGGACAGCCCGGCGAAGGCACCGATTCCGAACAGCGCGAGGACCGCGGGGATCCAGACCGCCGGAAGGACGTCCGTCAGCATCGCCGCCAGGTAGTTGAAGGACACCATGTACGCGGCGGTGCTCAGGATCGTGATCGCGTAGATGCCCCAGAGGCGTGGCGTCCGCATGGCGAGCAGTTCCCCCGCAAGGCTCGGCGCGGCGGACGCGGTGGCGGGCAGGCCGACGGCGCACGCGACCACGCCCAGCACGGTGAGCAGCACGACGCCCCAAAAGCCGCCGGTCCAGTCGGTGAGGTTGCTCAGCAGGGTGCCCGCCGGTCCCCCGGCCACCATGGCGACGCTGAGTCCGGCGACGACGACGCCGGAGGCGCGGGCGTTGCGGTCGGGAGTCACCAGGCTGATCGCCGTCACGGCCGCGACGGCGAAGAAACCGGCGTAGGCGAGACCGGCGACGAACCTGGTGACCAGCAGGATCCAGTAGTCGTCGGCGAGCAGGCCGGTCGCGATGGCGGCGGCGAAGACGGCCTGCGTGGTCATCAGGGCCGTTCTCCGCGGCCACTTCAGGCTCAGCACGGCGAACGGTGGGCCGCCCAGCACGACGCCGAGGGCGAACGCGGTGATGAGCGCGCCCGCGGACGACAGGGAGACGCCGAGATCCGCGGCGGCCGAGGGCAGGACCCCGGCCATCAGGAACTCGGCGCTCCCCATCGCGAACAGGCTGAAAGCGAGGAGATAGACCCCGAAGGGAAGGCGCTTGGTCTCGATCATGGCGCCAGCATCGGTGGTTTCTGGCTGTTTCGGCAAAGAACTTTGCCGGAACCGGGACGATCTGCTGTGCTGGCGAAATGGAGAGCGACCCCACTGTCACCGCGGCGATCGAATCGATCGCGCCCCGGCTGCGCCGTGCCCGGGAGAAGAAGGGCACGACGCTGATGGAACTCAGCCGCGCCACCGGCATCTCCACCAGCACCCTGTCCCGGCTCGAATCCGGACAGCGGAAGCCGAGTCTCGAACTGCTGCTGCCGGTGATCGCCGCGCTGGGCCTGCGTGTCGACGAGATCGTCTCGTCACCGAGAGTGCTCGAACCGCCCTCGGACGGCCGTGTCCTCATCCCGCTCACGCGGCACGAGAACGGGCCCCGTGCCTACAAGATGACGATCCCGGCCGTCAACGACGAGCCCCGGCCGCGAACGCACGCCGGCCGAGAATGGCTCTACGTACTGCGGGGAAGGCTCCGGCTCGTACTCGGCGACCAGGACGTCGTGCTCGGTCCCGGCGAGGCCGCCGAGTTCGACTGCCGGACGCCGCATTGGTTCGGCGCCACCGGCCGCGGGCGGGTCGAGGTGCTCAGCCTGTTCGGCAAACAGGGCGAGCGGGTCCATGTCCGCGCCCGCACCCGGTGAACTCAGTGCGTTTGCCGGAACCCGCGACCGCGATCGACGTCGGCAGGACGCGACCTCGTCATCCACCCCACGATGCCTTCGGCCGGGCGGGTTCAGGCGTCTGGTCACCTTTCGGGTGAGTCCGCTGCTCCGCCTACCTGTACTCAGACGCGCTGCTGGATACGGATCAGGTTCCCGGACGGGTCGCGGACGGCGCCGTCACGCAGGCCGTACGGCTGGTCGGTTGGCTCCTGGATGACCTCGGCGCCCGCCTCCTGGAGGTGTTTGAAAAGGCCGTCGAGGTCGTCGGAGGAGAACAGGATGCTCGCGTAGGTGCCCTTGGCCATCATCTCGCCGATGACGCGGCGCTCGTCCTCGGTGATACCCGGGTCGACGGCGGGCGGGTGCAGCACGATCGACACGGGCTGCCCCGGCGGGCCGACGGTGATCCAGCGCATGCCGTCGTAGCCGACGTCGTTGCGCACCTCGAAACCAAGGGTGTCGCGGTAGAAGGTCAGTGCGGCTTCGGGGTCGGTCTGCGGGAGGAAGCTCCCGTGAATGGCGATGTCCATGACGGTCACGCTAGGTGAGACCGGTTCGCCGCGCTTCTCGATTCCTGATCGGTCTCGGCTAGGAGATCCGCTTGGTCAGATGCACGGTGACCCGGTCGCCGATGTCCTTCTGGATGATCTTCCGGAACGGCTTGCGCAGCGGCATCATGTGCACTCCACCACCGATGGGCAGCATGCTCACCTCGTAGTCGTGGCCGTCCACGGTGCCGCTGACCTTGACGGCCTTGCCGGTACCGAAGAACTCCGCGGAATCCGGCATGTTCACGCACGGCCGGCCGCTGGCTTCTCACTCTTCCTTGCCGCCTGGATCGCGGCGACAGCGCGGTCGACGTCGGCTTCGGTGGTGCTCCAGTTGGACACGGAGATGCGCATCAGACGCCTCCCGTGCCAGGTGGTCGCGCCCAACCAGCACTCGCCGGAACGCTGGACGGCTTCGACGATCCTGTCCGTTTCGTCGCCGAAGCTGACGAGGACCTGGTTCAGCACCACGTCGTTCACGACGGTGATGCCTTCGCTCGCTTCGAGTTCCCCGGCGAACCTCCTTGCCAGCGCGCAGCATCGTTCGACCATCTCGGCGATCCCGGCGCGGCCCAGTTCGCTGAGCGCCGCCCACGTGGCGAATCCTCGTGCCCGGCGGGAGGACTCCGGCACGAAGTCGCTCGGTGCCCGCACCCCGCCGTCTCCCTGGCCTGTCAGGTACGCGGCGGTGAGCGCCATCGCGGCCCTGTGCGACTCGGGATGGGCGCAGAAGGCGTAACCGCTGTCGTACGGGACGTTGAGCCACTTGTGCCCGTCGACCGCCCACGAGTCGGCCGTTTCCAATCCCGCGGTCAGCTGCCTGAGCGAGGGGGCGGCGGCCGCCCAGAGCCCGAAAGCGCCGTCGACGTGGACCCAGGCTCCGTGCCGGTGGGCGATCTCCGTCGCGGCGGCGAAATCGTCGAAAGCGCCGGTGTTCACGTTGCCCGCCTGGAGGCAAACGATTGCGGGCCCGTCGAGCGCCTTCTCGAGAGCCGCGACGTCGATGGCGCCTTGGCCATCCGCGCGCACCGGCTTGACGGCGTCGGTGCCCAAGCCGAGCAAGCGGAGGGACCGGTCGATCGTCGCGTGCCGCTCTTCACTGGCGATGACCCGCAGCGGCGGGGCCCCGGGCAACCCCCGGCGCTCGACGTCCCATCCGGCCCGCGCCAGCACGTGATGCCGGGCGGCGGCCAGGCAGACCGTGTTCGCGCCCTGCCCGCCGGTCACGAACCCGAAAGAGGCACCGGACGGGAGTCCGAGAACGTCCTTGAGCCATTCGCCCGCCACTTCCTCGACGATCGCGGCGGCGGGCGAAGTGACCTTGTTGAACGCGGGCTGGTCCCAACCGGTCGCCAGCATGTCGGCCGCCGTCGCCGCTTCGAGCGCTCCGCCGGTGACGAAGCCGAAGTACCGCGGCCCGGTGTTCGCCACCAGCGCCGGCTCGACGGCGTCGGCCAGCCGCCGGATCACGTCGGCGGGTGGCACCGGTTTCTCGGGCAGGTCGCCGAGCTTTCCCCGGACACCGCTCGTGTCGTGCGGGAAGACCGGGCCGTCGGCGACGCTTTCGCGGTAGTCCGCCACGCGAGCGGCGACGTCGGCCAGCAGACCGCGCAATTCAGTCATCCGACGGCTCTCTTTCGATCGTCGCGAACCAGGCGGGGGCGCCGTTCTCGTCGTGGAACCTCGTCCTGACGCGCTCCTCCTCGATGGTCTTCACCCGCCATCCTGCCCCGAAGGGCTTTGTCAGCGCTTCGCGTTTTACGGGATGCGGCCCGGCGTTCTCGCCCTCGCTGAAGCACAGGATGTAGAGCGTCCCCTTGGTGACCGCTTCGAGGCTTTTGACGTACGCGACGCGCTCGTCGGCGTCGAAGGCGTGGAAGAGCCCGCAATCGAGCACCGTGTCGAACCGCTTCCCGAGTCGTTCCAGGTGAAGCGCGTCCGCCGTCACGAACTCGGCGTCGAGACCGCGCTCGCCCGCCTTTCGTCGCGCGGTCGCGAGCGCCGTCTCGGCGACGTCGACGCCCAGCACCGAGAACCCGAGCGACGCGAGGTGCAGCGCGTTCTCGCCGGACCCGCAGCCCGCGTCGAGCACCCTGCCGGTGAATCTTCCCGCCGCGTTGGCGACGGCGGGCTGTGGGCCGCCGAAATCCCAGGGGGCCGGGCCTTCGTGATACGAGGCGTCCCAGGGGCGGCCGGTCCTGCGTTCATGACTGGTCGGGTTCCTGCCGCCGAACGGATCTTCCGGCATGGTGACCACCTTTCCGGCAGGCCGTCGCGGCTTGCCGCCCACGAGCTTAGGAACTTCACCGGTGTTCGTCGATGGCTCCTCAAAGTTCGCCCGAAAGGGCTTGATTTCCCGCGGTCGAGAATTCCCGCGAACAAGCGCTCCCCCGAATTCTCGGGATACCCGTCAGGTCATCGTCCCGACGAAAATCAACTTGTCCGAAACACTCCTTCCAGAGGAATTCGCAAAGGGGATAAAATGAGAAAATCGACTCGGATCGCGACCCTGCTGGCGACCATCGGCCTACTCGGCGGCGGCGCGCTGACGGGCTCGCCCGCCTCGGCCGCGGAGCCCGAGCTGAAGTCCGCGCTGAACGGCAAATGCGCCGACATCTTCATGTATCACCTGGAGAACGGCGCCTCCGTCGTGACGTGGGACTGCACCGGGAAAGCGAACCAGCGGTGGAAGTGGGATGGCGAGCAGATCCGTTCGGACATGAACGGCAAGTGCCTGGAGATCTACAACGGACATCCGGGCGATCAGGGCTCCGTGAGCATGTGGGACTGCAACGGCGGGCCGCACCAGAGGTGGTATCAGGTCGGTGACGAAATCCGCAATCGGGCCACCGAAAAATGTCTCGACATCCTCGGGGGCCGACCCGAGAACGGCCAGCTCCTGGTCAGCTGGAACTGCAATCGCGAGAAGAGCCAGCACTGGGAGTTCTAGCGACCATCGGGCCCATCGGTCAATTCGTTCCGCGCCGATCCCGATGCGGTGCATAATCGGGCGATGAGCTCGATGGAATCGGTCATCAAGGGCCTGTCCTGGGGAGCGGCGAACTCCACTTCGATGCCCGAACTGGGTAACGTGTTGTCGGCACGGATCGGGCGGCTCGTACCGCACGACGGATATCTGCTTCTCGGCTTCGATCCCGTCACCGGTGCGAGCTGCCTGATCGCCCGACAGCATTTCTTCACTCCGCGAACCCGCCATCGGCTCGAAATCGACCTGTCGCACGCAGGCCCCGGCGACCCGCTGTTCACCATGTTCCGCCGCCGGATCCACGTGCTGGGTTCCGGCCTCACCGACGAGCGGTTCAGCACGCACCTGCACGACACGATGGCGTCGGAGGGATTCGGGAGCCAACTGTGCCTCACCCTGACCCATCGGGGCAGCACGCGAGGCGGCCTGATCCTGCTCAGAGAAAGAGGCTCCAGACCGTTTTCCGGCGTCGAGGCCGAACTCGCGTCCCATCTGGCCGAACCACTGGGCGTCGCGCTCCGGACGTTCGTCTCGGCCAAACCGCCGCGTGGCGCCCTTCCGGCGGCGCAACCCGGCGTGGTCATCATCGGCGGCGACAACACGGTGAAGGCGATGACCCCCGCGGCGAAGGAGATGCTGGCCGATCTGCTGCACGACCTCGCGATCACCGACGACGAACTGCCCAATACCCTGCTGAACATCACGCTCTTCGCACGCCGGCCGGGCGGTCAGGCGGTCAGCCGGATCCCGGCGTCGTTCGGCTGGCTGGTGCTGAGCGGGCAGGCCATCGACAGCACGTCGACGAGCGATGTGGCGATCACCGTCCAAACCGCCGGTGCCGACCTGCTCTCCGCGATTTCCGCCTGGTACGGCATCACGCCCCGCGAAACCGCCGTCATCGAGAGGCTCTTGGAAGGGCTGCCCGCCAAACACATCGCCCGCCACCTGGACCTCTCGACCTATACCGTGAACGACCACCTGAAAGCGATCTACCGCAAGATCGGTGTGACCAGCCGAGAGGAACTCACCGCCACCCTCACGCACACGCGGGTTCCTTCTTGAACCAGGCGCCGGCCAGGAACAGAGTGCCGATGAGCAGCAGGGCGATCGTTCCGGCGTCGAAACCACCCAGCAGTCCGAGCAGGACCGCCCAGGCGACCACGCCACAGCCCAGCCAGGCGGGCACGCGTTCGCCGCGCCTCGTCAGCCGGATGACGAGAGCGCCCAGCAGAAGCAACGGCACTCCGAAACTCCCCGGGCTGAGCCAGAACGCCTCCGCCATGGGGAGCCGAGCGGGCGACGGGTCCAGCGTGACCGTGTTGAAAAATCCTTCGTCGAAGATCCGCGCCCAGACTTCCTGGCGCATCGTAGCGGCGACCACGGTATGGAAGAGGCCACCGCCCAGGGCGAGGATCCCGCCCCAGGTGGCAGGGTCGCGCCACCGTACGCGGGTGGTGGTCGTTTCGGCGGCTGTGTCGATTGTCGTCATGCGCATCAGGCTGCTCGCCTGCTCGACGGGAATCCTCGGCCTGAGGTCGCCGGCACCTCCACCGAAATGATGAGATCGGCTCAGCCCGGACGCACGAGTCCGTTCTCGTACGCGAAGATCACCGCCTGCACCCGGTCACGGACCCCGAGCTTCGCGAGGACGTGGCCGACGTGCGTTTTCACCGTGGCTTCGGAGAGGAAGAGCCGCTTCGCGGCCTCGGCGTTGGAGTATCCCTGCGCGATCTCCAGCAACACGTCCCGTTCGCGCCCGGTGAGCCGGTTCAGCAACGGAGAAGTCTCACGTGCGACCGCGAGCTGGTCCAGCATGCGACGGGTCGTGGAGCGCGCGATCACGGCATCGCCGGCATGGACGGCGCGGATCGCATGCAGCACTTCGTCGGCCGACGCGTCCTTGAGCAGGAAACCGCTCGCGCCGGCGCGCAGGCCCGCGATGGCGTACTCGTCGAGGTCGAACGTCGTCAGCAGGATCACTTTGGGCGCGTTCTCGCGGGCAGCGACCACTCCGGTGGCCTCGACCCCGTCCATGCGCGGCATCTGGACGTCCATCAGCACGACGTCGACCCGTGTTTCGGCGAGCTTCGCGACCGCCTCCACCCCATCGGCGGCCTGGACGACGATCCGGATGTCGTCGGTCGCGTCGACGACCATGGCCAGGCCGGTCCGGACCAGTTCCTGGTCGTCGACCAGCGCGACGTCGATCGTCATCTCGAAGCTCCTTGTTCGCCGACGCGGAACTCCGCGCGCACCCTGAAACCGCCGTCGACGGGACCGGCCTCGAACGTACCGCCCGCGGCTCGCACGCGTTCCCGGACACCATCCAGGCCGGCGCCCGTGCCGGGAAGTGACGGCCGCTCGCCGGCACCGGCTCCGTCGTCCTCCACGACGAACACCGACGCGTGCGGGGTGTGCGTGATCGAGACCGTGACAACCGTGTGCGGGCCCGCGTGTTTGACGCTGTTGGTCAAGCCTTCCTGGACGAGCCGGAACGCCGCCATGGCCGCGCTCGCCGTCAGCACGCCGGGCCGACCCTGTTCGGTGAGCCGGACATCGACGCCTGTCGCGCGGACACGCTCCACCAAGGCCGGGATTCCGGCGAGCGAGGACCGCGATTCGGTCTCCCGCAACACCCGCAACGTGTTCCGCATGTCGGCCAGTGCCTCGCGGGCGGTCCCGGCGATGACGGAAAGCGCCTGTGCCGCGCGGTCCGGCGACTTGGCGGCGATGGCGGAGCCGCCTTCGGCCTGGCGCACGATGACCGCCAGGGAATGGGCGACGATGTCGTGCATGTCGCGAGCGATGCGCTGACGCTCGTCTGCCGCGGCACGCTCGGCGGTTTCCGCGGCCTCGCCGGCGAGGCGCCGCCGCCTGTCGAACCGGAAACGGCCAACGGCCCAGGTGCCCGCCACCGCCGCGACCAGGGCGAGAACGGCCAACAGCAGGGTGAGCCACCCCGTGGGGAGCGCGCCGTAGGCCGTCGCCGTCCGAGCCGTGCACAGCAACGCTCCGAGCACACTGATCCCGAGGGCGAGCAGGCTTTCGCGCAGCGGCCGTCGCGCGGCGACGGCGTACAGAAGCACCAGGTACGCCGCCGACGCCGGGAGAAAGAACAGCGGGATCTCCATGCTGTCGCTCGCACTCGCCAGCCCCAGCGGCGCGGGCCGGACCACCGTGTTCGGCAACGCGACGAGCACCGCCATCGCGAGTCCGGCGGAGAGGAACGCGGCTTGGGTGGCGATCCTCCGCAACGCGACGGTGGCGAGCACCGTGAACCCGCAGAGGCCCGCCACCCACGACACCCAGGCCGGGGAGCCGGCCACCAGGAGGATGTCGAGCGAAGGAGGCCCCAGCAGTGCCGCGATGGCCACGGTGAGAAGGACGTCCAAAACGGTCGGGTGTGTCCGCGTCCACCGGTCCACGCGGTCGGTCCACGTCACGGCCACGATCGTAGACACCGTTCCCGACGCGGTACAGATCGCTGACCAGGCGAGGATGTGACGTTGGGAAACCTTGTTTGACCTGCGCCGGAATGCCCCGGTACCGTGTTGTGTTAGCACTCTTGTCGGCTGAGTGCCAATGCACGAAGGAGCAGCAGTGCCCACCTACCAATACGCCTGCAAGGAATGCGACCACGCTTTCGAGGCCGTGCAGTCGTTCTCCGACGCGAGCTTGACCGAATGCCCGCAGTGCTCGGGCCCGCTTCGCAAGGTCTTCAGCTCGGTCGGTGTGGTCTTCAAGGGCAGCGGTTTCTACCGCAACGATTCACGCGACTCGAAGGCCAACACGACCACGGCCCCGGCCAAGACCGAGACCAAGTCGGAGTCGAAGACCGAGTCGAAGTCGGAGACCAAGAGCGCGGCATCCTCCTCCACGGGTACGACGAAAACGGCCGCCGCCGCTTCCTGACGTCCCGAGTTGTCCACAGGCCCCCGGTTATCCACAGCCGGGGGTTTTCGTTCTTTCCAGGGCACCGGACCGCCCCTAGCGTCGAGATCATCACCGATCGACGAGGGGGAATCCCGTGCTCCACACTCTGCCCGTCCTGCGAAGACTCCACGGCAGGCCCGCGCGGCTGCTCCGCCGCTGGCTAGCCCTGTCCCTGCTGCTCAGTGGCGTGGTCACGCTGTTTCTGCCAGCCTCCGCCCGTGGCGCGCCCGGCACCGCGACCGTCGTCTCCGCGCGTGACCTCCCGGCCGGGACGGTGCTGCGCGCGGGGGATTTCAAGCTCGTCGACCTCCCCGACGACGTCCGTCCGCAGGGCGCCCTTGACCGGTCTGACTCGGCGGAGGGGCGGATGCTCATCGGTGCGGCTCGGGCAGGCGAGCCGCTGACGGACGTCCGCCTGGTGGACGCGGCCATCCCCGGATCGGGTGATCCCGAGAGTTCCACGGTCCCGGTGAGGCTCGCCGACGCCGGGGTCGCGGAACTGCTCAGGCCGGGTCAGCGGGTCGACGTCGTCGCGGCCGCCGACGCCGGGCGAGAGGCGTCTGTGCTGGCCAGCATGGCTGTCGTGGCGGCGGTCGGCGAGCAGGGCGACCGCGAGCCGAAGACCGCCGGTGCCGGGAGCAAGGGACCTTTGGTGCTGCTTTCCCTGCCCGCCGCGATCGCGACACGGGTCGCGGCCACTTCGCTGGAACGGTCCATAGCGGTTACCCTCCGCTAGCTCGCGCCCTGCCCTGTGGAGGCGGGCGCCTGCGTCCCCCCGGTATGGAGAAGGGACGGTCGGCGAACCGTCCCAGGTGAAGAGGAGAGCGTCTTGATCAAGGGCTTCAAGGACTTCCTGATGCGCGGGAACGTCGTCGACCTCGCGGTCGCGGTGGTCATCGGCGCCGCGTTCACAGCGATCGTCACGGCCTTCACGAACGGCCTGGTCAAACCGCTGATCAACACCATCGGCGGATCGGACGCCGCCAAGGGGCTGGGATTCAACATCCTCGCCGAGAACGACGCCACGTTCCTCGACTTCGGCGGCGTGATCAACGCGGCGATCAACTTCGTGCTGGTCGCGGCCGTCGTCTACTTCGTGATCGTGCTGCCGGTCAAGCACGTCCAGGAGCGGCGCAAGCGCGGTGAAGAGGCGGGCCCGGCGGAGCCGACCGACGTCGAACTGCTCACCGAGATCCGCGACCTGCTGCGCGCGCAGCAGAACCGCGCGAGCTGATCCGGATCACCGGTCGTGATGAGGCGGCCGGTTCTCCAGGAACCACGAGTCGGAGTCCGGGGAACGCTGCCCCGGCTCTCGCTCGTCGGAGGTCGTGTCCGGCAGGACGTCGCCGAAGATCTCGTCGACCCGGCGCCGTTTCTCCGCGCGAGAGGCCGCCGCGGCGGGGCGCTTGTCTTCGTCTTCACCTGGCATGACCTCCATTTTCGCACCGGTCGCGGGGTACGCCGCCCGGTGGGACCATCAGCGCATGAGCATTGTCGACAAAGCGAAGGGGCTGGCCGCGCAGGCCATCCACAAAGCGGAAGAGGTCGCGGGCGAAGTCCGCGAGAAGGCCGGGCCGCTGGCCGAGAAGGCCGGTGACGTCGCGGCCAAGGGTGTCTCGGCGGCGTCGGCCGGGGCCAACAAGGTCACCGGCGGCCGGTTCGAGGACAAGATCGGCCACGTCACCGAGAAGGTGGAAGGGGTGTTGCATCAGGACAAAAAGGGCGAGCCCGGGACAGAGCCCGGACCCGCCGCCAAGAACTAGGCCTCTTCGAGACCGGACAGCTCGTCGATCACGTACGGCACCAGCGACGAGAGCGTCGCCATACCGTCGCGGACGGCCGCGCGTGAACCAGCCAGGTTGACCACCAGCGTGCTGCCGGAGACGCCGACGAGCCCGCGGGAGATACCCGCGTCCACCGCGCCGGCGGCGAGACCGGAGGCGCGCAGTGCCTCACCGATGCCCGGGATCGGGCGGTCGAGCACACCGGCCGTCGCGTCCGGCGTGCGGTCGCGCGGGGAGACCCCGGTGCCGCCGACGGTGATCACCAGGTCGGCGCCGCCGATCACGGCGGTGTTGAGCGCGTTGCGGATCGCGGCCGTCTCGGCCTCGACCACCACGACACCGTCGACGATGAATCCGGCCTCTTCGAGCAGCTCTGTGACCAGCGGTCCCGTGTTGTCCTCGTGTTCGCCGTGGGCGACCCTGTCGTCCACGATGACCACCAGTGCGCGGCCCAGCCGTTGTGCGCTCCGTTCCATAGGCACACCGTATCCGGTTTCGGCTGATCTTCGCTCCCGTGGTGCCGCGGGCCACGAGTTGTGACGATTCCCTGACGTGAGCCGGGGATCCGGCGTCGTCGTCGCGGATCGCCCCTAGCGTCGGGAAGGTGCGAACACTGGTAACCGGCGGGGCCGGGTTCATCGGCTCCCACATCGCCGATCTGCTGTCCGATCAAGGTCACGAGGTCGTCGTCCTCGACACCCTCCTGCGCACCGCGCACGGTTCGTCGCGTCCGCCCGCGTATACCGGCCGCCACCGGTTCCTGCGTGGCGACGTCACCGACACGGAGCTGGTGGCGGAGCTGCTGGACGGCGTCGACGCGGTCTGCCATCAGGCGGCCGTCGTCGGGCACGGCGTCGATCCGTCCGACGCGCCGTCGTACGCGCTGAACAACGACTACGGGACAGCCGTGCTGCTGGCCGGGATGCACCGCGCCGGAGTCCGGAAACTGGTGCTCGCCTCGTCGATGGTCGTCTACGGCGAGGGCCGCTACGAATGCCTGAACCACGGGATCGTCCCGCCGTCGCCGCGGAAACAGTCCGATGTGGACGCCGGACGCTTCGAGCCGACGTGCGTGACGTGCGGCGCGGAACTCGAGTGGCGGCTCGTCCCTGAGGACGCGCCGCTTCGGCCGCGAAGCACCTACGCGGCCACCAAGCTCGCGCAGGAACATCTGGCGGCGGCGTGGGCCCGGCAGACCGGCGGGACGGTCTGGGCGATGCGCTATCACAACGTCTACGGGCCCCGGATGCCGCAGAACACCCCGTACGCGGGTGTCGCGTCGCTGTTCCGGTCCTCGCTCTTACGCGGCGAAGCGCCGATCGTGCTGGAGGACGGCGCGCAGCAGCGCGACTTCGTGCACGTCCACGACGTGGCCAGGGCGAACGTCCTGGCGCTACACACCGACGGCCCCGAAGGTGACCTGACGCCGCTGAACATCTGTTCCGGGCAACCGCACTCCGTCGGCGAACTCGCCGAAGAACTCGCGAAGGCCTGCGACGGACCGGCCCCGAAGGTCGCCGGCGGCGCCCGTCCCGCCGACGTCCGGCACGTCGTCGCCGATCCCGCCCGCGCCGAACGGCTGCTCGGCTTCACCGCGCGAACCGGTTTCGCCGAAGGCATCGCCGGTTTCGCCACCGCTGAGCTGCGGGAACCGGCCGGTCTCTGAAACCGGGAACAGACCGGGCCCCCGCCGAGTTGTCGTTCCCGGCAACGGAATCGACTTTTTGGGGGTTTTGGTGGGCATCACCGTCGGAGACATCGAGATCGAAGCGCTCGGGGACGGCCTGATCAGGCTGCCGCTCGCGTTCTTCCCGGGTCTCGACCCCGAAGCCCACCCGGACGTCTTCGACGAGGACGGCACCGTGCACGTCCCCACCGGCGCGTACCTGATCCGCGGCAACGGCCGCACGATCCTCGTCGACACCGGCCTCGGCCCGCGCGAATTCGCCTTCCCGCCGGGGATGACGCCCGCCAAGGGCGACCCCACCCCGCCGATGGGCACGGGCGGCGACCTCGCGGCCGCGCTGGACAAGGCGGGCTGCCCCATCGACGAGATCGACACCGTCTTCCTCACCCACCTGCACAATGACCACATCGGCTGGATCGCCCCAGAAGGCGACCTGACCTTCCCTGGTGCTCAGGTCGTCTTCGGGCAACTGGACTGGGACGCCCTCATCGCGCCCGCCGGGACGGCCGAATGGAGCCGTGTCGGCATGGAGACCGCTCGCGCCGCGGGGCTGACCGAGGCGATCAGCGGCGATGACGTCGAGATCGCGCCCGGGATCGTGGCGCGGCACGCCCCCGGTCACACGCCCGGCCACTACGTCCTCGACATCACCGCGGACGACGAGCGCCTGCTGTTGCTCGGTGACGTCCTGCACACGCCCGCCCAGCTGACGGACACGCGGGTGAGCTTCCTCGGCGACATCGACCCGGATCTCGCGCTCCGCACCCGGCAGCGGTTCCTCGCCGAAGCGGGAGAGACCGGCGCGATCATCGCGCCGGCCCACTTCCCGGATATGGGGTTCCTGCGGCTCTGAAGCTACTTGCCGCAGAGCACCTTGTCGGTGAGCAGCTGATCCGCCTTGAAGTAGGCCTGCCCCAGGTCGGCCTCGGAGTCCCCGTATGTCATGGACACCTCGTAGGTCCTGCTGCCATCCGGGGTGCTGGCCATCAGCGTCCCGTAGCCGTGGAAACCGCCCATACCCTTGAGGACGGTGCCGCAGCTCGCCTCCTGGACGTACAGCCCGAGACCGTAGCCGCCCTTGGGGTGCGGTTTGCGCATTTCGGCCAGCAGCGGGGCGGGCAGCAGCTTTCCGCCCAGCAGCGCGGAAAAGAACGTGTGGAGGTCCTTGGTGGTCGAGATCAGTTCACCGGCGCTGGACGCCCACGAGGGGTTCTGGTTCGTGATGTCGACCGTCTTCCACTGCCCGGGCTTCTCCTCGTAGCGGTAGTAGCCGTGCGCGTGTGGCCCGGGGATCCCCGGCCACGTGCCCGGTACGACGGTGTCCCGCAGCCCGAGCGGCCGCAGGATCCGACGCTGGAGCTCGTCGCCGTAGGGGCGGCCGGCGACCTTCTCGATCACCAGTCCGGCCAGGACGTAGTTGATGTTCGTGTAGGTCCAGTCCGTTCCCGGCTCGAACAGCGGCGTCTTGGACAGCCCGAACCGCACCAGCTCCTCCGGCCGGTACGTGTGGTAGCGGTTGTCCAGGAATTCCTTGCCCATCAAGGGGATTCCCGGTACGACGGAGCCGTCCGGCCGGATCGCGCCGGTGTAGTCCACCAGACCGCTGGTGTGCTGCAACAGCATCCGGACCGTGATCCGCCGGTCGAGGCCGAACTCGGGCAGGTAGCCGGCCACCGGCGCGTCCAGGCCCACCTTGCCCTCCCCCACCAACTGCAGGACGACGGTGGACACGAAGGTCTTGGTGTTGCTGCCGATCCGGAACCGCCCGTTCGTCGGCGGCTTGGCGGCCGAGCCCAGTTCGCGCACCCCCGCGCTGCCGGTCCAGTCACCTCGCGCGTCGTGCACCCGTAGCTGCGCCCCGGCGAAACCGGACGCCGCGATCTCCTGGACCATCGCCCGCAGATCCGGCCGTTCCCGTCCGCTGTCCGCGGTGGCCACGCCGGGCATGACCCCGGCCAGTAGCGCGGCCGCCACCGCGGTGATCCCCGCCCGCCGGAAGAATGTGCTCGCTGATGTCGTCATGGCGGCAACGATCGCCGTCCGCGCTGACACCGCGGTGACACGCCGCTGACACGGTCAGGGCGTGGACAGCGGCAGCCGGACTTCGAACCGGCAGCCGGGACCGTGGTTCCGGACGCCGATGCGGCCGCGATGGGCTTCGACGAGCCCCTTCGCGATCGCCAGCCCGAGTCCGCCGCCGCTCGCCAGCCCGCCGCGTTCGGGGGTGCGCGCCGCCGTCCCGCGGAACGCGACGTCGAAGACCCGGCCGATCTCGTCGTCGGGGATTCCGCCGCAACCGTCGGAGACCGCCAGCAGCGCCTCGCCGCCTTCGATGCCGATCTGGACCGCGACCGTTCCGTCCGGCGGGGTGTGCCGCACGGCGTTGGACACCAGGTTGCGCACGATCCGCGCCAGTTCCGGGTCGCTGCCGGAGACGACCGGCCACACGTCGGCGTATTCGAGCATCCGCACGCGTTTCTGCTCGGCGAGCGGTGCCTGCGCGGCGACGGCGTCGCTGACGACGTCGCGCAGCGGCACGGCGGCCATGGTCAGCCGCAGCGCGCCCGCGGTGATCCGCGACAGTTCGAACAGGTCGCCGACCATGCCGGACAGCCGCGTGGTCTCGCCGCTGATCCGCCGCGCGTAGCCGGTGATCTCGACCGGTTCGGCGACGACACCGTCCGCGACCGCCTCGGCCATCGCCTGGATCCCGGCCAGCGGGCTCCGGAGATCGTGGCTGATCCACGCGACCAGTTCGCGCCGCGACGCCTCGGCCGCGCGCTCGCGTTCCCGCGCTTCCCGTTCCCAGACGCTGCGGCGCGCGATCGCACGGCCGAGCACGAGCGCCGCGGGCACGGTCACCAGCGCGACCAGCAGGCAGACCAGCGTCATCGTGGTCAGCGCGGGGGTGAACATGAACCCGCTGATCCCGAGTACCGCGATCAGCGTCGCGAGTACCGGGATCAGCACGAGGATCGTCATCGTGCTGGCCAGCGAACCGCGTCTGAGCAGGTACAGCGCCAAAACGCCGAGCAGCACCACCGGCACCGCGAACATCAGCGCGAACGGCAGGATGTGCCAGGCGTGCGCCAGCATCTCGCCGAACGACTCACCGGAGCCGATCATCGCCGCACCGGGTCGTACCGGTAGCCGACGCCCCAGACGGTGGCGACACGGACGGGTTTCGCGGGATTCTTCTCGATCTTCTCGCGCAACCGTCTCACGTGGACGGTCACTGTGGACTGATCGCCGAAGTCCCAGCCCCAGACCTTCTCCAGGAGATCGGCGCGGGAGAACGCCACACCGGGATGGGTGAGGAAGAACGCGAGCAGGTCGAATTCCCGGCTCGTCAAAGGAAGTTCCACGCCACCGATGGCTGCCTGCCGGGCGCTCATCTGCAACGCGAGGTCGCCGTCGGTGATCACGCGTGCCGCCGGTTCGGGCCTCGGCATCCGTGCCCGCCGCAGGACCGATGCCACGCGCAACGCGAGTTCCTTGGGGCTGAACGGTTTCGTGACGTAGTCGTCGGCGCCGAGCTGGAGTCCGGCGATGCGGTTCTCCTCCTCGCCGAGCGCCGTCAGCATCACGACGGGCACCTGGCTCACCTGCCGCAGGCGGCGGCACACCTCGAGTCCGTTGAGGCCGGGCATCATGACGTCGAGGACCACGAGATCGGGCCCGGTCGCGGAGAACAGCCGCAACCCCTCGGTGCCGTCACCGGCGACGTCGACGTCGAAGCCCGCGACCTCCAGGTACCGCCGGACGACGTCCCGCACGGTCTCGTCGTCGTCGACCACGAGCACCCGTCCTTGCTCTGTCATGCAGCCCACCTCACCAGCTCGTCAGCACCAGATGGTTCACCACCAGCGCCGTCGCCGCCGACGCGGCGAGCCACCACCGCCGTCCCTTCGGCGGCAGCAACGCCGCCGCAGGCAGCAGCCACACCTCGAACGGTAGCCAGATGCGTTCGACCTCCGCCTTCGACAGGCCGGACAGATCGGCGAAAGCGATCGTCAGCACCGCGGCCAGCACGATCAGGGTGACCGGCTCGCGGAACGACCGTTTCGGCCCGGCGAGGAACTCCGCGCCCGCCCGCCGTGTCCCGGCGATCACCGCCGGGCCGATCGCGATCAGCACGGCCGCGATGTCCGCCCACACCCAGTAGGAGTACGGGCGCAGTGTCGCGATCCCCTGGTAGTAGCGCTCGACCACCAGGTGATAGCCGTCGAGCCACCAGAATCCGGCCAGCGCGAACGCCACGACGACCACGGCCACGCCTGCCGTGGCGAGCAGCAGGATCCGCCACTGGCGGGTCAGCACGACGACGGCGAGCACGATCACGCCCAGCAGCACGAGACCATAGGAGAGAAAGAGGCCGAACCCGAGCAGCAGACCGCCGGGAAGCGCGAGGGTCCGCCGCCGGGTGGCGAGCGCCAGCAACGCGATGCCGGTCGCGGTGACACCCGCGAAGAGACCGTCGGCGGACACGCCGATCCAGATCGCGCCCGGGGTCAGGACGGCGAACGGCAGGACCGTCCTCGCGGCGTCCTGCCTGCCCAGCGCGGAGAGCGTCACCGGCACCGCGACCACGGCCAGGCAGCCGATCAGCACGACCAGCGTCGACGCCCAGGCCCCGCCGTGCAGGCCCAGCCGGTCGAGCCAGACGAAGACCAGCGTCGCGCCCGGTGGATGTCCGGAGACGTGCGTCGTCCACGAATCCGGCTGGAAGTCCAGGATGCGCGAGGAGAACTCGTTCAGCATTTCCGGGATGTCGGTGATCCCGGGAACCTCGTGCAGGTACTCGTGTTCCGTGGTGAGCCTGCCGGTGAACCCGCGCGTCCAGCCGTCGACCATCGCCAGCGAGAACGTCCACAGCAGCGCGGTCACGTAGCCGAGCGCGAGCAGCGGACGCCAGCGCAGCCGCGCGGCGAGCAAGGGACCTTTGGTGACGACCAGGAGCGCGAGCACGACGGCCGCGACCGAACCCGGCCCCACATGCGGCAGCCACAACCCGAACAGCGGCGGCGCGAAGGCGTAGATCACCACCCCGGAACCGGGGCGGTTGTAGTGGAGGCCGACCGCGATCGCGGCGGCGACCACGAGCATCGCCAGCCCGACGGCGATCAGATCGGCCCGGCGGCCGGTGCGGGAAGGGGCGGTGACTGTGGACATCACCGGCACCATAACCGCGTTTTCGGCCTCCGGCGGTTTACGGGCGAACACCGTCAGAACTCGGTAAGAACTTCGCCGACGTCATGATTCGGTAAGCAGCGCAAGGGTTCTGGTCCGTCCATCCCGGACTTAACGTGCTGTGCGTGAACGATGACCAGGTTGATGTCGTGCTCCCCTGTCTCGACGAGGCCGGTGCCCTTCCCGGGGTGCTGGCGGCCCTGCCGGCACATTACCGCGCGATCGTGGTCGACAACGGTTCCGGCGACGGTTCCGCCGAAATCGCGGCCGGGCTCGGGGCGAAGGTCGTCCACGAACCCCGGCGCGGCTACGGCGCCGCGGTGCACACGGGGCTGGAGGCGGCCACGGCGGACGTCGTCTGTTTCGCCGACGCCGACGGTTCCCTCGACCTCGCCGAACTGCCGATGCTGGTCGGCGGCCTCGCCGACGCCGAACTGGCGGTCGGGCGGCGCGTGCCGACCGGCCCCGGCGTCTGGCCGTGGCATGCGAGAGCCGGCAACGCGCTGATCTCGTCCCTCCTGCGGTACAAGGGATTGCCGGTCCGCGACATCGCGCCGCTGCGTGCCGTCCGGCGGCAGGCGCTGCTCGATCTCGACGTCACCGATCGCGCCTTCGGTTACCCGCTCGAACTGCTGATCAAGGCGAGCCGCGCGGGCTGGCGGGTCGCCGAGTTCGACGTGTCCTACGGCGAACGCGCGAAGGGCACGAAGTCGAAGGTCTCCGGCTCACTGCGGGGAACCCTGCGGGCGGCCCGGGATTTCGGGCGGGTGCTGAGCCGATGACCTTCTGCCTGTTGATCGTCGCCAAGGCGCCAGTACCCGGTTTCGCGAAGACACGGCTGTGCCCGCCCGCGACACCGGAACAGGCCGCCGAGATCGCGGCCGCCTCGCTGCTCGACACCCTCGAAGCCGCCCTGCTGACCCCGAAGGCGCGAGTGGTCGTCGCCATGACAGGCGAACTCGGCAGGGCCGCCCGTGGCACGGAGATCGCCGCAGTACTCCGGAAAACGGAGGTGATCCCTCAACGCGGGGAAGGTTTCGACATGCGGCTCGTCAACGCCCACGCCGACGCACCCCGTCCCGGCGAGCCGGTGCTGCAGATCGGGATGGACACCCCGCAGGTCACCCCGGCGCTCCTGGCGGAAGCCGCGAACCGGCCCGAAGATTCCGTCCTCGGACCGGCCGAGGACGGCGGCTGGTGGGCGCTGGGGCTCAAGGATCCCTTGCACGCCAAGGCGCTCGCCGGGGTCCCGATGTCGCGCGACGACACCGGCCTCCAGACCGTGCGCGCGCTGGCCGACATCGGGCTGCGACCCGGAAGCCTGCCCACACTGTCCGATGTGGACACGATGGCGGACGCGCGCCGGGTCGCGGTGACGGCACCCCGCGGCCGGTTCGCCCGAGCGGTGGCCGAAGTCCGGTGACCGCCTTCGATCGCGGCCTGCTCGGCCACCGCTGCTGGCTGGAGCTGGCGACCGGCGAACGCGTCGACCTGCCGGTGGACCGCTGGACCGCCATCCCCTGCGAAGGCGACGACGTCCTCCTCGGTGCCTGTGACGGTCCGACCCTTGACGTCGGCTGTGGCCCCGGCAGGCTCACCGCCGCACTGTCCGAACGCGGTGTCGCGTCGCTCGGCGTCGACATTTCGGCCACCGCCGTCCGGCTCACCCACGCCAGGGGCGCCGCCGCGCTCCATCGGGACGTCTTCGACCGGCTCCCCGGTGAAGGGCGCTGGCGGCATGTCCTGCTCGCCGACGGGAACATCGGCATCGGCGGCGATCCGCACCGCCTCCTCACGCGGATGGCGGAACTGATCGGCGACGGCGGGACGGTACTCGTCGAACTCGACCCGCCGGGCCGCGGGCTCCGCCAGGACCGGGTCCGGCTGCGCCCCGAAAACGGCGCCTGGTTCACCTGGGCGTGGGTCGGTGTCGAGGCGATCGCGGACCTCGCCGCCCGCACCGCGTTCCGCGTCGCGTGGTCCACCAGCCACGGCCACCGCTGGTTCGCCTGCCTGGAGAAAGCATGAACACATCTTCGGAACGCGTGACGGCCCGCATCGGCCTCGCGCTCGCCGTCACGTTCACCCTGTGCTTCGTCACCGGCCTGATCAGCCATCTCATCCAGCATCCGCCGTCGTGGTTCGGCTGGCCGAGCCGCCCGGTCTGGCTGTACCGGGTCACGCAGGGCACCCACGTGCTCTCCGGGATCGCGTCGATTCCCTTGCTGCTGGCCAAACTCTGGAGCGTCTACCCGAAACTGTTAGAGCGTCCGGTGCTCCGTTCGCTGCCGCACGCGCTTGAACGCCTGTCGATCCTGGTGCTGTCCGCGGCCGCCTTCTTCGAACTCGTCACCGGCCTGTTCAACGTCGCCCAGAACTATCCGTGGACCTTCTATTTCCCGCAGCTGCACTACGCGGTCGCGTGGGTGGCGATCGGCTCGATCCTGGTGCACATCGCGGTGAAACTGCCGATCGTCCGCCGCTCGGTCACCAAGCCACCCGAACCTTCACGCCGCGCCTTCCTCCGCACGACCTGGCTGGCCACGGGCGTCGCCGTCGTCTCGACGGCCGGAGCGACGGTTCCGTTGCTGCGTAACGTTTCCGGCCTGTCCTGGCGGAGCGGCAAGGGACCGCAGGGGCTGCCGGTGAACCGGACAGCCGCGGCGGCGGGCGTACTGGACAAGGCGAACGACCCGGCCTGGCGGCTTTCAGTGGTGACCCCGAACGGCACGAAGACCTATTCGCTGGAAGAACTCCGCGCGCTGCCGAGGACTTCGGCCGAGCTGCCGATCGCCTGCGTCGAAGGCTGGAGCGAGTCCGCGCGGTGGAACGGCGTCTCGCTGCCGGAGTTGCTGCGGCACGCCGGAAGCACACCGGGCACGCCGGTCCGCGTGTTCTCACTGGAGAAGGCCGGCCCGTACGGGATCAGCGAACTCCCCGGCGAGCACACCGCGGACGAGCTCACCCTGCTGGCGCTGGAACTCAACGGCGAAATCCTCGACGCCGATCACGGCTTCCCGTGCCGGATCATCGCCCCGAACCGGCCCGGCGTCCTGCAGACGAAATGGGTCAACCGGTTGGAGACGCTGTGAAGACGTTGCGGCTGCTGCTGTTCCTGCCCGGCCTCGGCGCGCTCGCGTGGGGCGCGGTGCTGTTCTCCGAATACGCCTTCCCGCTGCGCCCGGACGTTTTCGGGACGCTCGGCTGGCTCGTCGGCGGTCCCCTGGTGCACGACGTGCTGCTCGCGCCGCTGGTCGGTGCCGTGGGATTCGTGCTGAGCAGGTTCCTCCCGGAACGCTCACAGACTCCGGTGAAGACTGGCGCGGTACTCACGGGGGTGCTGACGCTGGTCGCGTTTCCGTTGCTGTGGCGGCCTTTCGGCGGAGCCGCGAACCCCGGCCTGCACGACGCGGACACCGTCACCGGCCTGCTTGTCAGCCTCGCGGCCGTCTGGCTCGGCGTGCTCGTGACTGTGTTCCTCCGCCGAAAAGCGCGTCATTGAGGGGTAACGCAAATCGCGGGGATTCACTCGCGGGCCGTGGGGCGACCGTGCCGCGAAAGCCACTTTCGCGACCCCAGGCGTCGCGAAAGTGGCTTTCGCAACCTCCCAACTTTGACTTACCCCTCAATAAAAGGGGCCACGCGCGACCGGGATTGGCAGCCGGTCGCGCGTGGCCTCTGGTTCCGGCCCGCTGGGGGTTCGAGCCGGGGTTTGGTCTCGGCCGCGCACTGCGGCCGAGCGTTGGGGAGTGCTAGTTCGGCGTGACCGGCTGGCCGCCGAGGGTCACCTCGATCACCTTGCCGTCGGCGAGGGTGAACTTGACCTTGTCGTTCGGCGCCCTGGTGCGGATCTCGGCGACGAGCGCGTCCGCGTTGGGGATCGTCCGGTCGTCCAGCTTCGTCACGACGTCACCGGATTTGAGGCCCGCCTTCTCCGCGGGGCTGCCCGCCGTGATCTCACCGAGCTGCGCGCCTCCGGTCGGCGCGGTCTGCACTCGTGCGCCGATGAAGGTCTGCTTCGCCTGGCCGGTGTTGATGATGTCGTCGGCGGTGCGGCGTGCCTGGTCGATCGGGATCGCGAACCCGATGCCGACGTTGCCGCCGCTCTCGCCGCCCTGGCCCTGCGCGGACTTCGGGCTGTAGATCGCCGAGTTGATGCCGATGACCTGGCCTGCCATGTTCGCGAGCGGGCCGCCGGAGTTACCCGGGTTGATCGCCGCGTCGGTCTGCACCGCCGACATCACCGTGGTCTGGTCGCCGCCGCCACCGGCGCTCACCGGCCGGTTCAGCGCGCTGACGATGCCCGACGTGACCGTGCCCGTCAGTTCGAACGGCGACCCGATGGCCACCACCGGTTGCCCGACCCGCAGGTCGTCGGACCGGCCGAGCTCCACCGGGGTCAGCCCGCTGACGCCGCTGACCTTCACCACGGCGATGTCCGTCGTGGGGTCGCGGCCGACGACGGTCGCCGTGCCCTTCTTGCCGTCCTGGAACACCGCCTGGATCTGCCCGCCACCGGCGGCGACCTCGACGACGTGGTTGTTGGTCAGCACGTAGCCGTCGGTGCTGAGCACGAAGCCGGAGCCCTCGCCCGCACCCGATCGCCCGGACACCTGGAGCTCGACGACGCTCGGCGACAGCTTCTGCGCCACCGCCTCGACCGAACCGGCGGGCAGATTGCCCGTCTGCTGGGCGGGCTTCGGCGCGTCGAGCGCGTTCACGGACGAGCCGCCGGACGCGTCACCGGTCAGATAGCCGACCGTGCCGCCCGCGACCCCGCCGACGACCAGCGCGATCGCCGCGACACCGGCGAGCAGCTTGCCCGAAGTGGACTTCGAGGCCTGGCGCTGCTGCGGCACCGCGTACACCGACGGACCCGGCTGGGTGTACGGCGTCTGGTGACCCGGCACCTGGTGGCCCTGGGTGTACTGGCCCTGCGTCTGGTGCTCCTGCTGCGCCTGGGTGTGGGGCGACCACGGGTTGTACTGCTGTTCCGGGGTGTAGGCCTGCTGTGCTCCGGTGTGCGGAGTGGCGTGGCCGCCGAGTCCGGTCGCGTCAGTCTGCTGCGGGGCGGGCTGCGCCGCCCAGCTCGCGCTCTGCTCCGCGTCCGGCTGAGCGCCGGCGGGCCGCGCCTTGCCGGCGTCGTGGCCGCTGGGGTCGTTCTCGGTCATGTCTTCACCTTGCGGGATGGTCCTGAGAAGTTCCTGAGCCAAAGCTGTGCATCGCACATGAGTATGGCCCTGTCAGCGGGTGGCGCGCAGTCTGTCGGCGTTTCCCGGCCGCCGGCTTCACGCTTCTTCGGCCTCGGCCGTCTCCGCCGTTTCGGCGATCATCAGCTCACCCGCCTGCTCGGTGAGCGTTTCCCTTGCGCTGTCGGGCAAACCGTCGTCCGAGACGACGACGTCGGCCTCTTCGAGCCCGGCGATGGTGGAGATGCCGACGATGCCCCATTTGGTGTTGTCGGCGAGCACGACCAGTTTGCGGCCCGCTTCGACGAGCGCGCGGTCGGTCTCGGATTCGGTGAGGTTCGGCGTGGTGAACCCGGGGCCGTCGGCCATCCCGTGCACACCGAGGAAGACGATGTCCAGGTGCAGCGATCGCAGGCTCTGCACGGCGACCGGCCCGACCAGCGCGTCGGACGGGGTGCGGACGCCGCCGGTGAGGACCACCGTGCGATCGGGCTGGTTCGCGCCGCGCAGCACGTCGGCGACCTGGATGGAGTTCGTGACGATCGTCAGGCCGGCGACCTGGTCGAGTGCCCTGGCCAGCGTCCACGTGGTGGTGCCCGCGGAGATGCCGATCGCGGTGCCCGGCCGGACCAGTCCGGCGGCGAGGGCGGCGATGGCCTCCTTCTGCGCGCGCTGGCGCACGGATTTGGCTTCGAAACCGGGTTCGTCGGTGCTCTTGCCCACGACGGCGGTGGCGCCGCCATAGACCTTCTCGACCAGCCCCCGGCCCGCGAGCACGTCGAGGTCGCGGCGCACCGTCATATCCGAAACGCCGAGCCTCGCGACGAGATCGCTGACCCGGACCGCCCCGGTCCGGCGCGCCTCGTCGAGGATCACCGCCTGTCGCTGCCGCGCGAGCACGAAGCCTCCGATAACTACACTGGATGACTACACAAAATCCTACACGATCAAACATGCCGCGACGAGCGGATAAGCCTGCCACCATGAGGCCATGGCCAGGCTTCGCGACGTCGTCTTCGACTGTCATCACCCGGCTTCGCTGGCGCGCTTCTGGGCGTCCGTGCTCGACGGCTACGAAGTCGCACCCTATGACGAAGAAGAGCTTGAGCGCCTTCGTTCTCTCGGGTTCTCCGGCCCCGAAGACGACCCTTCGGTGTTGGTCGAAGCAGCGTCGGGTCCGCGACTCTTCTTCAACCGGGTCCCGGAATCGAAGGCGGTCAAGAACCGCGTGCACCTGGACCTGACCGGAGACAACGTAAAACGCCTCGTTTCCTTGGGCGCGCGCGTACTCGCGAGTCCCGAAGACGGGCTCGTCGTGCTCGCGGATCCGGAAGGGAACGAGTTCTGCCTCGTTACTCCGCCGCCGTCTCCTTGACGCCGTCGATCGGGACGCCGCGGAAACTCAGCACGAAAAGCGAGACGGCACCGAAGAACAGTGCGATGTCGGCGACGTTCCCGACGAACCAGCCGTTGTAGTCGATGAAGTCCACGACGTGACCGCGTGCGAAACCGGGCTCGCGGAACAGGCGGTCTCCCAGATGCGTCGTCGCACCGCCGAGCAGCAGCCCGAGCGAAATCGCCCAGCCCGCCGAACGGACCTTGCGCGAGATCCACAGCAGCGCGACCACCGCGGCCGCGGCGAGGATCGCGAAGATCCACGTCGACCCGGCGCCCAGCGAGAACGCCGCGCCCGGGTTGTAGAGCAGCCGGAACCGGATGAAGTCGCCGATCACCGGGATCGGCGCGTGGTCGGTGAGGGCGTCGACCGCCCACCATTTGGTCAACTGGTCGGCCACCAGCAGCACCGCGGCCACCAGCAGTGTCCACAGCAGACGACGGGGCGGCAGCTCAGGCTCGTTCTCGGTGCTCATCACCCGTCAGAGTAATCACCTGTCAGGCAGGGGCTCCCGGGAGCCGCAGGGTCATCAGCGCGCCGCCCGCGGGAGCTCGTCCCGCGTAGACGTCGCCGCCGTGCCGCTGCGCCGCGTGCTGGACGATCGCCAGGCCGAGCCCCGAACCGGGCAGCGTCCGCGCCTCCGACGAACGGTAGAAGCGGTCGAACACCTTGGGCAGGTCCTCGTCGGCGATTCCCGGCCCCGCGTCCTCGACCTCCAGCACCGCGGTGCCGTCGCCGACCGGATACAGCCGGACCCCGACCGTCGAACCCTCCGGCGAGAACTTCACCGCGTTGTCCAGCAGGTTCAGCACCGCGCGTTCCAGCGCGCTGGTGTCGCCGGTCAGCACCCACGGCTGGAGCGAGACGTCGAACTCGATCTCGCCGGCGCGACGGCGCGCCCTGTCCAGCGCGCGCTCGACGACGTCGACCATCTCGACCCGTTCGTGCTCGATCCGCGGCTCGTCCTGGCGCGCGAGTTCGACGAGGTCGCCGATCAGCTGGGTCAGCTCGTCGAGCTGACCGCGGATGTCGGCCTCGATGTCACTGCGGTCCTCGTCGGACAGCGTCCGCGCCCCCGGCCTGCTCGCCGAAAGCAGCAGCTCCAGGTTCGTGCGGAGCGACGTCAGCGGGGTCCGGAGTTCGTGCCCGGCGTCCGCGACGAGCTGCCGCTGCCGTTCCTGCGATTCGGCGACCGTGCCCAGCATCGTGTTGAAACTCTGGGTGAGGCGGGCGAGTTCGTCGTCGCCGCTGACCGGGATCGGCCGCAGGTCACCCGTGGTGGCGACACGTTCCGCCGCCGACGTCAGCCGGTCGACCGGCCGCAAACCGGCTCTCGCGACGGCCGTCCCCGCGGCCGCGGCGACCAGGATCCCGGCGCCGCCGATCAGGAACAGGACCACCGAAAGCTCGTTCAGGGTGCGCTTGGTCGGGCCGAGCGACTGAGCGAGCACCATCGCCTGCCCCGCCCCCTGCGGGAGTGCGACGACGCGGCTGTCGGTCTTCGGGTCGGTGCGCAGCGAGAACGGCGACTCCCCGGTGGCGACCGCGATCTCGTCATGACCATAAGGCGGGCGACTGCCGGACTGCGGGAACGTCAGCCGGATCTTCTCCCCGACCGTCAGCTGGCCGATCTGCAGATCCGCGCTGGCCAGGAAGGCGCCGGGCACCTGCTGCAGCTCGGTCTGCACCTGCGGTGAGTCGACCGCGGCCTGCGCGCGGGCGAGCAGATTGTCGTCCACCTGCTGATAGAGGTTGTCCTTCACGACGAGATACGCGCCGAGGGACACCAAGGCCACCGCGCCCGCGACCGAGGCGGCCGCGAGCAGCGTCACCCGGCCGCGGAGCGAGAAGCGCCGCGTGCTCCAGCGGTCGCCGCGCGGATCCTTTTCGGATACGTCGACGACCGGGACCGCGTCCGTCACGGCGGGGTTTCCCTCAGCACGTAGCCCACCCCCCGGACCGTGTGGATCAGCCTCGGTTCGTTCCCAGCCTCGGTCTTTCGGCGCAAATAACCGACGTAGACCTCCAGCGCGTTGCCCGACGTCGGGAAGTCGTATCCCCACACTTCCTCCAGGATCCGGCTGCGGGTCAGAACGTGCTTCGGGTACGAGAGGAACAGCTCCAGCAACGCGAATTCGGTCCTGGTGAGACTGATCTCCCGGCCCGCCCGGCGAACCTCGCGCGTCCCCGGGTCCAAGGTGAGGTCCGCGAACGAGAGGATCTCGGCGTTCTGTCCGGCCTGCGGATCCGGGATGGCCCGGCGCAGAAGCGCGCGAAGGCGAGCGAGAAGCTCTTCGAGCGCGAAGGGCTTCGGCAGGTAATCGTCGGCGCCGGCGTCGAGACCGGACACCCGGTCGGAAACGGTGTCCCGCGCCGTCAGCACGAGAATGGGCAGGTCGTCACCGGTGCTTCGCAGGCGTCGGGCGACCTCCAGGCCGTCGAGCCGCGGCATCATCACGTCGAGGACCATCGCGTCGGGTCTGTTGGCGATGATCGCTTCCAGGGCCTGCGCGCCGTCCCCGGCCAGTTCCACCTGGTAGCCGTTGAACTCAAGGGATCGCCTGAGTGATTCACGGACGGCCCTGTCGTCGTCCACTACGAGGATGCGCATGGCGACAGTCTTACGCAGAGTGCTGAGACTCGCCTAAGAACACACACAGAACAAACAAAGGAAATCCGGCAGTCCAAAAGACGTTTCAGCCGGTCTCGGGCCCTTTCGCAACGGGTGCGTTCCATCTGCGCCACAAAGCGAGCATCCGGACCCCCACCACCGCCGCGGCTGCTACGGCGGTCACCGGCCCCGGCGGCAGTCGCAGAGCGTGACCGAGCACGACCAGCACGGCCCCCGCGAGCGCGGCGACCGCGTAGATCTCCTTCCGCAGCACGAGCGGGATTTCCCGGAGGAGGAGATCACGCACCGCGCCGCCACCGATACCCGTCGTCATCCCGATCAGGCACGCCGCGTAGGGGGTCGCCCCCGCGTTCAACGCGATAGTGGTCCCCGCCGTCGCGAACACGCCGAGCCCGAGCGCGTCGGCCAGCAGCACGGCGCGCCGCAACTTCGCGATCTGCGGATGGAAGACGAACACGACCAGCGCCGTCCCACCGCAGACCGCGAGATACGGCCAGGTCCGCAGGCTCGTGGGCGGCGTGATCCCGAGCAGGACGTCACGGATGATCCCGCCGCCGAGCGCGGTCGTGAGCCCGACGACGACCACCCCGAAGACGTCCAACCTGGACCGGACCGCCGCGAGGGCCCCCGAAGCCGCGAACGCGATCAAGCCGAGGAACTCGAGCGCGGTGAGGATCATTACTGGTCGAGCAGGCCACCGCGGTAGGCCAGCAGCGCGGCCTGCACCCGGTTCGCCGCACCGATCTTGGACAGGACGGCCGAGACGTAACCCTTGACCGTGGCCTCGGACAGGTGAAGGCGTCCGCCGATCTCCGCGTTGGACAGCCCCTGCCCGATCAACCCGACGACCTCACGCTCCCGATCGGACAGCGACGCGAGCAGCTTGCGCGCCGGCTGCGCCGCCCGCTGCTCGTCCCGATGCGACTGGACCATGCGCGCCGCGACTCCAGGGTCGAGCACCGCGCCACCGCGCGCGAGGTCTCTCACCGCCCTGAGAAGCGCGGCCGGGTCGATGTCCTTGAGGAGGAAGCCGTTGGCCCCGAGCCTGAGCGCGAGACTGACGTAGTCGTCGATGTCGAACGTGGTCAACATGGCCACGGTCGGCGGATCCGGCAGGGCGAGAATGGCCCTCAGCGCGCGAATGCCGTCGTCAGGCGCCCGCATCTTGATGTCGAGCAACGCGACGTCAGGGTGGTACCGCCGGGCGACCTCGACCGCTGATCTCCCGTCGCTCGCCTCGCCCACGATCTCGATGTCGGCAGCGCCCGACATCATGGCACGCAGGCCCGAACGGACCAGTTCCTCGTCGTCGGCGAACATGAGCTTGATCAACGAAGCCCTCCGGCAGCCGGGGGAGCGGCGTCTCGCGTCCCGTTAACGAAGATTACCTACTGTTGTTCAGGGTTTCGAAACCAGACACGTACGAGTGACCCTCGCGGGTCATCTGTGTCGATCTAGGCGTCGATTCAGACCCTGGTTTGCTGGTGCAGAGTGTGGCTGGTCCTGGGCGGATCCGCAGGTCGAGTGTCACTAGGCGGCCAGTGGCGCGGTCCGGCCACATGCTCCCTCGCTGACTTGTGGGCAACCGCCATTCGGGGGTTTCGCAGTGTTCACCTCGCCGGCCGCTCGGCGCCCTCCGATGTGACGACGCCCTCCCGTGCTCGTTCGCGTGGCTACACGGTAGGCTGCGCGTGGCAGTACATGCCCTCGTAGCTCAGGGGATAGAGCACCGCTCTCCTAAAGCGGGTGTCGCAGGTTCGAATCCTGCCGGGGGCACTCACGTGGAAGATCAGCTGCTCGCCTGGGTCAGCTCTGCGGCCGAACTCGGCAGGCGAAGGTGCCGACCCAAATCGGCCATCTTGTACAACAGGTCGAAGGCTTCCTCCGACGCGATGTCACCGATTCCGACCGCCATGCGGACGAGGTCAATGGTTTCCCTGGTTGTGATTCCCCGAAAGCGCGCGTAGCGCAAGGCCTCACGGTCGTCCGAGATCCACCAAGATCCGGCGAACTCTGGCCACTTGGCAATCACAAAGCACGCTTGCGCCTCGCCAAGATGCTTCAGTGGTTTGTCGTCGGTGCCACCGAAGACGGCCCGCCGGATAGCATCGACCTCCTGGATCTCGGACTCGTCGTTGACCTCGATCACGTCACCCAGCCAAGGGTCGCGCGCAAGCTTCCCCAAGGCCGGTAGGAAACGCGCAGACCTGGTCGACTCATACGCGACAGCCTCCGTCCACCTGCCACGCCCGTCGAGCACCGACTTCAGCAGATCGAGCCGATCCACCGCGGCGAAATTGCACAGGACCGTGTTGTCCGGGAACAGGAACTCGGTCATAGGGCATCGTGAATTCCGTGTTCGGACTCCAGTGCACGCCTGAGCTCGTCGACATCCGCTCCAAGCAGGTTCGCGTAGGGACGAAGTGTTGCCGCCCCTGATTCGTATGCGGCATAGGTATCTCGTACAAGGAGACCGGGTGGACGCGGCATGCCCGCTTCGGTGACCAGGCGGGCGAAGTCCTCGCCTCGGCCGACCATACTCGCCGCCCTCGCTCCCGTGAGCGTCTTGTAACGATCGCAGGTTCCCGCATCGACTAGACGTAGGTGAAACAAGCGATAGGCGAGCGCCGAAGGAGTCACGACCAGATCGCAAGCCAACTCCGCGAATTCGCGCTCAGTAAGTCCGGTCGAGCCGACGGCGGCACGAAGCCTGTCCTCCGGCATAAGGAAGGCGGAAGCAAACGCATTGGCGCGCATTTCACTGGGGTCCTTCGCCTGAGCCCGGTCGAAGACGTCCCGGTCAAGGTGCACGTCCTGGTCATCGCCAGCGAGCAGGTGACCCAGTTCGTGGGCGAGAGTGAATCGTTGCCTGGCTGGCACCTGAGTGGTGGCCAGCACGATCAACTTGACATCCGGGGACGATGCTGCCAGACCGTCGAAGCCCGCACCAAGGTCGACGACGGCCACGTCGATGCCGAAGACTCGCTCCACAAGGATGATCAGGTTGCTCCCGTCGATCGAGTGACCAGCCTCGGCGACGCGCACGAGAGCATCTTGCGCCAGCGACCGCCCTTGCTCGACGTACCCGCCACGTCCGAGATTCAGGGCTTTCGACTGCCACGACTGGTGATAGCCGAGAGAGGCCATGTCTCGACGCAGTCTGCTGAACCGTCTAGCCGCATCGAGGGCGGAGCCCGCATTGCCACTAGTGGTCCTGGCGGCCGTGGCGAGTGGCTGTTCTTCCCCAGTGATCAGCCAATCCACCGTGACGTGACACAGGTCCGCGACCCGGGCAAGGTCTACCGACGAGAACCGGCGGGCGCCGCTCAGTGACTTGGACATCTTCGATTCGTCGAGACCGATCTGCAGTCCGAACTCCCGCCGACTTAGTCCGGACGTCTCGATCAAGCTCAACACACGTTCAGGAACACTCGACACACGGCAACACTAGCCCGCGGCTTGCGAAAATCGCAAGTCCGGAGAATGATACTCATCGGCAAGCAACGAGGGGACACACGCAGGTGACTATCGCGGCGGAGTACGGGCCGGGCACAGGCACCAAGGGAATGCCGCCGGTGCCAGAGCCGGGGCAAGTGGTCAACGTCCGCGGCTCCAATTGGGCTGTCGCCGACGTGCGCCGACAGGGCCTGCCGCGTAGCCCAGCGGACGAAGGCATCGCTGGTCTCACCCACGTCGTCGACCTCCAATCCCTCGAAGAAGATCGCCTCGGCCAGGAACTCGCCGTCGTTTGGGAGTTGGAGGTCGGGCACACGGTCGCACCCGATCAAGGGCTGCCGGAACGCATCGGCGCGGACACTTTCGACGACCCCAACACGCTCGCCGCCTTCGTCGACGCCGTGCGCTGGGGCGCCGTTACGTCGGCATACTCCAACTCTTTCCAGGCGCCGTTCCGCAGCGGTGCCAACGTTGAGGCCTACCAGCTCGAGCCGTTGCGTCGCGCACTTCAATCCTCGCGGACGAACCTGCTGCTGGCGGACGACGTGGGCCTCGGCAAGACCATCGAGGCCGGTCTGGTCGTCCAAGAACTGCTGCTACGCCACCGTGCGCGAAATGTAGTGATCGTATGCCCGCCGAGCCTGGCGCTGAAGTGGCAGGACGAGATGCGGGAGAAGTTCGGACTCGACTTCGCCATCGTCAACAGTGACCTGCTGGCCAGGGTCCGCCGCAGCCACGGGCTCAACGCGAACCCCTTCCGATTGTTTCCCCGGGTGATCGTCAGCATGGCCTGGTTGCCGACGCTGCGGGCACAGCGCCTGCTGCGGGACGTCTTCGCCGACGTCCGCGACACGGCGACGGCCCGCCGGTTCGCCTTCGACATCCTGGTTGTCGACGAGGCTCACCACGTCGCACCTGCGAGCCCGACGACCGCGCCGGGACGGCGTGGCTACGCGGTGGACAGCCAGCGTACGACCGCCACCAAAGCGCTGGCGGAGAAGTGCGAACACCGGCTCTTCCTCAGCGCGACGCCGCACAATGGTTACCCCGAGTCGTTCACCGCGTTGCTGGAGATGATCGACGGACGCCGGTTCACGCGGGGTGCGAACCTCGACGAGGGGGCGCTACGGGACATCGCGGTCCGTCGGCTCAAGGTCGAACTCACCGACAAGGACTTCAAGGTCCGCAAGCTCAAAGTGCTCACGTTCGAGCCGAACGACGACGAGCAGCGCCAGTTCAGCACGTTGGACCGCATTCTCACCGACAATGCCCGCGCGAACGGCAAACGTAGCTCGGGTGACATCGTAGCGATGCTGCTGAAGAAGCGCTTCTTGTCCAGCCCGTGGTCATTCGCACGCACGCTGGATCTGTACGAACAGGCGGCCGCCACGGGTCGACAGCTCGAGCTGGACGACGAGGGCGACTACTACGAGGAGGTCCTGGGCAGCGGCCAGTCCGACGAAGAGGAAGGCGACGCTGAACACCCCGAGTTCACAGCGCTGAGGCAGAGCAAGGGCTCCAATCCTCTCCGCGCAGGCACAGATCGAGAGATCAAAGCGCTGATCGACTGGGGTAGCGGCTACCAGAACCGACCGGACACTCGCCTCACCGCGCTGATCAAGTTCCTCGACGCGATTTGCCGCCCGGACGGCAAACGCTGGAACAACGAGCGAGTTGTGGTGTTCACCGAATACTCGGCCACGTTGGACTGGATCGAGCGGGTTCTCCTGCAGCGCGGATACCAGGACGTGCTGGCCACGATCCAGGGGTCGACGCCGACTGAGGAACGCGAAAAGATCCGTGCGCAGTTCACAGAGGATCCTGCCAAGTATCCGGTGCGGATATTACTGGCCACGGACTCCGCAGGCGAAGGAATCGACCTACAGACATATTGCCATCGGCTGGTCAACTTCGACATTCCATTCAACCCCTCTCGACTCGAGCAGCGTATCGGCCGCATCGACCGATACGGCCAGCTGGAAACGCCGGAGATCTACCACTTCGCCCCAGTCTCGACGTCCACTACCTACGCCGCCGACATGGACTTCATGCGCCGCATTGCGGAGAAGGTCGGCAACGTCGCCCATGATCTAGGCTCGGTGAACCAAGTCATCGACGTCACCGTGCAAAATCACTTCAGCCCCAAGGCCAGCGTGCGCAAGACCAAGCCGTCCGCACCCGATGATGGCAACGCGATCATCACTCGTGCACTTGCCGGCGGCATGGAGCTCAATCGCAGGCTCACCGAACTGTCGAACACTTACGGCGAGCGCAAAATTGAGATGCATCTGACGTCCGGCAACGCCCGGCGGGTTGTCGACGCGGCGTTGACGCTGACCGCACAGCCACCATTGACGGAAGTAGGCCATGAGGACACCGACGCCCAGGTGTTCGCCGTGCCGGGTCTCGGCTCAGCCTGGCAACCCGCACTCCGGGGCCTGGACACCAGGCTAGATCCAGGCGTCCTGCGGCCGATCACGTTCGACGACCGGGCCACCGGCATTAGCGGCCTGGTGCATGTCCACCTCGGCCACGCCCTCATGCAAAGGTCGACGCGGGTATTGCGTAGTGCGTTGTTCAGTGTGGACGCGCCGGTCAATCGCGTGACCGCGGTCATCGTCGACGACCTGCCGCAGTCCTGTGTCGCGGCAGTGTCCCGCCTGGTCTTGGTCGGTCGTGGCGGGGTGCGGCTCCACGAGGAGGTGTTCCTCACCGGTATCCGCGTGCGTGGCCAGGCAATGGCGGAGGCGAAGGTCGAACAGGTCCTCGACGAAGCCCTCGACGCCGAGAACCTCGTGTTGGCGGGAAGGGACGTGCGCGCTTCGCTCGCGGCAGACTGGAACGCGGAAGACTCCCGGCTACGGGCCCGGCTGCTGACCGCCATGGCACGCAAGGCCGAGTCTCGCCAGGACAAGGTCACCGAGGCGCTGGAGACGAGGCGGGACACCGACATCGTCAGGGCACGGGAGATCTTCGACGCGTTCCGGGTCAACTTACGCGAGTCCCGCGACCGTCTCACGCGCGATATCCAAGAGCAGGAGGAACAGCTGTTCACCGACGATCAGCAGGCCCAACGGCGCCGTGATCTGCGAACCATGGAAGACCGGCTGGCTGGCCTCGACGACGAGGAACAGCGAGAGATCACCGCGATCGACGAGCGCTACCGCGACATCAAGCCCCACGTATCCGCCGCGGCCGTGGTGTTCGCGCTGACCCCTGCCGACGCCGAAGCCGGGAGTGTGGGCGCATGAGCCGGAAATTCGTGCCGTCGGCCAACGATCTGCACCGTGGCTGGCTAGAGCTAGTCGACGCCGACGGGCCGTTCCTGGCGGTGCCGACGCTCAAGCGCGTGTGGCCACAGGGTATGCCGCAACCCGACGCGGATGCGCTCGCGGCACTGAAGGACGCGAAGCCCGCCTTCGAAAAAGCCTGGGAAAACTGGGATCGACGGAGGGACGATCAGGCCGCGACCGAGTTCTACCGCGAGGCACGAGACGCCTGGGTGGACGTCGTTCTGCATGACGTGGTCGGCTGGGGCCATCTCTACACGACGGCGGCGGCCGGGCACGAAGTCCGCTCTCCCAACCACGCAGTCACGATCAGGCCGACAGGCGCACTCGTACACAGTGACACGACCGGCGCACTCGTACTCGTCGTCGATCCGGTCGATTCGCTGCGCGACCCGATCGACGACGGCTGGGCCGCTAGCGCGATTGATCGCATGGAAGAGCTTCTCCGAGCTGGCAAAGTCCCGGTCGGGGTGGTCACCGACGGGCGCTGGTGGGCAATCGTCAGTGCCCGCGAGCAGACCATGGTGGCCTCTGGCATCGTCGACGCACAGACGTGGATCGAGGAGCCGCAGACCCGCAACGCGTTCATCGAGCTGCTCCAACGCCGCGGCCTCGTCGGCGGCAAACCCGAGGACCGCCTGACAGAACTGTTCAAGGAGTCGGTCGCCGCCGCTGAGGAGATCACCGAAGCACTGGGCACGCAGGTTCGGCGAGCCGTCGAACTGCTGGTGCAGGCTCTCTCCGAAGCAGCCCTGACCACGGTCACGGACCCGTTGCCCGCCAAGCGGTCGGATGTCTACGAAGCCGCCGTCACTGTCATGATGCGAGTGGTGTTCCTACTGTTCGCCGAGGAGCGCGGCCTGCTTCCTCAAAGCAGGCTGTTCGCTATGGGCTACGGGATCACCGACGAGCTGGACGCCCTGGAAGCCCGGGCGCAGGAAGAGGGCAGCGAGGCTCTCGACAGTACACATCTAACCTGGCACCGGCTGTTGGCGACATCGCAAGCCCTCTACCAGGGCGCATCATTCGAAGACCTGCGGTTGCCTTCGTACGGTGGTTCGCTGTTCGACCCCGCCCGCTTCCCGTTCCTTACGGCGCGCGGTGAACGTGCCACGCTGGCGATAACTGTCAGCGACCGGGCAATGCTCGAAGTCCTGAAGGCTGTACAGGTCGCGAAGCTGCCTGGACAGCCGGCGCGTCGGATCTCGTTCCGGGACGTCGATGTCGAGCAGATCGGCTACATCTACGAGGGTCTGCTCGGCTACACCTGCATAGAGGTCGATGAGGTGACGGTCGGACTGATCGGCAAGGCAGGCGAAGAGCCGGAGATCCCGCTCGCCACTCTCGAAGAACTCTTCAGCGCCAAGCCGACAGACCCTGCTCGTGCTGACGGGATTCTGGCATGGTCTAAAGAGAATCAGCCCGCTGCAACGCCGCCGAGCAAGACAGCTCTTATGCAAGCCATCCGCGCCAATGACGAAGTCGAGGACGCCGAACGCGCGCTACGCGCGGTCACGGCTGACGTCGACCTGCGCGACCGTTTGCGCCCGTTCGTCGGAATCATTCGCCGCGACCTGCGCAACCGCCCGCTGGTTGTCGTGCCCGGCGGTGTGATCGTCATCGAGACGCCATCGCGTGCGTGGGCAGGCGCGCACTACACACCGCGTTCCCTCGCAGAAGAGGTCGTCCTCCATGCGCTGGAACCTCTCGTCTTCGACCCGGGGCCGTATCAGCAGGTCGACGGATGGGTGCCGGTGTCTTCGGACCGGATTCTGGAGCTGAAAGTCGCCGACATCGCCTGCGGATCGGGCGCATTCCTCGTCGCAGCCGCCCGCTACCTCGCGGAACGGCTCGTCGAGGCACGGCAGCGTCAGGGTGAAGCCATCGGCACGCCGCACGAACAGATAACACATGCCATCCGAGAGGTCGTGGCCAGCTGTCTTTACGGGGCAGATATCAACGGCATGGCGGTGGAGATGTGCAAGCTGTCGCTGTGGCTGGTGTCACTCGACCCGAAGCTGCCGTTCTCTTTCGTAGACGACAAGATCCTGCACGGCAACTCGCTACTTGGGCTCACCGATGAACGACAGCTCAAGTACCAGCACATCAACCCTGGTGCCGTATCACAACCGCCCCTGTTCCAACCAGACGTCGACGGCACACTGCATAAAGCTGTTGCCTTGCGTCGCAGGCTCGCCACCGAAGTAGACAACACCGACCCGCAACGATCGGCGACGACAAAGCGCCGACAGTGGCGTGAGTACCGCACGTTGATCGCGGAACTGACAGAGGTCGGCGATGCGGTGGTCGCCGCAGGACTCAGGCACGGCGGGAAACCGGGAAAGAAGCTGAATGCCGAGTACGTCGATCTCAGCGTTGCACTCGGGTTGGCACACAGCAAGTCGGACCGAACCATGCTGGATGGCATCCTCGATGCAGGGCTCACACCGACTGCCGAAACGGACTATGAGCGTTGGCGGCCATTGCATTGGGTGCTAGCGGTGCCGGACGTCATGGAACGCGGAGGATTTGACGCAGTAGTGGGCAACCCTGCATTCCTTCACAGCAAGAAGATCACAACTGCATACGGAAAGAACTATCGCAACTTTCTTCAAAACACTCTTGCCATGGGCGTCTCGGGAGACGCTGACCTTGCCGCCTATTTTCTGCTGCGACAAGCCTCCCTAATTTCCAACAATGGAGTAATTGGGATTGTCGTTACCAAGTCTATTATGCAGTCGCACACCAAGACTGTTGGACTTGATCAGGTGCTTTCAAGCGAGGCAACTCTCGTTCGCTTATCCGACACCTTCGACTGGGGGCCACGGGGCGCCTCTGTATCAGTGGCCAAGATCTGGGTAACCAAGAAAAGTGTAGCCACCGAAAGTAAAGTAGTCATCGGCGATCCGATGCAGCCAGCGGGACATCTTCCTGTGCGCGCCTACGTTGGAACCTACCCCAACGGTGACGGTTTCCGCATTCCCGCCCATCGCGCACAAGAATGGATAAAGGGACAGCCTAATCTGGCTTCAAAATTGTTTCCCTACATTCGAGCGGCCGATCTTTCAACAGGCGATCCAACAAGCCCTGAAGAGTATCTGATCGATATCGATGGCCTACCTGAAAGCGAAGCTCGCGAATCGGGCGCCCTTTGGCTACACCTTGAAACGAATCAGCGACCCTGGCGCGAGAAGCCCACAACAAAAGCATCAACCATGCAATGGTGGGACTTTGAACGCTCGGCAGACGCGCTATACAAGGAACTTCAAGGTTTGGAACGCGCAATTGGCATTCCACGAACCAGTAACCTGCTGATGCCGCGCTGGATTCCGGCGCACACAAGAGTAGATATGGGCGTTATCGTATTTCCGACCGCCGATTGGTCCATTTATGCACAGGTAGCATCGAGCCTTCACTACCATTGGGCACTCAGCTACGGCGCCACGACACGAGACGATCCGAGCTACGCTCCCCGCAGACTCTCTAATACATTTCCTTGGATGACCAAGGGTTTCAATACTGACCCAGTTGAACAATTCGAGGCAGAGCTCGAGAATCAATGCCGAAGGCTTCGAGGGCTCCGTCCTACAATGAATGCTTTCAACGACGCTAGAAATCACAGCTCCGACATCAATAAGCTTCGAGAGTTGTTTGTTGAATTAGATTCCACGACTCTCTCCCTATTTGGCTGGGAAGACATTGAGCCGACATACGACTTTCGTGAACGTAATAATCTTACCCGTTTTACCGTGGATTTGACATCGCGCAACGAAATCTTGCATCGCCTCCTCGAGGAAAACCACCGCCGGGCCGCGGCTCAAGGTGAAGCGCCACAGGCCGAGCCCGAAGAGGATGAAGAATGACGAGTCCCCACGACAAACAGCCGGAGTACCGCCTGACGCACGAGCCGGACGGACGGTCCTGGACGGCGAGGGAGAACCTCGTCGACATCCTCGAGCGGGAGCTGCTCGGCCCGGCCAACGGCCGCAACGAAATCTTGGACGGCGTGCCGGATTCGGCCTACCTCATCGGCCGGATCGCACCGGCGAAGCTTAAGTCCGACAAGATCGATCCGACGGGCGTCAACGACGACGAGGCCGCGACCGACATTGGGGATGCCATCGACGCCAAGGAAAGCCGCGGCGTACCGGTCACTGCCGTCGACGAGAGCGGTGCGGGCGCCGACGACGACAACGTCGAGGACGAGCCGCAGAAGCGCGGGCTGATGATCCCCGCGTCGATGGGACTGCGCTGCCAGGTCCCCGCCGATCTGGCCGAGTTCACTGTGACGACATCCTGGGGGCTGTACGAGCCGGTCAAGCAGAAGAGCGAGGACGCACCACGGATCCGGCGCTACCAGCGCACTCCGATCGAGATCGTCAAGACCGTCACCGTCGACGAACTCGTATCCGGGGAAACCACAACGATCCAGCTCAAGGACCAGGTCGTCCTCCGGATCGATCGGCAGGACGACCCTGAACGCGGCTGCCGCCTGATCGAAGTCGCCCTATGCAACGATCGTGAGACACCACGCAAGATCCCCGTCAATGCCTGGCTCTATCAAACGAAGCTGGTCATCAAGGCCGGTGGCGAAGCGGTATTCCTCCCGGTCACCGATGTGCGTGAGGACACCCGGCCGCAAGCGGACGACGAGCTGCGGCGGTTACAACTCCAGTATCGAGACCGGCTGGAGTTCGCCCACGGACGCACCTGTTCAGTGGACTGGACTGTCGCTGACGGCGCGCGTCGAGCCAGCGAGATCCGCACAACCTGGCTACCCACGTCCCAGACGCCGCAGACCACGGCCGAGGAAATCAGCGATGCGCTGCTCGACATGACCGTTCTGCACACCGCGAGCCCGAAGCAGCTCCGGGCCGGCTTGACGCCCATCGTCGCGAAGTACACGTCCTGGTTAGACCTCCAGCAGCAGGAAGCTGAGACGCTGCCCGAGCATCTGCGCCGCGAGGGCGAGGACGCGGTCGAGGAAGCTCGCAAGGTTCAGCAACAACTCGCCGCTGGGCTTGAGCACCTGCTCACCGACGACGAAGCGTTGCGCTGTTTCCGATTCATGAACCAGGTGATGGCCGACCAGCGCATCCAGTCGCAGGTGGCGGAACTACGCACGGCGAACCCGAAGCTGAGCATCGACCAGGCCCGCTCGACGATCCTCGAAGACAAGGGAGTGGAGGCCCACTCCTGGAGGACGTTCCAGCTCGCATTCATCCTGATGCAACTGCCGTTGCTGACCGATCCCGCCGCTGCCCAGCGATCCGGCGATCTCGCCAAGGCACAACTGCTGTTCTTCCCCACCGGCGGCGGTAAAACGGAGGCGTACCTCGGTCTTGCCGCATACACCTTCGCTGTTCGGCGCCGTCAGGGCATCGTGTCCACTTCGGACGGTCCGCTGGACGGCAGCTCGGGCGTGGCGGTGCTGATGCGCTACACGCTGCGACTGCTCACCGCGCAGCAGTTCCAGCGGGCGACCGCGTTGATGTGCGCGGCCGAAGTGGCACGGATCAAGGATCAAGCCACGTGGGGCACCGAGCCGTTCCGGATCGGCCTTTGGGTTGGGACCGACGTGAGCCCGAAGCGATTCGACGAGGCCGACGCTCAGCTCAAGAAGGTCAACGCGGGCAGCGGCTACCGGCTGACCGTGTTGCAAATCCAACGCTGCCCGTGGTGCGGAAGCAAGATCAGCGCTCGGGATGTCCGGCCCGAACCCGGGAAGCGACGGGTCTACGTATATTGCGGAGATGACCTGGCGGGATGCCCGTTCGCTCAAGGCGGCGCGGCGGGCGAGGGTTTACCGGTGCTGACCGTCGACGAAGAGATCTACCGACTTGCCCCCGCGTTCGTCATCGCCACGGTCGACAAGTTCGCCCGTCTGGCGCGTGAAGGCGAAGCAGCTTCGTTGTTCGGTTACGTGTCCAGGCGCTGCGAGCGCCACGGTTTCGTGCACCCCGACTACAAGCATTGCGATATCAAGGACGGCAGCAAGCATCCAGCCACAAAGGACGGTCTCCTACCTGCTGCCGCAGTTCGCCCGACCGGCCGACTCCGCCCGCCGGACCTGATCATCCAGGACGAGCTGCACCTCATCACGGGCGCACTGGGCACAACGGTGGGACTGTTCGAGGTCGCAATCGATGTGATGACCGCGTGGCAGACGTCGGATGGCAGGCCCGTCCGGCCGCTGGTTGTCGCGTCCACAGCGACAGCACGGAACGCGTCAGATCAGGTGAAAGCTCTGTACGGCCGCTACGTGACCATCTTCCCGCCACAGGTACTCGATGCGGGCAAGACCTTCTTTGCCAAGGAGGCACCGGTCTCCGAAGAGTTCCCTGGCCGTTGCTACGTCGGGTTGAGCACGACCGGAGTCCGCCTCACCACCGCGGAGATTCGGGTCGCCGAAGTCCTGATGGCGGCCGGGCAGCTACTGCTGGACCGCAGCGGTGCGGCCGCCGACCCATATCTCTCCCTCGTCGGCTATTTCAGCGCAACCCGCGAGCTGGCCGGCATGGCCAGGTACATGGGCGATGACATCCAGACTGCGCTCGCCAAACGACGGCCCTGGTCCCTGCTGCCTCGCCGGACCGGCACGAACTTCGGTGCCCTGCACGTCGCCGAACTCACCTCGCGCGTGGCCAGCGCGGACATCACCGCAACGCTGGACCAGATGGCGGTGCCGTTCGACCCGGACTTCGACTCGACCGCCGCAAAACGAACACATCACGCGTTGCGCCAAGCGAAGAAGCCAGTACCGTCCCGGGAAGTGAGCCCGTACGACGCCGTGCTCGCCACCTCGATGCTCCAGGTCGGCGTCGACGTCACCCGGCTCGGGTTAATGCTGGTCGTCGGTCAGCCGAAGAACACCGCCGAGTACATCCAGGCGTCCTCCCGGGTCGGCCGTGACGCGGACCGTCCCGGCCTGGTTGTGTCACTCGGCAACTGGGCCCGTCCTCGCGACCTGGCCCATTTCGAGCAGTTCCGCCACTACCACGAGACGTTTTATGCGCAGGTCGAGGCCCTATCGGTGACCCCGTTCTCGGTGACGTCGATGGAGCGCGGATTGGACGGCGTACTGGTCAGCGCCGCGCGTGTTCTCCAAGCCGCACAGGCGCAGGGACTTTCCCCCGAAGACGGGGCAAATCGGATCGAAGCGGAACGCGACTTCACGGTCGAACTAATCGACGCGCTGGTCCGCCGGGTGCGGCGCGCGTCGTCGGATGAGGAAGCGGCCGACCGGGCACGACAACGCCTGTCCAATCGGCTGGACCAGTGGAGCAAGCGGCATAAGCACCTGGCGGACCAAAGATTGTCGCTGGTGTACGAACGGGTCACCGATGACGGGCTCCACCGGCCGCTCATGATCAGCGCGGAGAACGCCCGATCGCTGGCCGACAGCAGGGACAGTGCGCCTTTCGTCGTAGCCAACTCGATGCGCGAAGTCCAGCCGGAGATCAACCTGCTGGTCAGCCCCATCAAAGAGAACTTGGTTTACATCGCGCCGCCCGGCGCTCCGAAGTGGGAACTGCCTGAGGAGACTTCGTGACCCGTTTCGTCCACGACGACACCAACGTCGTCGATCCGCTGGGTGATGCGGACGCCGAGGAGGAGAAAGGCAGAAAGCGCAACCGCGCCAAGGTCGGCTCGGGGCGTCCTTCTTCGCTGCTTTACACCTACGGCCCGGGCGCCATTATGGACCTTCCCCAGTTCACGGTCATGCCCACCGGGCTGGACGACTGGGAACGCATCTGGAATCGACGCGACGGCACTCCCCCGCAAATTCGGGCGCCGAGGCTGCGTGAGGTCGTCGGCAAGATGCTGAATTCCCGCGACGTACAGCTTCGCCCTCATCCCTGGCAAGCAAAGAAGATCAGCATGTCCAGCGAGGGCAACGACCTCGGCGTACCTGCGCGGGTGTTCCCGCAGTGGCTGCGCTGCACGGGGTGCGACATGCTCGGCAGCCTTTCGCAATTCGACTACCACAACACTCATCCCTTCCGCACCGACCTTGCTTGCTTCGAACATGGAAAGTGCACCGGTCGTAGTGGCGACAAGACCCGCAAAGCGACTCGACGCACCGCGGTCCCCGCCCGGTACCTGCTTGCATGCGTCAACGGGCACCTCGACGAGTTTCCCTACGAACTGTGGGTCCACCACGGGAAACCCTGCGCCGAGGCGCAGATCCCCGCGTTGAAAATGATCGACCGGACAGCCGGGAAAGGCGCAACCGCGACGATCGGATGCTCCTCATGCGGGTTGCGACGGCCGATGAACGAGGCGCAAGGTGAAGCGGGAAAAGCAAAGCTTCCGAAGTGCCGTGGCCGGCACCCACACCTGGACGCGTTTGAGCGCTGCGGCATCGACACTCGGCTCATGCTCGTTGGCGCATCGAACCTGTGGTTCCCGGCCACGCAGTCGATCATCGTGATGCCCGAATCCGCCGAAGAGACAGCTGGCGAGCTAGTCAACCAGATCCGAGTCGCGCTCGGCGACAAGCTGGCCAAGTATCGCAACAACCTCGACATGCTCAAGGATCTACTCGACGACAAGGTACACGTCGAGGCGTTGTCCGACACCGAGCTGGCCAGCGCGGTCGACGCTGCGGCGGAGCCGCCAGCTTCTGTGGAGGACCAGCAAGCCTTCCTCCGTGACTGGGACCCGGTAAGCCTGCTCGTGCCGGAATGGCGTTACCTCCTGAAGGACCCACAATGGGACCACGTCGGGGACCCGGTCAGCGGGCTGACCCTCTCCAAGCGGAACCGACACGCCGATCTGCGCCCGGAGATCTCCCGAGTGCTGGCTGTGGAGCGACTTCGTAAGGTCAACGCGCTGGTCGGCTACACCCGCATCGACGACATGGACCGGGTCGGCGACCTGCCACAACGGCTGGCCCCGCTCGCTCGATCGCCCCGGCCCGCCTGGACTGTAGCTACGGAAGATCGCGGCGAAGGCATCTTTATCCAGCTCGAAGAGGACAAGGTCGCCGCATGGGAAGGACGAGTCCTCACCGATCCTTTGTGGCGGGCTCACCGTGAGGCGCACAAGCGCAACTTCGGCGGCCGGTTCTCCGAAACAGCAAAAGACGTCGATGCCGATACCCGATTGAAGCCCCCGCGCTACTGGCTAATCCACACCTTCGCGCACGTATTGATCCGCGAGCTGGCGATGACCTGCGGGTACTCGGCGGCGAGCCTGAGCGAACGCCTCTACGCCTGGCCCCAAGCCGAGGGCCGGGAGGCGGCAGCAGGCATGCTCATCTGCACTACGGCGGCGGACAGCGACGGTACTCTCGGCGGACTTGTGCAACTTAGCGAACCCGACCGGCTGAAACGCGTCGTCTCATCGGCTCTTTCTCGAGCTGCCCGATGTTCTTCGGACCCGGTCTGCGCAATGCGAACACCGAAAGACCCCGAAGACTTCCTGCACGGTGCCGCTTGCCACTGCTGTGTGATGGCGTCGGAGACCTCGTGCGAGCGGGCCAACAGATTCCTCGACCGACGGTTCCTGCTCGATCTGCCGGGGAGCAAGCTGGGCTTCTTCCAACGTGGCGATTGACGCCAATGCGGCCTGGGCGCTCGGCAGGCTCCTCACCGGTACCGAAGCCAAAGACGTAGCCGACCGGTTGCTTGATGGCGACACGCTGACGGTCGCGCTCCAGGCCGTCGCCGCGGGTCGGCGTCCACAAATCAGGGAGCTGATCGACCAGACCGGGCCATGGCCCGCAGTCCGCGGCCACGTCACCGCCTTGCTGCGCGCGGTGGAAGGCGCACGGTCCTTCACAACATCCATTGACCCACTGTGGACTATGCCTGGACACTTGGCGCAAACCGGCCCATTGACCAGCTCGGTAACGCACCTGGTGGACAACGCACGCGAGTCTGTCACCTGTTCGACATTCAACTTTCAGCGAACGTCCGGGCTCTGGACAGCACTGGGCGAAGCGGCAAAGAGACCTGAAATATCCGTACGGGTCTATCTCGACACCGTCGCCGCAGATCGGGGTTCCCGTGCTGGATCCCCGACCACCTCGGAAGTCGCAGCTCACCTGCGAAAAGCCACCGTGCTACGCACCAAGACGTTTGACGGAAGCCAGGCTCGCAACCACGCGAAGTTTCTGGCCGTCGATCACCGTTTCCTGCTGGTGACCAGCGCGAATTTCTCATGGAGTGCCGAACACGGCAACATCGAGTTCGGGGTGTTCATCGACAACCGGAGCCTGACCGAAGCTGTCGAACGCGAGCTTCTCCGGGCTGAAGATGTTTTGTACGAACGAGTTGTCCTCTGAAGACAGATTCCAGCAGTTTCTGCATCCACCATTCGGCGTCCTGCTTTAGCGAACACCGAACACCGAACACCTGCGATGGTCGTGCCATGTCTGTCGAGATCATGGCGCGATCGACACCGCCATTGCTGCGTTCGCACCAGTCGGCGCCTTGGCAAAAACTCCAGAGATGGGCTCCACCGACCGCGCTGAAGCGGAACTGATTGCCCGATCGGCGGCAGCCAGACGGCTTCACCTTACGTAGCCTCCTTTCCGGGAACGTCACCATGGTCGCGGAGGTTGGAACAGTGGGCCGACGAATCGGCGGGGCGGGCGGCGGTTCGGATCCAGGAGAAGGCAAGGGCGCGGGAACGCTTGTCGTGGCGGCCGCATTCGTTCTCGTGGTCGCGGACGGCACCACCGGAGCGATGAGCACCGGCGGCGGAACTTCCGGTAACGGTTCCGCAGTCGACAGCGCCCTGTCACGCGATCTGAACACTCGCAAGAATGAAGGCAAGAAGTCCGCCAAGAAGGGCAAAGCGGACGAGGCGTGGAACCGCCTGGACTTGCGCTCCATCAAGAAAAACCTGAAGAGCGATGCCAAATGCCTTGCCGCGTCCACTGACCAGATCCGGGAATTCTTCCTGCGCATACCATGCGAGTCGCTCGTCCGATCTCTGCTGGTGATCGGCGATGACCGCAGCAACACCGCGGCGATCTCGGTCGCCTGGGTCTCCTTTCGCGACCGTGCCGACGCGACGGCCTTCGAGCGAGTAGAAAGGGTTCATGGAAACGGCGACATAAAACCGCTGGCCGGCACAGCGCTGGACCTGGCCAACGTCCGCTTCACCGGACACCACTTCGACTCCCGTCGAGACGGCCGCGTAGTGACTGTGGCAGAAGCGGAGATCATGAACGGCCACCTCGACAATACCGTTCTCGATGCACTGTCCGAAGTCGCGGTTTGGCTTCCGAAACCCTGACGCGCTCTGATCAGCCGCCTGCCGGGCGCCCGTCCGGGTCCGTCATCGTGATGGCACCACCCCGCGACTGCAGCACCACGTCGGCACGGTACTTCCCCTCACCAAGGGCAGCGACCGTGCCGAGACTGACCATCCGAGTGGTGGCGCCGTCACGGTCGAACACCAGCAGATTGCCATCCTGGACGTAGTCGCCGCTGTGGGTGCCGTCGCCTTCGACCGCGGCGGGCCTGCCGAGTTCGCGTTCGATCCGCGCGCCTGAAGCGGGGCCGATGATGACCTGCACTGACGTCCAGTCGCCGGGCGCCAGTTCCTTGAGCGGACGCGAGCCGCCTGAACGGGCGAGCTCGGTGATCGTTTTTTCGAGACCTTCGTCGAATTCCACTGTCACTCCCGGGGTGCCCGGGCCGCAACCCGCCACGAGGGCGAGGAGGGCGAGCAGAGTCACTATCAAGCGCATGGTCAGTATTGGTCCGGAGTCGCCGACGGGTCGCCGGGGTCGTGGTCGTCATTGCGCCCCGGATTGTCCGTGGGCCAAGGGTTGTTCTTGGTTTCGCGGGTCTCGCCGGGAGGCGGTTCGTTGGACGATACCAGTGTGTCGTTCTTGTCGATGACCACCATTTTGCCGTCCTTGACCGCTTGTTCGACCAGGTTCGCCAACTCCTCGGGGCTGGCGTCCGGGTTGGCGCGAGCGATCGAGCGGCCGACTTCGTTGTTGTGCAGGTCCATGGCCACTGGGACGTGATGGCTCGTGGGGTTCCGTTCGTGCGCCGTGGCGAAGTCGCGGGCCCATTCCTCTCCGTACCGCTGCGTCATCATCGCGTTCCAGTAGGCATGGCGGAAAGCGTCGGCGTGTCCGTCGGTCAAGCCTTTGCCCTCGAACTTGCCCTCGGCGACGTGCAAGGCGTCTTGCCGGATGTCAGCGAACTCCTTGAGTCCGAGCAATCCCTTTCGCATCTGCAGATCGTCGAGCAACTTGGCTTCGGACTGAGTGATCTTCTCCTTCGTGAAACCCGCCCGTTCCGCGATCCAGCCGGTCAGGCCGCTCGGCCAGACAGTCGTGCCGTCCGTCTTGACTTGGTATTTCGCCAGGAGATCGCGGTGTCGCCGTTCATCGGCGATGCGGTCTTCGCCTGCCGCGGCGGCGGCCGCCAGCGTCGTCGCGCCCGCGTCCCCGATCTCGCCGGCGAGAATACGTTCGAGTACGGAGTTCAGTTCGGTGTCGATTGCGCCGGCGCGAGCCAAGATGCTTTCCACCTCGACTTGCAAGAGCACGCTGGAGAGGAAGCCACTGGCGTTTTCGGTTTCGACGACCTTGCCATTGTCGATCCGGAAGCCGTTCTTGGCGGCGAAGTCCTCTGTCGCCTCGATACCGCGCACCAAGTCACGCACGGCCTGTTCGGTGTCATCGATGATCTTCACGGCCGCGGACAACCGCGCGGCGAGATCCTCGAGTTCCTGGGATCGGGCTCGAAGATTCTCGACCGCCGCGTCCGCTGCTTCCCCGGTCCAGCCGGCAGGCTTGGCGCCGTCGATCTCGTCCTGCAAACCGAGCACCTGACGGTTCTGCGCGGCCAGGTGGTCACCGATCTGCCCTATCCCGTCCGGCTGCCACTGCCTGACATCGGCCCACGTGACCATCAGCCGCCACCCGCCCCGCCGAATACCTGCTCACCGGCGTCGTCCCGAGCTCGGTATGCGGTGGCGGCGGTGGTCAGCGAGTCCGCATAAGAGTCGACCCCCTTGGCCCAGGTGCCGGTGGCGTTCCCCCAGTGCGGACCGAGCTCGGCGGCGGTCTTCGCGGACTCCGTGCCGGTCAATGCACTCGAAAGCGCCGCCACCCGCTCCAGATCCAGCTCGCGTACGATTCCCGCGGCCCGCTTCGCCTGATCGGCTGCGGCACGCAGGGTTTTCGGATCAGCTTCGAACCCCGTCATTTACCCCTCCCCCTCGATTTGAGGCTACTTGTCTCGTTTGGGAGGTTCAAGCAAAAAGCGAAGGGGCGATTCAGTCCGTCACCGCTGACGGCAAGGCAGGCAGAAGCCCGGGTGCCGCATCAGGTTGCCTGTCATGAGCAGCAGCGTGCTGGAGCCAGCCTTGCGGTAACCAGCCACCCGTCACCAGTTGCGGATGCCGCGGATGCTGGTCGAGCGCCCAGGTGACGAACAACAGTTCCGCATAGTCCGACTGCAAAAGCCGCGAAATGGGGCCGTCGACGCTCTCCCCGGTGAAATGCAAAGTCGCGGGGGCCACGATGCTCGCCGCGGTGATAGCGCTCCAGTGCCACCTGAGCACCTGCGGCGTGTACATGTAGAAGCCGTAGCTGCTGGCATAGAGGGAACCTCGGACTATCGGCACCCATCGAGGCATGGCAGCCGCCTGCGCGGCAGTGCGTGCCCGAGACTTGGCGACGGCTCCGCCGATCAGCGAGCCGGCGACCAAACCCAGCCCCACCGCTCCAGTACCGAAGACCATCGGCGTATTGACTTGCCAGCTCCCGTCCCCCAGCGCTCGAAAGTCGGACAGAATGAATTGCCCTACCGCCCACAGCCGTTCGTCATCGGCGTTGACCGTCGGAAAGGGGGCGAGCACTTCCGGAGTCTGGCTGAGGTCGTGCCCGCCCGCGACCATGGCCGCGAGATAGCAGGTATACCGCAATACCTCGTCGCGTTGGGTCCACGGAGGAGGACCGGTCACGTTTGGTTTCTTCCGCCCCATTCCGAACCCCTCCGGCGATCTTCGCGAGCAAAGTACGGGGCAGGATAGCAATTCCGCCAGGAATCACACCAGAGAGCACGAGGCCCCTGGAATTCGCATTCAGGGCCCCGTGATACTACGTTTTTCGAACCTCAGGCCTCATGGAAGTCATTGAGGCGATGAGCTTCAACGGACGACTCCGTGGCGGTCAGCCAATGCGGATAGGTGACATAGACCAGTTCCGCGTCCTCATCGGCCACGTAGACCACCTCGGTCCCTGCCCGCAGGTAGATCACCTCGCCGGCCCGAGCCGTCACCGACTCCGAGGGGCCTTCGACGGTGAATGTGCCGGAAGTGATGACGAGGGCCTCGTCATAGGTCATCTTCCACGGGTTCTTCTCGCCCTTCCCGTAGCGGGCGAAGCCGACGGACATTGCCGCGCCGCTGTCTTGCGAGAGGACGTCGGCTAAGAAGATCTGCTGGTCGAGGCGTTGGAACCAGGTCGAAGCGTCATCGCTCGTGAAGTGTTCGACGGACATCCAAGTCTCCTTAAGTGGAAGTTTCTCCACGTAGTTAACTGGAGAAAGTTCCACTTGTCCACCGGCTAGGCTCACTGAGTGCTTCCCATCGCAGGAGCCGGGACTCCAGAGCGGGCGGACGCGGCTCGCAACCGGCAGAAGATCGTCCGCGCGGCGGCCAGGCTTGTGGCGGCCAAAGGGATCGACGGGCTCGCGTTGGACGAGGTCGCGGCAGAGGCGGGCGTCGGGATCGGGACCGTGTATCGGCGGTTCCCGGACAAGGGCGCGTTGGCGCAGGCGTTACTCGACGAGAACGAGCGCGAGTTCCAGGAGGCGTTCATCAGCGGGCCGCCACCGCTCGGGCCAGGAGCGCCAGCAACCCACAGGCTCAGGGCATTTATGGACGCGTACGTCGATAGGCTTGAGACGCATGGCGAGTTGCTCATGGTCGCGGAGACGGAGACGCCGATGGCGCGGTTCGTGACCGGCGCGTACCGGCTGCACCACAGTCACCTGGTCACGTTGATCGGCGAGATCGACCCGGGCGCCGACGCGCACTTCCGGGCCGACGCGATCTTGGCGCCGCTCGCCGCGGCGCAGTACGTCCACCAGCGGCGAAACGGTATGACGGCGGAGCGGATCAAAGCGGGGCTTGGTGACCTGTATCTGACTCGAGGCATGCGATGAGCGAGTACCAGTACTACGAATTCCTCGCGATCGACCAGCCGCTGGACGAACGTCAGCAGGCCGCCGTGCGCTCCCTCTCCACCCGCGCGAGGATCTCCGCCACCAGTTTCGTCAACGAGTATCACTGGGGCGACTTCAGCGGCGACCCGGATCAGCTGATGGAGCGCTACTACGACGCGCACGTGTATGTGGCCGACTGGGGAACGCGCAGGCTCATGTTCCGCCTGCCACGCCACTGCTTGGACCTCGACGCGGTCAGGGATTACTGCGTCGGCCACTATTTGTCAGCCTGGACGGCGGACGAGTTCCTCGTGCTCTCCCTGACGAGCGAGGACGAACCCGACGAGTTCGACTACGAGGCCGAAGCGAGGCTGGCGGCTACAGTCGGAGTCCGCGCCGAACTCGCGGCGGGTGATCTCCGGCCCCTCTATCTCGCCTGGTTGGCGGGCTATGGCGCCTGGGAGCGAGACGAATGCGCCTTCGAACCCGACGCCGACGCCGACCTCGAGCCGCCCGTGCCACCCGGTCTCTCCACACTCACCGCACCGCAACGGGCGCTTGCCGATTTCCTGCGTCTTGACGACGAACTGCTCGCGAGCGCGGCCCAGACGAGCCCACTACTCGCGGATGACCTCAGCCAGGTCGCGGCCTGGATGACGAATCTGCCGCTCGCCGACAAGGATGAGCTTCTGCTGCAAGTCGTTCGAGGGGACGGCGTCGCCGCGCGGAGGGAACTGCTTCGCCGATTTCGTGGCGAGCAAACCGCGACCATCAGCGATCCACCACGACGAACCGTTGCCGACCTTCTCGACAACGCCGCGCGGTTGCGAGCCAACGGTCATTCGCGAACCTAGATGTAGTGACCACGGAGGTTGGGTACGGGGAGACACGTAGTCGGATGATCTTGGCATGAGGGAGGGCCTCCGGGTTCGGTGTGGATTGCGACATCTACCCCGGATTCCTGGAGGCCCTCGTGACTCACGCTAACGCACCGTTGACCCCTGCCGGGAGGCTGCGCCTGGCCCGGTGTGTCGTGGACGATGAATGGCCGTTGCGGCGGGCCGCGGAACGGTTCCAGGTCGCGGTGTCCACGGCGAAACGCTGGGCCGGCCGCTACCGCACGGGCGGCGAAGCCGCGATGGTCGATCGTTCGTCTCGTCCGCGCCGCAGCCCGTCGCGGACCCCGGCCCGCACCGAGCGGCGGATCATCAAGGTCCGGGTCCTGCGCCGGTGGGGGCCGGCCCGGATCGCCTACCTGCTCGGGCTGAACCCGTCCACGGTGCACCGGGTCCTGCGCCGTTACGGCCTGGCCCGGCTCTCCCACCTGGACCGGGCCACCGCACAGCCGGTCCGCCGCTACGAACATCCCGCGCCCGGTGACCTGATCCACGTCGACATCAAAAAGCTGGGCAACATCCCCGACGGCGGCGGGCACCGGGTCCTCGACCGCGCCACCGGCCTACGGCACAAGAAAGCCACCACCACCGCCCGCTACCGGGATGGCAAACCCAGGATCGGGTCCAGCTACCTGCACAACGCCGTCGACGACCACTCCCGCCTGGCCTACAGCGAAATCCTGCCCGACCAGAAGAAAGAAACCGCGGCCGCGTTCTGGCAACGAGCCCACACCTTCTTCACCAGCAACGGAATCACCGTCACACGGGTCCTGACCGACAACGGGGCCTGCTACAAATCCCGCCTCTGGCGCGACACGCTGCGCGACGCGGACATCGTCCACAAACGCACCCGCCCCTACCGGCCCCAGACCAACGGCAAAGTCGAACGGTTCAACCGCACCCTCCTCGAGGAATGGGCCTACGCCCGCCCCTACCACTCCGAGACCGAACGACGAGACGCCTACCCAGACTGGCTCCACACCTACAATCACCACCGCGGCCACACCGCACTCAACGGCAAACCACCCGCCAGCCGCGTCCCCAACCTCACGGGTCACTACACCTAGACTCCTGAAAAGCTTGGAAGGGATGGCATGGATCTCGCGGTGAAGTCCGAACTGGTCGAGCAGGTGCGCGCGTTCACCGAATGGGTGGGCGCGGGGCGGAAACTCACTCAGACCGGGCGTCTCACCTTGGCTGACGCCAAAGCACTGGTGCCGTTGTTGAAGACCGGTGACGTGCTCGAGAAGAGCATCGGCGACCACGTGTACCGGACCAGGTCGAGCGAGCGTCTGCTCAACCTGATGCTCGTCGTGGAGTGCGCCAAGGTGACGGGGCTGGTCCGCAAGACGGGCCAGCGACTGGTGCAGGTGAAGAAGAATCAGGCACTTCTGGATGACCCGCAGAAGCTGTGGCTCGCGCTGTTCACCGGGTTCGACAAGCTGGGCGAGGCGTTCCTGCACTCGGGATTCGGCGAGTCACTGCTGCGCCCGGAGTTCGCGCACGGCAGCCGCGCCGCGTTGGCGGCGTTGTACAACACCGACGGTGCCGTCGGCATCGGGAGCTTGCGCGCGATCGTGTGGGATGTCGTCAGCGCGCCTTGGGTCTTGGACGATCTCACCGAACTGCAGTTCGAGATGTTGCGACGCTCGAATGACCGCGACACCAAGGAGACGCTCGAGGTCCTACAGCGATTGGGAGCGGTGACCCTCGGGAACAAATCGGCCGAGCTGACCGAACTCGGCCGGTTCGGCATGCGACGGCTCTTGGGCGAGCCGGAAGCAGGCGATCCGATCTACCAGGTGAAGGTCACCTTGCTGGAGATCGAAGGCCTTCCGGTGTGGCGACGGGTATTGGTTCCGGCTGCCATCCCGCTCGACCGGTTGCACGTCGTCATCCAGGCCGCGATGGGCTGGGAGAACTACCACCTGCACTACTTCCTCGATGGGAAGACCTACTACGGCGAGGCCGAGCCCGAACTGCAGTACCGCGACGAGCGGAAAGTGCGGCTGGACGACCTGGTGAAGCCCGGCGGCCGCCTCGAGTACAACTACGACTTCGGCGACAGCTGGGACCACGAGATTCTCATCGAGGAGGCCACGGTCGCCTCGTCCGACGGGCGTTACCCGCGGTGTATCGCGGGGCAAGCGGCGTGCCCGCCGGAGGACGTCGGCGGTACCGGGGGTTACGCGAGGTTGATCCAGATCCTCGGCGAGCCCGGACACCCGGAACACCAGGACATACTCGGCTGGCTCGGTCTCGACGACCCTGGCCAGTTCGACGCCGCGCGTTTTGACCTCGACGAAGTCAACCAGCGCCTCGCCTAGTGGATCTCTACCGGCCCAACGCGTAAGACGCCGTCGTCCAGCGGCACGCAGCGTTTCCCGCCGCGGCCCCGCAAAGCAGCGAAAGTCCCGCGAGGGTAGACGACGTCCATCCAGGCGCAGGGGTTGGCGGGCCGGTGGACCTCGAAGCGCACCGGACCATCGCCGGAGTCCAGCGTGACAACAGCGCCTCGCGGCAGAGCGTCCACGTCGAAGCCCGACAGCACGATGTTCCGCCGGGCCAGCAGGGGGTCGCCGGGCACGGAGGCGGAGAACAGCGTCACCGCGGCGGAACGATGCGCGGGGTGGTTGAAGTACCGGTCCCCGACCAGCCCCAGTCCCGCGCGCACCACGACGTGGTCGCGCGAGACCGGCACCGGATCAGGCCGCGCCCCCAAGGAGGGGCGGCCCTCGTAGGCGTGCACGGACGAGACGTGCAGCGCGACGATCAGCGCTCGCCCAGTTGCCATTCCGGCCGCACGTAGTGGCAGGTGTAGCCGTTGGGGATGCGCTCCAGGTAGTCCTGGTGTTCGGGCTCGGCTTCCCAGAAGTCACCGGCCTGGGTGACCTCGGTGACGACCTTGCCGGGCCACTTTCCGGAGGCGTCGACGTCGGCGATCGTCTGTTCGGCGACCTGCTTCTGCGTGTCGTCGGTGTAGTAGATCGCCGAGCGGTAGCTGGTGCCGATGTCGTTGCCCTGGCGGTCGCGCGTCGTCGGGTCGTGGATCTGGAAGAAGAATTCCAGGATCTGGCGGTACGAGAGCCGCGCCGGGTCGAAGACGATCTCGATGCCTTCGGCGTGCGAGCCGTGGTTGCGGTAGGTCGCGTTCGGCACGTCGCCGCCGGTGTAGCCGACCCTGGTGGAGACGACTCCGGGGTGCCGGCGGAACAGGTCCTGCATGCCCCAGAAGCAGCCGCCCGCGAGAACAGCTTTTTCCGTCACGATTGATCTCCTCTGGTCGTTGACATCCAGTACAACGTGCCGGACCGCGCCTGTCATCCCCGTCCGGGTGTGACGGAACGCTTACGTCCGCTGTGCGTCTCACGCTAGGTGAAAACCCTCCTGGCTGCCCTCGCCCTCCTCCTGGCCGGTTGCGCGACGACACCGGATGCCCCGAAACCTGAGGACGCCTTCCGGTTCGGCGGGATCTCGATGCCGGCGAGCGGGAAGGTGCTGGAGACGAAGTACGACCGGGGTATCGACTCGAGGTACCAGGTCGTCCTCACTCTTCCGGCGGAGGACGTGCCCAAGCTGCTCGAGGCATCGAACTTCGCGCCTGGTGTCACGGAGGACGACCGGATCGTCGACGGCCGTCGCGTGGTCCGGAAGGTCACCGTCGACGGGACCACGGTTCGCCTTGAGCTGTTCACGACGTGAGCACTCTCCGTGAAAAAGACGGTCCGTTCGGACTCGCCTGGGTGACCCCCTAACGTGTAGCTCCACGCACCATCCGCCGGAGGACGCATGGATCCGCTCCGTGTTCCGCCCGAGCTGTTCCGTTTCACCGACGGCAGCAGATCAGGGCTTCCCCTGGCGATCCTGCACGCCTTCGGTGAGGCGAACGAGCGGCTCGTGACGGCGCTCGGCATCGACGACGTCCGCACGAGGCTGCGTGAAGTCGGCTGGCTGGAGACTCTCGACGACGAAGACCTGGTCAAGGCGCTGGACCAGCTGAGGAGCCAAGGCCACCTCGACGTCGTCCAGAACCACGCGGGCGACTACCGGACGGCGTCCGAATACGAGCGCCGCAATCTCCAGTACTCGCTCACTCGGCAGGGCGAAGCGGCGTACGCGGGTGTCGTCCGCGCGAACGAGGTGCTCAACGCGACCGGCGCCCTCCAGACCGCGACGCTCGAAGCGCTGGGTGAGCGGCTCGGCGAGCTCGCGAAGCAGCTCGAAGACGGTACCGACCGGCGCGTGTTCAGCACGCTCGCCGAAGTCGAGAGCCATCTCGAGGCGTTCCGCGACAACACGAAGCGCTTCAACGGCGACCTCCAGCGTCTGCTGCACGCCGAAGCCGACCTCGCGACGTTCCACGAGGTCAAGGCATCGACGGTCGCGTATCTGCAGGAGTTCCTGAACGACCTCGAGCACCACACCCACACCATCGCCACCCGCATCAAGGAGATCGACGACCACGGCGTCGAGCGGGTGCATCGGCGCGCGCTCAACGGCGCCGCCCTGGCGAGCCCGGATCAGCGCTGGCTGGAGCTCCGCAAGGCACGCTGGGACGGGCTCCGCGCGTGGTTCCTGCCCGAAGACGGGGCGACGCCGCGGGTCGAGGAGCTCCACAAGGTCGCGCGGCGGGCGATCATCACGTTGCTCCAGGTGCTGGACCGGATCACCGAATCGCGGCGGCGCGCGAGCAGCGCGGTCGCCGATTTCCGTGAGCTGGCGCGGTGGTTCACCGTCGTCCCGGCGCAGGAGGACCTGCATCGCCTGTGGTCCACGATGTTCGGGCTCAGTTCCGCGCGGCACGCGCATCTCGCGCACGCGGATCCGGAAGTGGTCAGTACGACGGCGTCGTGGCTCGACGCGCCGCCGGTCGAGGTGTCGGAGCTGCTCCGGTCGGCGGGCCGCACCGAGCGGTTCACCCGGACCGGGCGCGTTCGCGACGTCACCGAGATCCGGGCGGCCAGGGTCCGGCAGGCGCTCGCGGAACGCGCCGAACTCGAGGCGGCGTGGAGCATGCTCGACACCGGCGGGGTCGTGCGGCTTTCGGCGTTCGAGAAGCTCGACCACACTGTTTTCGAGCGGCTGCTGGACCTGCTGGGCCAGGCGCTGGGCAGCAGCCCCGGCACGGACGGCACCCGGCGGAGCACGACGTCCGACGGCCAGATCGAGATCGTCCTGAGGCCGTCGCGAAACGGCGCTGTCGCACGACTGACCACCACGAGCGGCGTCTTCCGCGGCCCCGATTACGAGATCGAGATCAGTACGGCCGGAGGCGGTGCGTGAGCCTCACGAACCAACTGGTGATCGCGGAGCGCGAAGAAGTCGCGCGCGGGATCCGGGCACTGCTGGCCACCCCGCTGATCGGCGAGCGCGGCTCCCCCGAGACCTTCGACCTCATCCGGCGCCGCCGCGAACCCATCCGGCAGTGGTTCGACTACTACTGCGGCTGGACGCTCACCGTCGAACCACGGCTCGGCTACGCCCGGCTGGTCAAGATCCGCGCGGCCGCCGATCCCACCCGCCCGGCGCGACGGGTGCGTTCCGGGCGCGCGGCGTTCGACCGCCGTCGCTACGTCCTGTTGTGCGTGGTGGCGGCCGAACTGCTCACGGTGCCGGTGACCACGATCGGCCTGCTCGCCGGCCGGGTCGCGAAAGCGAGCGCCGCCGACGACCTCGTGACCACCTTCGACGTCGCCACCAGGGCGGAACGCCTCGCGTTCGTGGACGTCCTCAAACTGCTGGAGTCCTTCGGCGTCCTCGAGACCGCCGACGGCGATCCGGAGTCCTTTGTGGACGAAATCACCGCGAAGGTGCTGTTCCGGGTCGACGCGACCCTGTTGCTGCGGATGCTCGCCGCGCCGGTCGGGCCGTCGCAGCTGGCCGTGCCCGCCGACGATGTCGCGCTGCGATTCGAGGAACTGCTGGAGGCGGTGTCGTACGAGCAGCGCTACGGCCTCTCGTCGGGCCGCCACGAGGACACGCCGAGCGCGTCGGACGTCCAGCGGAACCTGTGGTTGCGGCATACGGTCTTCCGCCGTCTCGTGGACGACCCGGTGCTGTACTTCGCCGAACTGACCGCGGAGGAGCGCGCGTACCTCGGGTCGCCGACCGGGCGCCAGTTGCTGCGGCGTGCCGCGGAGCAGGGCGGTTTCGTCCTCGAAGAACGCGCGGAGGGCGTGCTGCTCGTCGACGTCGACGGGCTGGCCACCGACGAGCGTTTCCCGGACGACGGCAGCAACGCCAAGGTCGCCGCGCTCCTGCTGCTCGACGCGCTGGACGAGCCGCGGACGGCCGACTACCTGCGCAACGCCACCGCGAAACTGCTGAAACGGTTCCCGCGCTGGGCCAAGACCTACCGGGGCAAGGACGGCGTGCGACGGCTGACCGTCGACGCGCTCGCGGTGCTGACCGGCTTCGGCCTGATCCGCACCGAAGGCGAACTCGTCCGGCCACTCCCGGCCGCCGCGAGGTACACCGACCGAAACGAGGAGGCGCCGTGACCGTGACGAGGTGGATCCCGTCCCGTGCGGGCATCCTCAACATCTGGCGCTACTACGACGAGATCTTCGAGTTCCACGACGGGCGGCTGCTGCTGCGCGGCCCCAACGGGAGCGGGAAGTCGAAGGCGCTGGAACTGCTGCTGCCGTTCCTGTTCGACGCGAGCCTGCGCGCCAACCGGCTGTCGACCTTCGGCACCAGCGAACGCAGCATGCACTGGAACCTGATGGGCGAAGGCGCTTCCGGCGCCACGCGGGTCGGGTACGTGTGGCTCGAATTCGGTATGGCCGGGGACAAGTGGTTCACCTGCGGCGCGCGGCTTCAGGCGAGTACGCACACCAGCACGGTGCACGCCGACTTCTTCACCACCGGCCTGCGAGTGGGTGACGGTTTGCCGCTGGTCAACGAGGCAGGCCAGCCGCTGACCAAGAACGCGCTGGAGGAAGCCCTCGGCGAGGACGGGACGGTGCACGCCGGCGCGTCCGAATACCGCGCGGAGATCCGCGCGAAACTGTTCCCCACCTTGAGCGAACAGCGGTACGACGCGCTGATCACCGCGCTGCTCCAGCTGCGGATGCCCAAACTCTCGCAGCGGCTCGACCCGAGCCTGCTGTCCAACCTGCTCTCCCGCGCGCTTCCGCCGTTGGGGCAGCAGGAGATCGCGGACCTCGCCGAGGGATTCGAGCGGCTCGACGCGCAGCGTGAACGGCTTGGCTCGCTGGAGACCGAGGTCGACGCGACCCGCGCGCTGGCCGCGCGGCAGAGGACCTACGCCCAGCGTGTGCTGCGCGCGGGCGCCGCGAACCTCATCGCCGCGACCACCGAACTCGACGAACTCGCCGCGGCCGCCCGCCGTTCGGCCGAGGAGTACGACGAGGTCGCCGCGAAGAAGGAGGCCGCCGAGGCGCGGGCGGCGAAGCTCGAAAAGGACGTCGAGGAGGCCGAAGCCCGTCTTTCCGGGCTGACCGAGTCCGACTCGTACCGAAAAGGCCAGGAACTCGACAAGCTGCGGCAGCGGACCCTGTCCACGCGCGAAAAGGCGGAAACGCTGCGCGCGGACGCGGATCGGCTCCGCGCCGAGGCGGACGCCGACGAGGAGCGGTCGAAGGCGGCGAAGCAGGTCGCGAAACGGCAGGCCGACCTCGTCCGCTCGATGGAGACGGAGGTCCGTGCCGCCGCGACCCGCGCGAATCTGGCCGGGGTGCACGACGAACTCGTCGCCGGTTTGAAGGAATCGGAACCGGCCCGGCTCCGTCCGTTGCTGCAGGCCGCCGTCCGCGGCAAACGTGACCAGGTCGAAAGCGTCGGCAAGGCGCTGGACGCCCACGAACGCGCCGTCGGCCGCCGTCATCAGGCGGAAGCGGATCTCGACCGGGCGAGGTCGGACTTCTCGGCCGCGCGGGAACGGCTGGACCTCACGACGGCGACGCGGGAGCTCGCGCTGAGCGATCTGCGCACCCGGCTCGCCGAATGGGCGATCGGCTGCCGTGAGCTGCGATTCCCCGACGTGGAAGCGCTCGTCCGGGACGCCGAGGCGGAAGTCTCGTTGCTGGGCAGGATCAGCGCGGTCGCCGAAACCGTGCTGGAGGACATCGTCCGGCGGGAGGCGGCGACCGGTGCCGCGCTGGCCGCGGTGCGTGCCGAGCACGACGAGCTCCTCGTCGAGGCGGGCGTGCTCGAAACCGAGGACGTCCTCGCGCCCGAGGCGCCGCGCACCCGCACGGCGGACCGGGCGGAGATGAGCGGCGCGCCGCTGTGGCGGTTGGTCGATTTCGCCGGCTCGGTCCCGGAAGGCACGCACGCGGGGATCGAGGCCGCGCTCGAAGGCGCCGGGCTGCTGGACGCCTGGGTGAACTCCCACGGTGTCGTCGAAGGACACGACGTCCTCGCGGAGACCGGGACGCTGCCGGTGGTGACCTCCGGCCGTTCGCTCGCCGACGTCCTCGTGCCGGAGCCCGACGCGGAACTCTCCCCGGCGAAGATCCGCCGGATCCTCGAAGTGATCGCCTTCGACGACGTGCTTCCCGCCGGTCCCGCCGCGATCGGCGCGGACGGCGCCTGGCGGATGGGCGGCCTGTCGGGCAGTTGGACGAAGGAAGCCCCGTCGTACATCGGTGCCGCCGCTCGCCTGCGCGCCAGGGAGCGCCGGATCGCCGGTCTGCGAGACGAGATCTCCCTCCGCGAGAAGACGATCGCCGAATTGGACGGCGAATTGGCCGCGCTGCGCGGCAGGCGCGAACTGATCAAGATCGAACGTGCCGCCCGGCCCGGCCACGATGATCTCCTTGCCGCGACCGGGGAATCGACGGCGGCCGAGGCCGAGCTGACCGCCGCCGACGCGGCCGTCCGGCACGGGGAGACAGCCGTCTCCGCGCTGGAGATCGAGGCCAAGACCGCCCTGCACGAGCTGACCGCGCGGGCTTCGGAGAACGGGCTGCCGACCGAACGCGCGCCGCTGACCGCGCTCGCCACGGCCCTGCGCACCTACTCCGACCAGGGCGAGAACTGGTTGTACGAGCACGGAAACCTGATCACCGCGCAGCAGCGGGCCGAGCTGTGCGCCGAGCAGGCGGACCGGTCGGAGACGAACGCCGCCCGGCGCGAGGACGAGGCTTCCGAAGCCGAGGCCGAACGCACCAAGCTCACCGCGATGCTCGACGCGATCGAGGGCAGCGTCGGCACCGGCCAGCGCGAGGTGCTCGCCGAAATCGACGGCCTGCGCACGAAACTGCGCGAACTCGCCGTCGAACTCCGCGCCGCGAATTCCGAAGCCAAGGAACTCGCGGTCCGGCTCGGCGCACTCGGGGTCCGGCGCACGACCGACGCGGCCGCCCGTGAGGACGCCACCAGGAAGCAGGACGCCGCCGCGCTCCGGTTCCGGAAGCTCGCCACCGGCGTCTTCCCCGCGGACGGCGGGATCGAGGACCTGCCGAAGTTCCAGGCCACCCTCTCCGCCTCCGACGGCGTGCGGTCGGCCCTCGACACGGCTCGCCTGGTGGCGGCGGCGTGGCCGTCCGTGCCGCATGCGCCGAGCAACCTCGGCGAGGCGCTGCACCGGCTTTCCGAGGCCGTGCACACCTGCCGGAACACGCTCAGCTCGCGGGCGGAACTCGATTTGGAGACCGACGAGGACGTCCAGATCTTCACCGCCGTCGTCGACGGGCTGCGGGTCGGCGCGGCCGAACTGCTGAAGATCCTCTACGCCGAAGCGGAACAGAGCAGGCACGAGATCACCGACCGCGAAAGCGACCTGTTCGACAAGACGCTGACCGGTGACACGCGCCGTCATCTCGCGGCCCGTATCCGGCAGGCCAACGACCTCGTCGACGGGATGAACGCGCGCCTCGAACGCGTGCGGACCGCGTCCAGGGTCGCCGTCCGGCTGGTCTGGCAGGTCTCCCCCGATCTGCCGCCGGGTACCAAGACCGCGCGGGACCTGCTGCTGAAGGATCCGGACCAGCTGACCGCCGAGGACCGCGTGTCACTGCACAGGTTCTTCCGCGAGCGCGTCGAACAGGCGAAGGCGGACGACACCGCGACGAGCTGGGAGCAGCAGCTCGCGCAGGTCTTCGACTACACGTCATGGCACCGGTTCGTGGTCAAGGTCGACCGCGCGAACGGGGCGGGCTGGCAGCTGCTGACCAAGAAGCTGCACGGCGCGCTTTCCGGTGGGGAGAAGGCGATCGCGTTGCATCTGCCGCTGTTCGCCGCCGTCGCCGCGCACTACCAGGCCGCGCCCGAGGCGCCGAGGGTGATCCTGCTCGACGAGGTGTTCGTCGGCGTCGACACCACCAACCGGGGGCAGGTGTTCGGCCTGCTGTCCGCACTCGACCTCGACCTGATGCTGACGTCGGACCACGAATGGTGCACCTACGCCGAACTCGGCGGCGTCGGCATCCATCAGCTCATCACCGGTGGTGACGGCGACGACGCGGTGACCACGGCGCGGTTCACCTGGAACGGGCACGACCTCCTGCCCGCCGAACCGCGTTAGCCTGAGCGGCCCCAAAGCCGGGCGCAGCGGGGCCCTTTCCGGCGTTCGTCCTTGTGCGACGGCGGAAGGTGCGATTACGTTCCCACCGGTGGCGCCGACGGCCGTACGGATCCAGGTGCTGGGGTCGCTGCGTGTATGGCTCGACGGGACGGAAGTCGACCTCGGCCCGCCGGGGCGCCGCGCCGTGCTGGGACTGCTGGCGCTCGCCGGCGGCGAGGCGATGTCCAAGCAGGATCTGGTGGACGCGCTCTGGGGCGAACGGCCGCCGCGCAGCGCGGTGAACGTGCTCCAGACCCACGTCAAACATCTGCGGCGGCTGCTGGAACCCGGCCGCCCGCCGCGGTCCGGCAGCGAGCTCCTGCCGCATGTCGGCGGCGGTTACGCCTTGCGCTGGGACGCCGTCGAAATCGACCTGCCGCACGTCCGGGGTCTCGTCGCCGAAGGCAACGACGCCCAGCGTGACGGCGAGACGGGCCGGGCCGCCGCCTTGTTCGGCGAGGCCCTGCGCTGGTGGCACGGTAAACCGCTGGCCGACATCCCTTCGCTCGCAACGCATCCGAAGGTCGTGTCGCTGGTCGCGGAACGCCGTTCGCTGCTCGCCCGGTACGGTGACGCGATGCTCGCCCTCGGCGCCGCCGAAGAGGTGCTGACGGAACTCGTCGAGGCCGCCGCGGACCAGCCGCTGGACGAACCCGCGCAAGCGCGGCTGATCCGCGCGTATCACGGCGCCGGGCAGCGGGCCACGGCTTTCCGTCTGTACCACCAGGTTCGCGAACGGCTCATCGAGGAACTGGGCGTCGATCCCGGACCAGAACTGCTCGCGGCGCACGCCGCCCTCCTCGACGACGGCAAGCCGATCGGGATCGTCGAGGTCGGCCCGGCGAAGCGGGTCCCCCGGCAATTACCCGCCGAACCGCACTGGTTCACCGGCCGGGCCACCGAACTGTCCATTTTGGACGAACTGCTGCCGCGTCCCGGCGGACACGGCGGCACGGTGGCGATCGCGGCCGTCTCGGGGAGCGCGGGCGCCGGGAAGACCGCGCTGGCCGTGCACTGGGCGCACCGCGTCTCCGGCCGGTTCCCCGACGGGCAGTTCTACGCGAACCTGCGCGGCCATTCGGCGGGCCCGCCCGCGACCGCGCTCGAAGTGCTCAGCCGGTTCCTCTCCGCGCTGGAGATCCCCGCCGAACGCGTACCCGCCGACACGGAAACCGCGTCGGCGCTGTACCGGACGCTGATGACCGACCGGAAAGCCTTGGTAGTGCTGGACAACGTCGCCGGCGCCGAGCAGGTCCGGCCGCTGCTGCCCGCCGGCCCCGGCTGTCTGGTGCTGGTGACCGGCCGCGATCGGATGACCGGGCTGATCGCCCTGCACGGCGCCCGGCGGCTCACGCTGGACATGCTCGATCCCGGTGAGGCACTGGAGTTGCTGGGCCGGGTCATCGGCACGGAACGGATCCGGGCCGAACACGAGGCGGCCGCCGAAATCGCCGGGCTCTGCGCGTATCTGCCACTCGCGCTGCGGATCGCGGCGGCCAATCTCGCCGACAACCCCGGTTTTGGCCTGGAGGACTACGCCATCGAGTTGCGCAAGGGCAACCTGCTCGCCGCGCTCAGTGTGCCGGGTGACGAACAGATCGCGGTCCGGACGGCCTTCGACCTCTCTTACGCGGCCCTGCCCGGCGAAACGCGGCGTTCGTTCCGGTTGCTGAGCCTGATACCGGGCAACGACATCGGCGTCGAACCGGTCGAAGTCCTCACCGGCCTGCGTGAAACGCGACCGATGCTGGACACGCTCGCGGGGGCGCATCTGGTCGAGCAGCACGCTCCGGATCGGTATCACTTCCACGACCTGCTTCGCCGCTATGCCGCCGATCGCCTGGATGCGGAGGAAACCCGTGCCGAACGCGATGCCGCCCGCCGGCGGTTGCACGAGTGGTACCTGCGTGCGGTCGACCGCGCGGCGCGGCTGGTGTACCCGCACATGTTCCGCGGCCATCCGGTCGTACCCGGCGGCCGGATCCCCAGCGCCGTCACGGAAACACCGGCGGACTGGCTGGAGTCGGAACTGGGCGCCATCGTCGCCGTCATCCAGGACGCCGCCGGATCCGGGCCACCCGAGGTGGCCTGGTCGCTGTCCGACGCCCTGCGCGGCTACTTCTGGATGTCGTTGCGCCAGGCGGAATGGCGGGCCGCCGCCGAAGCCGCGCTGTCCGCCGCCGACGAGGACGGCGATCTCCACGCTCGCGCGTCCGCCCGGTTCAGCCTGGCCGACCTGAGTTTCCGCCAGGGCCGGTACCGGCAGGCCGTCCGGCACTACGCGGGCGCGCTCGCCCTCGCCCGGCGGGCGAAATGGGTGGAGGCGCAGGCGGCGATACTGGGCAATCTCGGCTGCGCCTATTGGCAGTCCGGACGGCTTCCCGCCGCCGCGGCGCGATTCTCGCGAGGCCTGGAATTGAGCAGGAGCAGCGGCATTCCCGCCGGGGAAGCCGTCGCGCTCGGCAATCTCGGGCTCGTCCAGTGGGAGATGGGCGATCTGCCGCGGGCGGCCGAGCACTACGCGCAGGCGCTGCGCCGGTATCGGCGGCTCGGCTCGCACTACGGTGTGGCGATCAACCTGAGCAATCTCGGGCAGGTGCAGCACGCTCGCGGCTTCGTCGCCGAGGCGGGACGGCTCCTCGCCAAGGCGCTCGACCTGCATCGCGACGCCGGGAACCGCGCGGGAGAGGCGGAAACGCTCGGCAGGCTCGCGTCCGTGTACCGCGATCTCGGCAGGCTCACCGACGCCCTCGACCGCGCGCGAGACGGCCTGCGGCTGGCGCGGGAGACCGGCGAACCGCGTGGCGAAGGCGAGGCCCTCGTCGCGCTCGCCGGCGTGCATCACCGCGCCGGACGGCACCAGGACGCCGCGCGCCGCTATCGGCAGGCTTTGGCCCTGCTGCGGGAAACCGGCGACCGGTATCCCGAGGTCGACGCGCTCATCGGCCTCGCGACCGCCACCGGGGACATCGACCAGGCCCGGCAGGCACTCGTGCTGGCCGAGCGGGCGGGTTACCGGGCGCTGCGAAGACGGGCGGCGCTCGTCGTCGACGCCATCCTCCGCGCCTGAGTCACGTCGGTTCGATGCCGCTTCGAGTGTCGTACGCGCCCGCCGGGGCGAACGTGACGACGACCCACGGATTCACGCCGTGTTCCTTGCCGTCACTGGCCGAACACGAGAACTCGCTCATGTCGAACGCGCTCCACCCCGGACCTCCCTGCACCGGGTTCACCGCCTCCTCGATCCGGCCGACCCACCGGCAAGCGGTATCGAGCACCCGAGGGGTCACCGACGGTTCGGCCCAGCCGATCGTCCCGCCGTCCGCACACCAGGAAAGCCCGTAGGTGTAGGTCCACCTCCCGGGGTCTTCGAGTACGACGGGTTTGATGGTCTTGACGCCGGAAGCGCAGTCGCGCGCCGCGTCCGCCTCACCTTCGGCGACGAACGTGAGCCCCGCGCAAAGGATCACCGAACCGGCCACGACATTCCTGATCGTCATCGTTCCCCCTTTTCCGTTGTCCTCCCACTGTTCCGCCGGTCCCGCGCGCCCGCAATCCGCCGTACGCCGAGTCCAATCGACGTCCAATCGGTGTCCAGTGCCGCCGATTAGCTTGTGGCCGCACAGTTTCCGTTGAGGGGAGCAGGAGATGAAGACAGGGCTCAAGAAGGCCATGGTCGCGGTGGCCACCACGGTGACCGTCGCGGCGGCGCTCGTCGTCGGGACCGCCGGCGGGAGTTCGGCACAGGTCGCCGGGCTGAAGGCGTACGCGATCTCGACCGACGGCAAATTGATGGCGACCTTCACCACCGACCAACCCCAGGTGCTCGGCTGGGTCCGGCTCGTCAACGGACTCGTGTGCGGGGAGACGAACCTGATCGGGATCGACTTCCGCGTCCAGAACGGCGTGATGTACGGGGTCGGCAACAAGGGCTGCATCTACACGATCAAGACCCCGCCCGAGGCCCCCGACGTCGTCGTCACGAAGGTCTCGCAACTGAGCGTTCCGTTGTACGGCACGTACTTCGGCGTCGACTTCAACCCGGCGGCCGACCGGCTGCGTGTCATCAGCGACAACGGCCAGAACCTCCGCCACAACCTCGCCACCCACAGCACCACCGAAGACTCGACCCTGACCACCCCGCCGCTCACGGCCCCGGCCAAGGGCGTCACGGCCGCGGCGTACACCAACAACGACCTCAACCCCGACAGCGCGACCACGCTGTTCGACATCGGCACCGCCGGCGACCAGGTGCTCATCCAGTCGCCCGCCAACAACGGGCTGCTGGCCCCGACCGGCGCGCTCGGTGTCGACGCCGGCCCGAACGCGGGCTTCGACATCTACAGCGACCTGAACGGCGGCAAGGCGACGGCGGTGACCGGGTTCGCCGCGCTGAACCCGGCGAGCGGCGGCTCGGCGTTCTACACCGTCAACCTGCTGAACGGAGCGGCGACCAAGGTGGGTGACTTCCCGCTGCCGCTGGGCGACATCGCGATCGCGCTGGACACCTACTGACCCCCGGGAGCGTGAGCGGGCCCGTCCCTTCGGGGGCGGGCTTCGTCCGTCAGGACGTCATCGCCAGCAGCGGCCACGCGAAAAGGGCTCCGACCGCCCCCGCCGCCGGGAAGGTGAGGAACCAGGCGCCGAGGATGTTGCCCGCGGTTCCCCAGCGCACGGCGGAGAACCGCCGCGTGGCACCGGCGCCCATGATGGCCGCCGTGATGGTGTGCGTGGTCGAGATGGGCGCGCCGAAGCCGAGAGCGGCCACGTACAGCACCGAACTCGCCGTCGCCTCGGAGGCGAAGCCTTCCGGTGGGCGGAGGTCGATCACCTTGCGGCCCAGCGTCGCGATGATCCGGCGCCCGCCGGAGTAGGTCCCGGCCGCGAGGACGGCGCTGACCAGGAAGTACACCCAGAGAGGAATGTGCCAGCCGGTCTGGTAGCCGCCCGCGACCAGTGCCAGCACCACGATGCCCATCGATTTCGCGGCGTCCTGCATCCCGTGCCCGACCGCCATCGCGGCGGCCGAACAGGTCTGGGCGATCCGGAAGCCGTGGTTCAGGCGTTTCGGCTTGCCGTTGCGGAAGATCCACAGGATGGCGAGCATGAACGCGTAGCCGAGCGCGAAGCCCAGCAGCGGCGAAACCAGCATCGGCACGATGACGTCTTCGACGATGCCGCCCCAGAAGACGAGCCCCGCCGACGGCAGCGCCGCGCCGACCAGCCCGCCGACCAGCGCGTGGGACGAACTCGACGGCAGGCCGAAATGCCAGGTGACGAGGTTCCACGCGATGGCGCCGAGCAGCCCGCACGCGACCACCGTCAGCCCGGTGACGCCGGTCGGCAGCTGCACGATCCCGGCACCGACGGTCTTGGCCACCTTGGCACCGAAGAACGATCCCGCCAGGTTGCCGACGGCCGCCAGCACCAGCGCGGCACGGATGCTCAACGCCCTGGTGGACACCGACGTGGCGATCGCGTTCGCCGCGTCGTGGAAACCGTTGGTGAAGGTGAAACCGAGCGTGACCGTGATGACCACGAGTACCGCGATCAACTCGCCGCTCACGTTACGACTCCTTGACGACGATCGCTTCCACCGTGTTCGCGACGTGCTCGAAGGCGTCCGCGGCCTGTTCCAGGCTGTCGCCGACGTCCTTGAGCTTCAACACGGTGAGCGCCTCGTACTGGCCGCCGAACAGGCGGACCAGCAGATGGCGATACTCGCGATCCGCCTCGTTCTCGAGCGCGTTCGTCTCGACCCAGTACTGCTTCAGGTCCTTGTTCTCGGCGAACCGCTCGAAGGCGGGCGCGACGATGTCGCCGAGCTCCCGCAGGATCTCGAGCTGCCGGACCATCTCCGGTGGCGGCGGCTCGCCGTCGAAGAGCCCGTACAGGTGAGCCAGTGTGGCCGCTTCTTCGAGCTGGTCGATGACGTCGTCGAGCCGCGCGGCCAGCCGGTACATGTCGTCCCGGTCGAACGGGGTGATGAACGACGTGTTGAGCTTGTTGTACAGCTCGTGCGTCACTTCGTCGTTGTCGTGCTCGATTTCCACCAAGCGCTCACTGAGCTCCGCCGAGCCGACGGCGGGATCCCCGAGACCGCCGATCGCGGCCGCGGCCCGCTCGGCGTTGCGAGCCGCCCGAGTGAAGAACTCGAACAGCTCAGGCTGCCGAGGGCGCAGTCGTAGTCGCATGCAAGACGGCCTACCCAGAAATCCGATCAAGGAAACCCCCGGATCGGCTCAAACCCTGGTCTGATATCTCCTATCTCGGAGTCCAGCCCACGGTCCGATCCGGAAACCGCCGTCTCGCAGCAGGCTGACCGGTATGAACCCCACTTTCCCCGGCCGCCGCGTCGCCGCGGTCTCGATGGTCCTCGGCCCGGTCCTGCTGCTCACCGGAACGCTGCTGCGGTCACCCTTCGACTTCTTCTTCCCGGACCAGCTCCGGGCGATGAGCGAGCATCCCGCCCTGATGACGGCCGCGTACACGTGTTTCCTGGCGGGCAACGTCGTGCTGTTCCCCGCGATCATCGCGCTCGCCACGGAGATCGGCCGCACCAGGACGGCACTGGCCGCCTGGGGTGGCTTGTCCGTCCTCATCGGACTCTTCGAACGGACCTTCCACGCCGGGATCGACCAGGCCGCGCTGGGGCTCGCCGGACGACGCGGCGCCGGCTTCGCCGAGAGCGTCGTCAGCGAGTCTTACCAGGACCTGCATCTGTTCAGTTTCCTGTCGTTCACGATCATGTTCGGCTGGTACGTCCTCGCCTTCGCGGCATACCGCGCGAAGGTGCTCGGCGTCGCAGGCTCGATCGGGCTGGCGACGATGGGACTTCTGCCCTTGGGCGTGTTGAAGGGAACCGAATTCGTTTCGATCGTCGGAACCGCGGGACTTTGTGTCGCGTTGGTTCCGGCCGGTATCCGCGCCTTACTGGAAAGTCCCCGACCGAGCCGGAAGACGATGCTGCTCACGGCGGTGGCGATTCCGGCATTGGGCGCGCTCGCTTTCGCGAGCACGCTGGGCTGAGGACTTCTCCTCAGGCCAGCCGCACGGGCGTTTTCTCTTTTCTGTCACCGGATTCGTGATCGCGCCCCGCCGGGAGACAGCTCATCAGCAGTACGACACCGATTGCCCCGAGAAGCATGTGCCCGGCGAGGATGCACAGCCCACAGAATCCGATCCACAATGAGATCTTCATTCTGGGATGGTAGGGCCCAATTCCGGAGCACGACCCGGACTTGGGAAAGACTTAAGGTCTCCTTTGGGCAAAGGGTCTGTTCGGCGTACGCGCGTAATACACCACCAGCGACCCGGTCGCGGCCAGGAAGACCACCTGCATCAGGCTCCGCGGCACGAGTTCGTCCATCACCGACGTCACCGGCCCGTGCAGTGCCTTGTACACGTTCGCCGGGAACATCCCCAGCAGCAGCAGGGTCAGCCCGGCGGCGGCCCACGGCGCCGTCCGCGACCACAGCACTCCCGCGGCGCCCGCGAGTTCGAGCACGCCGGTCACGGCGACCAGCAGCCCGGGCGCGGGCAACGCGGGCGGCACCATCGCGACGAGTTCCTCGCGCATGCCGATGAAGTGCGCGAGCCCGGTGGTGACGAACAGCGCCGCGACGCCGCCGCGCACGGCCACCGGCCACGGCTTCAGCCGCCGGACACCGGCGGCGCCCAGCAGGGACAACGTCGCCGTGACGGCGATCAACATCAGTACGGGTACGAGACCGGGATCCATGAGCATGCCCTCCGAGCAGTGAAACTTTCCACTGACAAGATGCGCCGTTGCGGACCATCTTGTCAATGACTAGATTCGGGGGCATGAGTCCCTACCACCACGGCGACCTCCGCCGGGCCGTCCTCGACGCCGCCGTCGCGGCCATCACCGAACACGGTCCGGCCGGGATCAGCCTCCGCGACCTCGCCCGGCGCGCGGGGGTCTCCCACGCCGGGCCGGTCCACCATTTCGGCGACAAGGCCGGGGTGCTCACCGCACTGGCCGCCGAGGGATTCGACCTGCTCGCCGACGCGCTCGCGGCCGAGGGCGAACGGGACTTCGTCGAGGTCGGCGTCGCTTACGTGCGCTTCGCGATCGAGCATCGCGCGCATTTCGAGGTGATGTTCCGCCCCGAACTGCACCGCGAGGACGACGAGGCGCTGACCGCCGCCCGTGACCGCGCGGGGCTTCTGCTGACCGGCGGCGCGGCGAAGGTCAGCGACGACGCGATGGCCGGGGTCGCCGCGTGGTCGCTGATGCACGGGTTCGCGAACCTGTGGCTCACCGGCGCGCTCCGCACCGAGCACCTCGAGGATCCGGACACCGCCGCCCGCGCGATCGCCCGGATCCTGTTCCCCTGAACCCGGCTCAGATCTGCGCGGTCGGCATCACGGTGACCTGCTGGAGGTTCACCCGCGCCGGGAGCGAGGTCAGGAACGCCACGGTCTCGGCGATGTCGTCCGGCTTCAGCCAGGTCAGCGACTCGCGCGCGCCGTTCAGCCAGTCCAGCGCGCCGGCGTCGGTGACATGTCCCTGAAGCTCGGTCTCGACCAGGCCCGGCTCGATCGCCGCGACCCGCACGCTCTTCGGGCCGAGGTCGGCGCGAAGGTTCTTCGACAAGTGCGTCACGTACGCCTTCGAGGCGACGTACACGGCGAAGGACGGGAAGACGGCCTGCGCACCGATGGACGAGGTGTTCACCAGGTCCGCGACACCCTTTTCGGCCGCCGAAGCGACCAGATGCGGGACGAACGCGCCGATCGCGTTCATCAGGCCCGTCATGTTGACGTCGATCATGCGCTGCCAATCGCCGGTCGCGAGTTCATCGATCGGCGCGGCCAGCATCACGCCCGCGTTGTTGAACAGCAGGTCCGCGCGGCCCAGTTCCGCCTCGACCCCGGCCGCCGCGGCCCGCATCGCCTCGGCGTCGGCGACGTCGGCCGCGACCACGAGCGCGGTACCGCCGTCGCGCTCGATCTCCTTGGCCAGCGTTTCCAGCCGGTCCGCCCGCCGGGCGATCAGCGCGACCGCCGCACCCGAGGCGGCGAGCCGCCTGGCGGTCGCCTCGCCGATCCCGCTGGACGCGCCGGTGATCACGGCGACCCTGTTCGCGTGCCGTGCCGGGGAGTTCGTCATCTCTGTGTCTCCTAAGTGGACTCGTTCTCGCTTCTGAGTCCAGGAAACCCGGCGCTGCCCGGCGGTGGCACGGTCTGTCCGACCTGGGTCCGGCATTACCAGGCAGACGATCCGCCCGTGTGGTGATTCGGCGTGGTGCCGAAGAATGGGGCGACTGTGTCGCGAAAGCCACTTTCGCGACCCCTGGGGTCGCGAAAGTGGCTTTCGCGACGCACCTCATGGCCCCCGGACCAGGCGCGAAACGCGGACACTAAACGAACTTGAGGTGCGAACGACGCCGCAACCAGAACCCCGACGCGACGGCGACCGCGCCGAGCAGGAGCACGAACGAGACCACTCCGTGCGCGACACCCCGTGTCAGGTAACCGATGTCCGTGTGGTCGATGGCGTAGGTGCCGATCTCCCGGCTGGACCAGAACGGCAGCAGTCGCGCGATCAGCCCCGACGGGTCGGCCATCATCTGCAACCCGACGACCATCAGCAGCACCAGCGTCCCTTCGAGTTCACGCGGCAGCACCGAACTGAGCGCGAGCCCGAACGGCGCCGACACGGCGACCGTCAGCGCCATGATCAGCGCGACCGGACCGTACCGGACGTCGTGCTGATCGACGAGGATCAGCGCGAAATACGGCGCTGACAAAAGGAAACCGACCGTCCACAGTGCACTCAAGCGGCCGAGGTACAGATGATGCGGGCGGTAACCCGAAAGCCTCAGCCGGGGTTCCATGGCGCGGCTCGCGCTGCCGGCGAACAGCGCGGCGGTGCTCAGCGCCCAGCCGAGACCGAGGCAGACGAACCGGATGGACTGGCCGAGGTGGTCGCCGCGCCTGCTCAAGTAGAACAGCAGGGGCAGCAGCACCAGGATCAGCAGGACCGACCTGCGCCGCAGCAGTTCACGCAGCGCCATCTCCGCGACCGTCAGAATCTTTTTCACGCGACCGCCTTCCTGGCCGGGGAGAGTTCGAGGACGGTGTCGACCCGGTCCAGCTGGTTCAGCAGATGGGTGACCACCACGATCGCCTTGCCCGCCTCCCGCCATTGCCAGACCTGATGCCAGAAGTCGAGGTAGGCGCCCTTGTCGAAACCCTGGTAGGGCTCGTCGAGCAGCAGCACGTCCGGTTCGCCGAGCCCGGCGAGCACGAGGTTCAGCTTCTGCCTGGTCCCGCCGGAAAGGTGCCGGGCCTGACCGCCACGCGCGGGCGTCCAGTCCAGCGCCGCGGCACGGGCCGCCCCGATCCGGGCCGACTCCTCGCGGGCCATCCCGCGGCCGGCGCCGATCAGGACGAAATGCTCTCCCGCGTCGAGGAAGCCCGCCGTGCCACCGTCCTGCGGGCAGTAGCCGAGCGAACCGCGCACGCGGACCTCGCCCTTGTCCGCGCCGGTGAGCCCGGCGCAGATGCTCAGGAACGTGCTCTTGCCACAACCGTTCGCCCCGATCACCGCGGCGATCTCCCCCGACCGCACCACGAGGCCGACGTCGTCCAGCACCGTCCGGCGGCCGTATTTCTTCGTGATGCCACGAGCCTCCAGCAGCACCTCGCCGGGACGGCGCCTCGGCCGTCCCACGCTTTCGGCAACGGCCGAGGCGTAGACGGCGGGCGGTCCGAAGACCCGGATCGGGTCTCCGCCGCTTTCCCGCAGGTGCACCGCCGCCTCCGCGACCACCTGCCGTGCCGCGTCCTCGCCGACGCCGCGACGACGCAGCTCGTGCGTCAGCGCGGAAAGCCATCCGTCGTGGTTCATCTTCCCTCCCGCAAGATCGAGGCCACCCCGGCGGAGAACTCCTGCCAGTCGGCGGTGGCGTGCCGCAGTGTTTCCCGGCCTTCCGCGGTGATCCGGTAGTACTTGCGCGCGGGCCCGGCCGTCCCGTCCCGCCAGCTCGCGGTGACCAGGCCGAACCGTTGCAGCCGCAGCAGCACCGGGTAGAGCGTGCCGCCCTGGATGGGGCCGATCCCGGCGGCGTCGAGCGCTTGGGCCAGCTCGTAGCCGTAGGACTCGCGCTCCGCGACCAGCGCCAGCACGCAGGGCGCCAGCACTCCCCGCAACCACTGGCCTCGCCGGTCCTGATCCACGGCGAGCAATGTAGCAGTACTACCTAGGTAGCACTACAAGTTAGTTTGACCTGCGCCGATGTGCGCGAAAAGAAAAAACGCGGAAAAATCGCCGCCACTGTCGAATCGGCGGGACGCCCTTCGTATAGGGAGTGACAACCGCACGATTGAGGAGGACGCCATGACCCAGTACCTGATAAGCCTGTACCACCCCGACGGCCCCATCCCGCCGCCGGAGGTGCTCGAACCGGTGATGCGCAAGATCCAGGCGCTCAACGACGAGATGAAGACCGCGGGTGTCTGGGTGTTCGCCGCCGGACTCCACCCGCCGACCACCGCGACCGTGCTCCGGGCCAAGGAGAACGGCGAGATCGCGATGACGGACGGCCCGTACGTCGAAGGGAAGGAGCACCTCGGCGGTTTCACCATCGTCGAAGTACCGGATCTGGACGCCGCGCTCGACTGGGGCCGCCGGGTCGCCGAGATCACCTACCTGCCGGTCGAGGTCCGGCCGTTCCAGGGCGTGGAAGACCCTTCGTGCGTCCCCTGACCACCGAAGACATCGGCCGTGTCTTCACCGAGGAGTACGGCCGCGCGGTGTCCGTGCTGGTCCGGGTCTTCGGCAACATCGACATCGCCGAAGACGCGGTCCAGGACGCCTTCGCCGCGGCGGTGGACCGGTGGCCGTCCACCGGTCCACCGCCGAGCCCGGCGGGCTGGATCATCACGACCGCCCGCAACAAGGCCGTCGACCGCCTGCGGCGGGACGCGGCCCGCGACGACAAGCACGCGCAGGCCGCGCTGCTCAACGCCGACAACGAACCAGCGGAGGAGGGCCCGGTGCGTGACGATCGCTTACGGCTGATCTTCACCTGTTGCCACCCCGCGCTGGCCGTTCCCTCGCAGGTCGCGTTGACGCTGAAGCTGCTGGGCGGCTTGACCACCGGCGAGATCGCGCACGCGTTCTTCGTTCCCGAAGCGACGATGGCGCAGCGGCTCGTGCGGGCGAAGGGCAAGATCCGGGACGCGAAAATCCCGTATCGCGTCCCGGGCGACGCCGACCTGCCGGATCGGCTGCGTTCGGTGCTCGCCGTGATCTACCTCGTGTTCAACGAGGGGTACACGGCCACTTCGGGCGAGCGGCTGGTGCGGGAGGACCTGTGCGCCGAGGCGATCCAGCTCGGCAGGCTGCTGACCGGCCTCATGCCGGACGAACCCGAGGCCACCGGGTTGCTGGCGCTGATGCTGCTGACCGAATCCCGCCGGGCGGCCCGCACCGGCGCGGACGGCGACGTCGTACTGCTGGCGGAGCAGGACCGGTCGCGCTGGAACCGGGAACTGATCGCCGAAGGGCAGGCGCTGGTCCGCGCGTGCCTACGGCGGAACCAGCCGGGGCCGTACCAGATCCAGGCGGCGATCAACGCCGTCCACAGCGACGCCGCCGACACGGCGAGCACGGACTGGTCGCAGATCGTCCAGTTGTACGACCTGCTGCTGGAGCTGAACCCGACCCCGATCGTCGCGCTCAACCGGGCCGTCGCGGTGGCGGAAGTGGACGGCCCGGCGGCGGCGCTCACCGCGATCGACGGCCTCGATCTGGAGGAATACCACCTCTACCACGCCATCCGCGCCGATCTGCTGCATCGCGCCGGCCGCGAGACGGAATCGGCGCGGGAGTACGAAGCGGCGATCCGAAGATCCGGGAACAGCGCCGAAAGACGGCTGCTGGAGCGGAAGATGGCCCTGGTCAGTCGTTGATCAGGCGTGCCGGGCCCGGCCCCTTGGCGGCGAGGACGTCACCGGGGTTCACCAGGACGCACTGCTCGAAGGACAGGCAGCCGCAACCGATGCATTCGGTGAACCGGTCGCGCATGCACTCCAGCTGCTCGATGCGTTTGTTGAGTTCGGCGCTCCAGCATGCCGAGGCACGCTGCCAGAAGGCCTGGTCCGGCGCGGCACCCTCCGGCAGGAACGCGAGCACGTCGCCGATCACCTCCAGCGGGATGCCGAGGTGGTGCGACGCGCGGATGAACGCGACCACGCGGAGCATGGTGCGGGGGTAGCGGCGCTGGTTCCCGCTGGTCCGCCTGCTGCCGATGAGGCCTTGGCGCTCGTAGAACCGCAGGGCGGAGGTGGCGACCCCACTGCGCCGGGACAGTTCCCCGATGGTGAGTTCGGACGACAGTTCGGCCATGTCCGCCATCCTAGCTTGACTTGAACCCTTGTTTAAGTTCCATGCTGAAGACATGACGAAACAGGGGATCGAGAAAATGACCGTCCACAAGGGACATTGGCCGGAGCCGGCGGCCGGACTGGTCGCGGTGGCGAGGGAGTACCCGGACGCCGGCTCGGCGCGGGCGGCCTTCGAGGCGCGGGCGAACGGAGCCGAAGGGCTCGTCTCCTTCACCGCGTACGAGGGCATCGACCACGACGGCGCCTTCACTTACGAGCAGTGGACCAGCGAAGACGCCATCCAGGACCTCGACGGCGCGCCCGTGTTCCAGCTCTACCGCGGGCAGCGCGGCGAGGGAGTGCCCGGCTGCCTCGTGATCGTCTCGGTCGAGTTCGAGGGCCCTGACGAGCGACGACAGCGCGACTGGGTCGACCTCGTCTTCGAAGCGCTGGCGTCGGAACCCGCGCGGCCGGAAGGCGGTATCGGCGGGCATTTCCACGTCAGCACCGACGGGACCCGGGTGTTGAACTACGCCGAGTGGACCAGTGCCGAAGCGCACCGCGCCGCGCTCGCGGCCCCCGGCTCCGACGGCATCGGCACCACGGACGTGTGGAAGAAGGTGCAGACCTACCCGGGAATGTCCGGCGGGTCGGTCAAGCGGTACCGCCCGATCGTCTCGGCGGTGGCGGCATGAAGCCGATCCTGGTCGCCGGCGCCACCGGCCACGTCGGCTCGCAAGTGGTCGCCCAGTTGCGGGCACGGGACGTCCCGGTCCGGCCGCTGAGCCGGAATCCGCCGCCGGACGGGGTCCGCGGTGACCTGACGGATCCGGCGACGATCGCACCGGCGCTCGACGGCGTCGACACGGTGTTCCTGATGCTCGCCGGATCCGCCGAGGCACTGGTGCCCACCGTGGCACTGCTCGGGGAGCGGGTGAAACGCGTGGTGTTCCTGTCCTCGGGAGCCGTCGACGATTCCCTGGCGGAACAGGACAACGCCATCGGCACCTGGCACCGGACCGTCGAGGAGGCGATCGAAGCCGCGGGCGTCGACTGGACCTTCTTGCGGCCGCACGCGTTCGCGACGAACACCCTCGGCTGGGCGCCGTCGATTCGCGCGGACGGCGTCGTCCGCGGGGTGTACGGCGAGGCGGCCATGACGATGATCCACGAACGGGACATCGCCGCGGTGGCCGTCGAAGCGCTCACCGGAGACGGGCACGCGGGGGCGAAGTACGTGCTCACCGGGCCGCGGCCGGTCACGCAGATCGAGCAGGTGCGCCTCATCGGCGAGGCCGCCGGCCGCCCGGCGCGCTGGGAGGAAACCCCCTTGGAGGAGGCCAGGGCGGCCATGCTCGCGAAAATGCCGGACTTCATCGTCGACACGATGCTGACCGGATTCCGTGAGCTCGTCACGAAACCCGGCGAGGCGACCTCGGCCGTCCAGGACGTCACCGGCAGGCCGGCGCTGGAGTTCGACGTCTGGGCCGCCGAGCACGCCGCCGCGTTCCGGTAGGCTCGGGTTCGTGTCGACCCCGGTTCATGCCGCGGTGGTCCGCTAGCCGCCGTTCCTGACCTTGTCCCCCGACGAGCCACACCCGCGGGGTCTCTTCGCCGCGGGCGGATCCAGGAACGGAAACCATGAACCCCCTGTCCGCAAAGGACGGTGGTCGGCACTGGCTGACCACCGTCGGCGTGAAACCGCCTCGCACCGTCGTCGCCGTCGACGACGGGATCACCGCCGACGAGGCGTTCCGGCTGACCACCTCCGGCACCGGGCTCGCCTGGTACGGCGACTTCCCCGGCGCTCGGAACCTCCTCGCCGCACTGTCCCGCCGTTGCGGAACGGCGGCCGGGAAACCCTTTCAGGATCAGCGGAACCATCAGTCTCGCCGGGCACGGCTCCTCGGCAGGCTGCTGGTCCCGCTGGATCCCGGCCACGTCCTGCCGTTGCGTCGCGGGCCGGACGTGCGCGAGGCCTGCACCGAGGTCTACGGGCCTTCCGAAACCGCGTCGCTGGTGTCCCTGCGCGAACTGCTCGGTGTCATCGGCGCGCACGAGTGGCGAATGAAGGGCGTCGAAATCCCGGCGCTCGGCGCGAAGCTCCATCCGCACCACGGGGTCTTCTCCCCCGTCCGCGGCGAGTACGTCGATCTGGTGGCGAGGATTCCCTTGCCTGCCAAGGAACTGGCCTTCGACATCGGCACCGGGACCGGCGTGCTCGCCGCGGTCCTCGCGCGCCGAGGGGTGCGGCGCGTGGTGGCGACGGACAACGAACCCCGCGCGCTCGCCTGCGCGCGCGAGAATTTCGGACGCCTCGGTTTCGGCGGGATCGAAACGCTCGAAACGGATGTGTTCCCGCCGGGCCGCGCGCCGCTGGTCGTCTGCAATCCGCCGTGGCTGCCGTCCCGTGCGCGGACTCCGCTCGAACGCGCCGTCTACGACCCGGGAAGCCGGATGCTCAAGGCGTTCCTGGACCGGCTGCCCCGGCACCTCGAACCCGGCGGGGAGGCGTGGCTGATCCTGTCCGACCTCGCCGAACTGCTGGGCCTGCGCACGCGCGACGAGCTGCTGGCCGCGTTCGACCGGTCCGGCCTCGAAATCCGGGGCCGGGAGGACATCCGGCCGCGGCATCCGCGCGTCACCGATCGGTCGGATCCGTTGCACGACGCCCGCGCGCGTGAGGTGACCTCGCTGTGGCGGCTCACAACCCGAGCAGCGCCCGCGCCTGACTGATGAACACGCGGGCGGCGGGGCTGACCGGCCCCTCCGTCCGCCAGGCCAGCGCCAGTTTCGCGCGCAGCCCGGCAGGCCGCGTGATCTCCATGGCGTGCAGATCCGTGTAGTGCGTCGCCAGCGACATCGGCACCACGGCGACACCGAGCCCCCGGCCGACCAGTTCGGCGACGACGTTCGGATCGCCCGCCTCCAGCGTCACCCTCGGCTGCGCGCTGTCGGCGAGGAACGCGGCGTCGACGATCGCGCGCATGCCGGTGCCCTTCGGCAGGCTCACCAGCGAGCGGCTTTCCAGTTCCGACAGCGTGATCGTGGCCTTCGCGGTGAGCGGGTCCTCCGGTCCGGAGATGGCGACGAGCGGTTCGTCGAGGACGACCTCGAAACCGATCCCTGGCGGCGGCTCCCCGGAGAGCCCGATCAGCGCGATGTCGAAGCGGCCGTCGGCGACGCCCGCGAGCAGGACGTCGGAGGTGGCCTCGGCGAGCGTGATGTCCACGGCGGGATGCCGTTCGTGGAAGCGGGCGAGCAGATCCGGGAGGTTGACCGGACCGCGCGAGGACACCATGCCCATCGCGACCTGGCCGCGGACCAGGCCGGTGAGGTCGTCGACCGCCTGCCGCACCCCGGCGACGGCGGCGAGCGCGGCCCGCGCGTGCGGGAGCGCGGCGGCACCGACCTCGGTCAGCCGCACCGACCTGGCCGACCGGTCGAGCAGCGGCTGCCCGAGTTCGCGTTCGAGACGGCGGATCTGGGCGCTGACCCCGGGCTGCGCGACGTGCAGCCGCTCGGCGGCGCGGGTGAAATTCGCTTCCTCGGCCACCGCGACGAAGTATTCGAGCTGACGCAGTTCCATAACCGATGACTCTAGTTCCCAGACCAACTAGATCTTGGACTTCTGGCCGAATCGAGACCACCCTGGTGCCATGACCACGATGCTCCGCTCCGGCGACCCGGAATACGACAACGAACTCGCCGGTTTCCAGACCGCCGTGCCCCGCCGCCCCGACGTCATCGTGCCCGCCGCTTCGGCCGCCGACGTCGTCGAGGCCGTCCGCTACGCCGGCGAGCACGACCTCCCGATCGCCGTCCATTCGACCGGGCACGGCGTGGGCGTCCCCTTCGAGGGCGGCGTCCTCGTCACCACCCACCGCATGACCGGGATCCGGATCGACGACGGGATCGCACGGGTCGACGCGGGCGTGCGCTGGGGAGCGGTCATCGAGGCGGCCGCCGGGCACGGGCTGGCGCCGCTCAGCGGATCCTTCCCCGGTGTCGGCGTCGTCGGCTACACCCTCGGAGGCGGGTTCAGCCTGCTCGGCCGCAAGTACGGGCTGGCCGCCGACCAGGTGACCGCGTTCGAGGTGGTGACCGCCGACGGCGAACTCCGCCGCGCCACCCCGGACACCGAACAGGACCTGTTCTGGGCGCTGCGTGGCGGCCGCGACAACTTCGGGATCGTCACCGCGCTCGAGTTCCGGCTCGTCCCGGTCACCCGGCTGTACGGCGGCAGCCTGCAGTTCGGCACCGAATCGCTGTCCGCGGTGCTCCACGCCTGGCGCGATTGGGCGGCCGAGATGCCGCGCGAAATGACGTCTTCGCTGGGCATGGTCCCGATGCCGGACCTGCCGATGGTGCCCGGACCGCTGCGCGGGCAGCACGTCGCGCAGATCCGGGTCGCCTACCTCGGCGACGCCGCCGAGGGCGAACGCCTGGTCGCGCCGCTGCGCGCCGCCGCCCCCGTACTGGGTGACACGCTCGCCGAACTCCCGTTCACCGAATCGGGCAAGATCGCGAACGAGCCGCCGTTCCCGCACGGCTACCGCGCCGACAACGTCACCGTGCCCGAACTCAACGACTCGATGCTCGACGCGATCCTCGAACACGCCGGCCCGGACGCCCCGGTGCCGACCGTCCTCCTGCTGGATCTGCTCGGCGGCGCGCTGTCCGACCCGCCCGAGCACCCCGGCGTCGGATGGGACCGTGAAGCCCGCTTCACCGTGCGGGCACTGTCCGTAGTGGACGACGTCGGCATGGCCGAGATCAAGGCGGCCCACGGGAAGCTGTTCGACGCGCTGAAGCCCTGGTCGACCGGCAAACTACTGACCTTCGTCTACGGCGAGAGCAGCGCGGCCGAGGAAGCGTCCAAGGTCTACTCCCCGGCCGATCTGCGTCGGCTCGCCCAGGTCAAGGCCGCCGTCGACCCGGCGAACCGGTTCCGGCTGACGCATAACCTCGAACCGGCGCGTGACGCTGGGTGATGCCCGAAATCCGCTGGTAGACGGCCTCCATCCGGGGCGAAGGCACAGTGGGCGGGCCCCGTATACTTCCGGGCCGATACCGCCATTAGGGGGCACTGTGCGCACTTTGGACCATGACGAGTTCCTCGCCATGCGTCGGTTCCCCGCGCTCGACGGGCTGCGCGCCATCGCGGCCACCATCGTGATCCTCTTCCACTTCGCGGGTCCGAAATGGAACTGGCTGTCCGGCTGGGTCGGTGTCTACATCTTCTTCGTGCTGTCCGGTTTCCTGATCACGACGCTGCTGCTGCGTGAACAGGACCGGACCGGCCGGATCTCGCTTTCGGCGTTCTACCTGCGGCGGGTGTTCCGGATCCTACCTCCGTACCTGGTGATCCTCGGCGGGATCGTGGTGTTCGTGTGGCTGCGCGGCGAGTTCTTCACCCGCGAACTGCCGCACGCGCTGAAGTACTACCTGACCTTCTTCAACGAGTTCTTCCCCGCCAGCAGCCCGAACGGGCCGGACAACTTCTTCAGCGGCTCGTGGACACTGGGCATCGAGGAGAAGTTCTACCTGGTCTGGCCGTTCCTGCTGGTGGCCGCGGGTGCCGTCGGCCTGGCCGCGGGTGTGCGCAAACTCGCGCTGGCGTTCGCCGCGTTCGCGCTGATGGCCGGGCTGGTGGGGGTCACCAGCGGCTGGGTGCTCAACGGGCCGCAGGTGCCGATCTACCGGTCGACCGTGCACTACGCGATCCTGCTGATCGGCTGCGTGCTGGCGATCGCGATGCACTACCGCCGGTCCTACGCGGTGATCAAACCGCTGACCCATCCGCTCGCGGCGATCCCGGTGTTCGGCGCGTTCGCCGTACTGCACGTCAACATGGAAAGCCTGTGGTGGGAGACCGGCAGCAACCTGGGCCTGCTGATCGCCTACGGCCTGCTTTCGGCGATGTTGCTGGTCGTGCTGGTCTCGCCGGGGCCGCTGCGCTGGCTGCTGGCCACGAAGGTGATGCGCTTCGTCGGTGAGCGTTCGTACTCGCTGTACCTGCTGCAGGGCCCGGTGCACTTCGCCGTGGTCGCGGCGATCCCGCCGCTGGGCGAGCACCGGATGATCAGCGCGCTGACCGTGTTCGCGGTCGGGCTCGGGATCGCGGATCTCATCCACCGCTGGGTCGAGCAGCCGATGATCCTCACCGGCAAGAAGCTGATCGCGCGCCGCCAGGAGCGCAAGGCGCTGCGTGCGGCCGAAGCCGAACTCAAGCGCCCGAGCGCCGTCGAAGCCCCCAGCGGCGCGCGCTGACTCTCCCGCGTTTCGTCCTCTGAATGCGATAGTTGCAGGCGCAAGTACCGCATCCAGAGGACTGAACGCGGCTGAGTCAGCGCGAAATGGTGACGATCGGGATCACCCGATCGGTCTTCTCCTCGTAGTCGGCGAAGCCCGGCATGAGGCTGACCATCTTCGCGTAGAGACGGTCACGCTCGGCGCGGTCTTCGAGCACCACGGTCGCGGTCGCGTCGAACTTCTCCGTGCCGACCTCGATGGTGACCTTCGGGTTCGCCACGATGTTGTGGTACCAGGCCGGGTTCTTGTCCGCCCCGGCGTACGACGCGGCGACGATGTACTTGCCGTCTTCCTCCGCGTACGCGAGCGGCGAGGTCCGCGGCTCGCCGCTCTTCGCCCCGACGGTGGTGAGCAGCAGCAGGGAACCGCCCTCGAACGGGCCGCCGACCTTGCCCTCGTTCTCGCGGAACTCCTTGATGATGTTCTTGTTCCAGTCCAACGCTTCGGACATGCTTTCCTCCAGTGTCGATCTCTCCGCCGAGGCTACTCAGCCTTCGCGCGCCTTGCGGCGCTGCGCCTCGGCCCGTTCCCGGCACTTGCGGAGGAACTCTTCGTCGTCTTCGGCACTCGTCGCGGCGAACCGGCCCGGCCGGTCGTACTCCGGGAACGCCGGAGTCTCCCGCTCGTACCGGCCGCGCAGGGCGCGGGCGGCGCCCTGCGGACGACCGGCCACCAGCCAGACGATCGAGCCGATCAGCGGGACGATCAACACCAGCAGCAGCCACATCCCCTTCGGCATGTTGCGGCACGATCCCTCGTCGGTGGTGATCACGTCGACAAGGCAGAAGATCCACAGACCGAGCGTGAGAACGCCTAATAAACCATTGAAATACAGCATCGAAAGACTCCCCAGTTCCAGATGACCGGGGTAAGTATTAGCACAAGAGGGCGTCGAGAATTCCCGCGGCCACTCGCAGCGCCTGCGCTTCTCCCGGGCACCGCTTGGGCCCTGCTCCGAACGGTCGTTCCGACAGGTCCACCTCGACCACCTCGCCGCCGACCCATCGCCGGGTGATCCGGACCGGCGGATCCTCGCGCAGCACCCGATCGAGCAAACCCTCGGCGTCCTCACCGGACCGGTGCGCGGCCAGCGCCTTCCCGAGCAGCTTGGCCGTCGCGTCACAGGCCTGGACCAGAAGCCCGATCCGCGCGGCCGTCCGCTCGTCGACCTCGCCCCCGCAGACCTCGACCAGCCGTCGCATCGCTGCTTCGGCGTCGTCCCCGATTCCCGTATGCGGGTGATAGCTGCCGGAAACCGCCGCGATGTCGCGGGAAACGTCCGGAAGGCCGAGTTCGGCGGCCAGCACGGCGACCGGGACCGTCCACAGGATCCGGTCCACCTCGCCGCCCCGCATTTCCCGAGTGAGCGCGAAAGCCTTGTCCCGCAACGACCCCATCGTCGCGAGCTCGTCGAGCACCAGCGCCCGCCGCCGCGCGTGGTCCTCCGGACGGCTGAACCGGGCGACGTTCGCCCGCAACCACCCGACGCCACCCGGCTCGACGTCCTGAGGCACCGGCGGGACAGGGGCTTCGATCAGCGGGTTCTCCATGTCGCCACGCTAAATGCGGAACGCTTCGGTCACGGCCGAAACGAGAGCGCGCCTTCGTTGTTATGGTGACCGGGTGACGGCCGTGTCGGAGGCAACCGAAGTCGACGGCGCGGGGCGAACGGCGCAACCGCGCCAGTTGATCGTGACCGTGTACGGCCTCTATTCGCGCGGCGAAGGCGGCTGGCTTTCGGTCCGCTCCCTGATCGATCTGCTGGCCGGCGTGGACGTCGAGGAACCCGCCGTCCGGTCGTCTATCTCGCGGCTGAAGCGGCGCGGGATCCTTGCCGCGGTGCGCCGCGACGGGTCCGCCGGTTACGAACTCTCCGAAACCGCGCTGGCGATCCTGCGCGAAGGCGACGAGCGGATCTTCCGCCGCGAACGCGCCACCCCCGCCGACGGCTGGCTGCTCGCGGTGTTCTCCGTCCCGGAAGCCGAACGGCACAAAAGGCACGTTCTTCGCACGCAGCTCGCCCGGCTCGGCTTCGGGACCGCGTCGTCCGGGGTCTGGATCGCGCCCGCGCATCTGCGTGACGCGACCTCCGACATGCTGCGACGGCTCGAACTGGAGGGTTACGCCGACCTCTTCCACGCCGAGCATCTCGCGTTCGGCGACGTGCGGGAGAAGATCCGCGACTGGTGGGACCTCGACCAGCTCGAGTCGCTGTACACCGCGTTCCTCGACGAGCACGCGGCCGCGCTCCGGCGATGGCAGCGGCGCAAGACCACGGACGAGGCCGAAGCCTTCGCCGACTACGTGCGGGTGCTCACCGACTGGCGGCGGCTGCCCTACCTCGACCCGGGGCTGCCCGCCGAACTGCTGCCGTCCGGCTGGGCCGGGATCCGGGCCGCGGATCTGTTCTTCACGCTGCACGCGCGGCTGGGCGAAGCCGCGGCCGCGCACGTCTCACGCACGCTGCCCGACGGGTGACGAACGGGACCGGGTCAGCCCTCCGACGTGAGATGAAGGACTCCTTCATAGCAAAATTTGCAATGAAAGCGTCCTTCATGTCGCTTCACGCGGCGACCACCGCGAAGCCCTGCACCTCCACCAGCGCCTCGGCGTCCCAAAGCCGGCTGACGCCGATTCCCGCCATCGCGGGGTACTCGCTCCCGGCCAGCCGCTTCCACACCGCGCCGATCTCGCGCGCGTGGGCCCGGTAGTCGTCCATGTCGACGATGTAGACGGTCACGCTGCACAGGTCCGACGGCGCCCCGCCCGCCGCGCGCAACGCGGTGAGCAGGTTGGACAGCGCGCGTTCGAACTGCGCGACCACGCCGTCGCCGACGATGCGGTTCTCCTCGTCCAACGCCGTCTGACCGGCGAGGAAGACGAATCTCCCGGTCGCGGCGACGGCGTGCGAGAAGCCGGAAGGGCGGCCGAGTTCGGGCGGGTTGATGCGCTCCATACGGGTCAGCATATCCCGTATCGTTGACGGTCGTACATACCGCGACATACCCTGAGCGACGTGCGTATCGCGGTGTTAGGCGGCGGCCCGGCGGGGCTCTACTTCGCCGCGCTGGCGAAACAGCTCCATCCCGATCACGAGATCACCGTCTGGGAGCGCAACGCGCCCGACGACACCTTCGGGTTCGGGGTGGTGTTCTCCGATGAGACGCTCGGCGGCATCGAGCACGCCGATCCGGTGATCCACGCCGCCATGCGGCGCGAGTTCGCGCGCTGGGACGACATCGACGTCCACTTCCGCGGCACGGTGCACACCTCCGGCGGGCACGGGTTCGCCGCGATGAGCCGCAAACGGCTGCTCGGCATCCTCCAGGAACGCTGCGCGGAGCTCGGCGTCGACGTCCGTTTCCACACCGAGGCCCCGGGCGTGGCCGAGGCGAGCGCCGAGTACGACCTCGTCGTCGCGGCGGACGGCGTCAACTCCCCGACCCGCACCGCGCTGGCCGCCGGTTTCCGGCCGAGCCTCCAGACCAGGCGCTGCAAGTACATCTGGCTCGGCACGGATCTCGTGTTCGACGCCTTCAAGTTCCACGTCCTCGAAACCCCGCACGGGATCATGCAGATCCACGGCTACCCGTACAGCGACACCGCGAGCACGTTCATCCTCGAACTGCACGAGGACGTCTGGCACCGCGCGTTCGGCGAGATCGCCGCGACCGCGCTGGCGCCGGGTGAAAGCGACGAGAAGTCCATCGAGGTCATCCGCGAACTGTGCGCGGACGTCCTCGGTGGTCACCAGGTGTTCGCCAACAACTCGAAGTGGACCGCGTTCGCCACCGTGCGCTGCGCGAGCTGGCGGCACGAGAACGTCGTCCTGCTCGGCGACGCCGCGCACACGGCCCACTTTTCCATCGGCTCCGGCACGAAACTCGCCATGGAGGACGCGCTCGCGCTCGCCGCCTGCCTGCACGAACAGTCCGATATGGACAGTGCACTCGAAGCGTATGAAGCCGAACGCCGCCCCGTCGTCACCTCTACCCAGCGTGCCGCGCAGGCGAGCCTGGAGTGGTTCGAGAACATGGGCCAGTACACCCACCAGGATCCGGCGCAGTTCGCGTTCAACATCCTCACCCGCAGCCGCCGCGTCACCTACGACAACCTCCGGCTGCGCGATCCCGAGTTCGCCGACGAACTGGACACCTGGTTCGCGTCCACTTTGGATTCCGACGTCCGGCCGCCGATGTTCCAGCCGTTCCGGATCGGGAACCTCGACCTGCCGAACCGCGTCGTCGTCTCGCCGATGGACATGTACTCCTCCGAAGACGGCGTCCCGACCGACTTCCACTTGGTACATCTGGGAAGCAAGGCGCTCGGCGGCGCCGGGCTGGTGATGACGGAGATGGTCTGCGTCTCCGAAACCGGCCGCATCACCCCGGGCTGCGGCGGCCTCTACACCGAAGAACAAGAACAAGCGTGGGCAAGGGTCACCGACTTCGTCCACGGCCACACCCCCGCGCGGATCGGCGTCCAGCTCGGTCACTCCGGGCGCAAGGGCTCCACGAAACTGATGTGGGACGGTATCGACCAGCCGCTACCCGAGGGCAACTGGGAGATCTGCGGCCCGTCCGCGATACCGTACAGCGACGCGAATCAGACCCCGCGCGAGCTCACGATCCCTGAGCTGCAAGAGATCCGCGACCAGTTCGCGCATTCCGCCGCTGCCGCCGCGCGCGCCGGTTTCGACCTCCTCGAACTCCACTGCGCACACGGCTATCTCCTGTCATCTTTCCTGTCGCCGCTGACGAACCAGCGCACCGACGAATATGGCGGCTCACTGGAGAACAGGCTGCGCTTCCCCCTCGAAGTCTTCGACGCCGTCCGCGCGGCCTGGCCCGCGGAGCGGCCGATGACGGTCCGCATCTCCGCGACCGACTGGTACGACGGCGGGATCGACGTCGACGACGCCGTCGAGATCGCCCGCGCGTTCGCCGAACACGGGGCGGACGGCATCGACGTGTCGACCGGTCAGGTCGTCAGCGAAGAGAAACCCGAGTACGGCCGCAGTTACCAGACACCGTACGCGGACCGGATCCGCAACGAGATCGGGCGCGAGTACGGGATCGCGGTGATCGCCGTCGGCGCGATCTCCTCCTACGACGACGTCAACTCGCTGATCCTGGCTGGCCGCGCGGATCTGTGCGCGCTCGGCAGGACGCATCTTTACGATCCACAATGGACGTTGCACGCCGCCGCCGAACAGGGCTACCCGATGCCGTGGCCGAAGCAGTTCGCGGCGGGCAGCCGGAAACCGCAGGGCGGCCGCACCGACGGGCCGAAACCACGGCTGGAGTTGTTGCGTTCCGGTGAATCCGGCACCGCACACGCCCGCTGGCGACCTGGGAGCGACCGATGACAGCCTTCGCACTGAGCCCCGACCAGCAGGCCTTCGCCGACGAGGTCCGGCGACTGGGCGCCGAAAAGCTCCGCCCGCTGGCCGAATCCGGCACCGAAGGAGCGGTGAACCGGCCGCTGCTCAAGGAAATGGGTGCACTCGGCCTGCTTTCCCGGCTGTTCCCCGGCGTCGACGGCGGCAGCCCGAGCCGGGAAGCCGCCGCGACGGATCTCTGCATCCTGCGGGAATCGCTCGCGAGCCAGAGCACCGAAGCCGAGACCGCGCTGGCGTTGCAGGGTTTGGGCACGTATCCCGTGCTGCAATCCGGGCAGGACTCGCAGGTCGCGAAGTGGGTTCCCGCCGTGGCCGCGGGTGACGCGGTCGCCGCTTTCGCGCTCACCGAACCGAACGCGGGTTCGGACGCGGCGGCGCTGGAACTCGCCGCCGAACCCGACGGCGACGGCTGGCGTCTCACCGGCGAGAAGATGTGGATCTCCAACGCCCCCGAGGCCGATTTCTACAGCGTTTTCGCCCGCACCACCCCGGAAGCGGGCTCGCGCGGCGTGTCCGCGTTCGTCGTCCCTGCCGACCGCGCCGGGCTGTCGGGCGAACACCTCGACCTCGTCAGCCCGCATCCCATCGGCACCCTGGTCTTCGACGGCGTCCGCGTGGAACGGGACGAGCTGCTCGGCGAACAGGACCGCGGTTTCGGCGTGGCCATGCGGACGCTGGACCTGTTCCGGCCGAGTGTCGGCGCGTTCGCCGCCGGGATGGCGCGGGCCGCGCTCGACGCCGCCGTCGCCCACGCGCAGACCCGGGTCGCGTTCGGCGGCCCGTTGCTGAAGCAGCAGACCGTGGCGCACACCCTCGCCGAAATGGCGACCCGCACCGAGGCGTCGCGTCTGCTGGTCTACGCCGCGGCCGCCGCCTACGACGCGGGCGAGCGGAACCTCGCCGGCCGCGCCGCGATGGCGAAACTGTTCGCCACCGAGACCGCGCAGTACGTCGTCGACTCGGCGGTGCAAATCCACGGCGCGCGGGCGCTGCGGCGAGGTCATCTGCTCGAACACCTCTACCGCGAGGTCCGCGCGCCGCGGATCTACGAAGGCGCGTCCGAAGTGCAGCGGACGATCATCGCGCGATCGCTGACTTCTTCTTAGCCGGGCGGCGATCGAGGTACCACTGCGTGGCGAGCACGACCAGCGTCGGGCTCAGCCAGGCCGTGATCCCGGCGACCGACTGGGTCAAGGCGAGTTCGCTGCCGCCGAACGTGGTCTCCAGCTGCGGTTGCAGCGTGATCAGCGCGACCGGGCCGACCAGGCGGCTGACGATGATCGACATGGTCAGCGCGAAGCTGCGGATCATCCAGCGCCGGTGATCGCCGAACCGGCGCTGCCGTGCCGCGCGCCAGCCGGCGAACGTGCACGCCAGCCACAGCACCCCGGCCAGCACGTTGGCCACCCGCGTCACCGGGCCGAACGGGCTCATCGCGCCGACGGTCAGCGCCAGCAGCCCGGCCGGGAGCACCCCGGCGAAGACGTACACCCGGCCGATCTTCCGGTGCACCGCCGGGTATTTCGCCCGGAACCACGGCCAGATCTGGAGCAGCGCCCCGACCATCGCGATCGAGCCGAACAGCACGTGCGCCGCGAGGAACCAGTAGTGCGACGTGAACCCGGCCGGCTGCGGGACCCGTGACAGCGACGGGTCCATCGCCAGATACGGCGGCATCGAAAAGGCCAGGAACACCACGACGACGACGGCCAACGGCCCCACCCACGGCCTTCGCCACCACGATTTCCGTGGCGCCGTACCCGGTTGGTCACGCTGTTCGAGCCTGACTGTCATCACTGTCCCCCACGTTTCCTTTACCGGCGACCGACTTTCGTTGCCGAACCTAGGACGCGGGGCTTCCGGAAAACAGGGAGCGGACCGCCGGATCGAGGGTGGGGCAGACCCTACCGCCGTCCGCCGCGCACCCGCTCGACGATGTCGCGGTACGCCAGCCCGCTCTGCTTGATCGTCCGCGCCTGCGTCTCGCGGTCGACCCGCACCAGGCCGAGCCGTTTCGCGTAGCCGTACGCCCATTCGAAACCGTCCAAAAAGGACCAGGCGAAGTAGCCGCGGACGTCCGCGCCCGCCTGCCGCGCGGCGGCCGTGGCGGCGACGTGCGCGGAAAGATACGCGGCGCGGTCTTCGTCGCGGACGAATCCGGTCTCGTCGGGGACGTCGGCGAACGCCGCGCCGTTTTCGGTGACGTAAAGCGGCAGGCCGGGATGGTCGCGGCTGATCCGGACGAGCAGTTCGGTGAGCTTGTGCGGCAGGATCTCCCAGCCCAGTACCGTCGACGGCGCCCCGAACGGCACCTTGCGGAACGACGGCATCCCGAAGTGCTCCACCGCTTTCCCGTTCTCCTCCACCCCGGAGTACCGCGTCCCGAAGTAGTAGTCGACGCCGAGGAAATCGAGCGGTGCCGCGATGATCGACGGATCCCACGGCTCGGACGGCAGGCGGATGCCCTGCCGGGCAAGAGTCTCGAGGACGTCCTCCGGATACCGGCCGTGCATGAGCGCGTCGAGGTAGAACCTCGTCCCGAGGCCGTCCTCGAACCGGGCGGCCTCGCGGTCGGCCTCGCTGGGGGTGGCCGGATCGGCGGTGCTCAGGTTGAGCGTGATGCCGAACTTCGTCCCGGGCGGGGCGAGTTCCCGCATCCGCCGCACGGCGAGACCGTGGCCGAGCAGCAGGTGATGCGCCGCCGCCATCCCCGCCTTCGCGTCCCGGCGGCCGGGCGCCATCACCCCGTGGACGTAACCGTGCATGGCCGTGCACCAAGGCTCGCTCAGGGTGGTCCAGTGGCGGACACGATCACTCAGCCGCTCGAACACGAGCATCGCGTAGTCGGCGAACCGGACGGCGGTGTCGCGCGCGGGCCAGCCGCCCGCGTCTTCGAGGTGCTGCGGCAGATCCCAGTGGTACAGCGTCAGCCAGGGATCGATGCCGTTGTTGAGCAGTTCGTCGACCAGCCGGTCGTAGAAGGCGATGCCCGCCGGGTTGACGCCGCCGCGCCCGCGCGGCTGCACACGGGGCCAGGAAACGGAGAACCGGTAGGTGTCGACGCCGAGTTCCTTGAGCAGCGCGACGTCGGCGGGCATCCGGTGGTAGTGGTCGCAGGCGACCTCACCGGTGTCACCGTTGTCGACGGACCACGGGGACTGGGCGTAGGTGTCCCAGATGGACGGTGTTCGTCCGTCTTCGGAGACCGCGCCTTCGACCTGGTACGCCGAGCTGCCGACACCCCATCGGAAGTCGGGCGGCAAGGTGCCGATGAGCTCGTCGTCCCCCGTCATGACCCTCTTCCCGCCTTATTTCACCAGTTGATACATGGCGGAGGCTAAGGTCGTGGGGCATCCTGGAAAGGTCCGCCGCCATAAGATGGGTATCCGCATGCCTGCCAAGCGCACCACCGTCCGTGACCTGCGGCGGCACAACCGTTCCCTCCTGCTGTCGAAACTCTACTTCGACGGCCCGCTCAGCCGCCACGAATTGAGCGGTCTGACCGGTTTGAGCGCCGCGACCGTCAGCAACGTGACCGCCGAACTCGGCGAAGAACGCCTCATCACCGAAGCCGGGCTCGTCGAGTCCGACGGCGGCAGGCCGCGTGTACTGCTCCGCGTCGACCCGGCGTACGGCCATGTCGCCGGCGTCGACATCGGCGAGACCGGCGTGAAGGTCGAACTGTTCGACCTCACCATGAACCGGCTCGCCACCGTCGAGCATCCGCTCGCCTCGCCCCGCCCGGACGCGGCGGCGGCCGTCACCCAGGTGGCGTCCGGACTTCGCGAGGTGATCACGGAATCGGGGATCGACGAGGCGACCGTGCTCGGTGTCGGCGTCGGCGTCCCCGGCACCGTCGAACAGGGTGAGGCGCTGCGCGTGCACGCGCCCACCATCGGCTGGAAAGGGGTTCCGCTCACCGACCTCCTGCGCGCGGAGGGTGTCGAGCTGCCGCTGTTCATCGACAACGGCGCGAAAACCCAGGGCCAGGGCGAAATGTGGTTCGGCGCCGGCCGCGGCGCCCGGCACGCGGTGATCGTCCTGATCGGGTCCGGGGTCGGCGCGGCCGTGGTCACCGACGGCACCACGTACCGGGGCTCCACCAGCAGCGCGGGCGAATGGGGCCATACGACGATCGTCTACGGCGGACAGGAATGCCGCTGCGGATCGCGCGGCTGCTTGGAGTCCTACGTCGGCGCGGAGGGCGTTCTCGCCCGCTATCGCAAGGCACGCGGCGGAAAGGCCGCCTCGGGTGAGGACGAGCAGACGCAGTTCGCCGCCCTGCTGGAGTCCGCGGGCAAGTCCAAGACCGCGGCCAAGGTGCTGGAGGAGACGGCGGGTTACCTCGGCGCGGGCATCGGCAATCTGATCAACCTGTTCAACCCGGAGCGGATCGTGCTGGGCGGCTGGGCAGGGCTGGCGCTCGGCGAGGAGTACCTGCCCGAGATCCGGCGCGTGGCCGGTGAGCACGCGCTGGCGCATGTGTTCGACCAGACCGAGATCGAACTCGGACAGCTCGGCCCGGACGCCGTCGCCATAGGAGCCGCCACCCTCCCGGTCGCCGCCCTCCTCGACCAGGGCGCGGATCCGCGGACGGCCGGATCGAAGCGCGGCACCGCCGCCTGACCTTAATTCGGGCTCGAAAAATACGTCTTGTCGCAGTGGTAGAGACCATGCATACTTTGTTGTCAGGCACAACAAAGTAGTTCTCTGCCTGCGAAGAGAGGCGACAACGATGTCCATCTCCTCCCGTTTTCGCTGGGCGGCGCTCCTCGCCGCCGGCGTCCTGCTCGGCTCACTCCCGGCCACCGCCCAGGCTCCGGCTTCCGAGGCCGCGGTCATGGCCGCGACCTTCACCGACGACTTCAACGGCCCCGCCGGCGCGGGTATCGACACGTCGAAGTGGCATTTCGAAACCGGCGACAACGTCAACAACCACGAGCGGCAGTGGTACACCTCCGGGACGAACAACGCGGCGCTCGACGGCCAGGGCAACCTCGTCATCACCGCGAAGAAGGAGAACCCGGGCAACTACAACTGCTGGTACGGGCGCTGCGAGTACACCTCGGCGCGGCTGTCCACGCAGGGGCAGTTCACCCAGACGTACGGCCGGTTCGAAGCGCGGATGAAACTGCCGCGCGGGCAGGGGATGTGGCCGGCGTTCTGGATGCTCGGCGCCGACATCGGCAACGTCGGCTGGCCCGACAGCGGCGAGATCGACATCATGGAGAACGTCGGCTTCGAGCCGAACACGGTGCACGGCACCCTCCACGGCCCCGGTTACTCCGGCGCGGGCGGCATCGGCGCGGCCTACAACGGCCCGAACTTCTCCGACGACTTCCACACCTACGCCGTCGACTGGGCGCCGAACCAGATCAAGTGGTACGTGGACGGCAACCTCTACCAGACCCGCACCCCCGCCGACCTCAACGGCAACCGCTGGGTCTTCGACCACCCCTTCTACCTGATCCTGAACCTCGCCGTCGGCGGCTACTGGCCGGGTGACCCGAACTCCAGCACGGTCTTCCCGCAGCGTCTCGTCGTCGACTACGTGCACGTCAATTCCAGCGACACGGCCGGAAGGAGCGGCCGGATCACCGGGATCGGCGGCAAATGCGTCGATGTCGCGGGCGCGAACACCGCCAACGGGACGCCGGTCCAGATCACCGACTGCAACGGCAACGCCGCGCAGAACTGGACCATCGGTGGCGATGGCACGATCCGCGCGCTCGGCAAGTGCATGGACGTGTCCGGTGGGAACACCGCGGACGGCACGGCCGTGCAACTGTGGGACTGCAACGGATCCGGCGCGCAGAAGTGGGCGATCAGCGGCGCGCGCGACATCGTGAACCCGCAGGCGAACAAATGCCTGGACGCCACGGGCAACAGCTCCGCGAACGGGACGAGACTCCAGATCTGGACCTGCGGCGGCGGCACGAACCAGAAGTGGACCACTCCCTAGACGTCACCGAAACCCCGCAATTCGGCACCTGATCGCGATAGTTCGCCTTGCCGACTATCGCAATCAGGTGCCGAATTGCGGTAGTTGGGCACGCGAACTAGCGCAATCAGGTGCCGGGTTGCGTCTGGGAGCGTTCGGCGTAGGCCTCGACGAGCTGGTTTTCGGCGTCGGTGAGGTACTGCGCGAGGAGCTTTTCCGCGCCGAGGCCGTCTCCGGCTTCGATGCGCTCGAGGATCTCCGCGTTGCGCTTGAGGTACGGCTCGTGGAAGCGCCGCGGGTCGGCCATCATGTGGAACACCAGCCGCAACTCGGCGAGAATGCCGCGCATCAGCTCGTCGATCCGTTCGCTGCCGCTGAGTTCCGCGATCGCCGAATGGAACCGGATGTTCGCGGTGCCGAGGTCCTGCCAGCGCTCACTCCGCTCGGCGAGCTTGCCGTCCTCGACCAGGCGCGCGAGCTTCGCGAACGTCGGGGGCTTCTCCGTCACCGCCCGCACCGCCGAGCACTCGACGACCTTGCGCACCTTGTAGAGGTCGGCGACGTCCTCGACGGGCAGAACCCGCACGAAGACGCCGCGATTGAGCTCGTGGGTCAGCAGCCGTTCGTGTGTGAGCAGCCGGAACGCCTCTCGCAGCGTGTTGCGGGAGACGCCGAGCGCCGAGCCGATGTCGTGTTCCGACAGCCGGACGCCAGGCAGGAAGAACCCCTCCGCGATACGCGTACGAAGGACACCCGCGACCCGTTCGGCCGTACTGGTGCGGCTGATCATGCCTCGATCAGCCTCAAGTCCTTCTACCGAGGCAGGACCACCCTCCGCGATCGTCACGTGACCGATCCTACCTAGGCACAAGAGCCTCAGCCAAGGATCCTCTTGTGGAATTGTTGAACAATCCCTAAAGTGCCTACTCATGTGACCCGTGCCACCCTGAAAAGTCACCTCTGGAGGTGCCGATGAACGCGACAGCCACAACCGAGGACACTCGCCCCTTCGCCTGGTTCCGCACGCTCGGTTCGCGAGGCCGCCGGGCCTTCGTCGGCGCGTTCGGCGGATACGGGCTCGACTCGTTCGACTACCAGACCCTGCCGCTGGGCCTGGCCGCGATCACCGCCTACTACGGCCTCTCCGGCGGCGAGGCGGGCCTGCTCGGCACCACGACACTGGTGGTCTCGGCGATCGGCGGCATCGGCGCCGGCATCCTGGCCGACCGCATCGGCCGCGTACGCACCCTGCAGATCACCATCGCGATGTACACGATCTTCACCGTGCTCTGCGGATTCGCGCCGAACTTCGAGACGCTCCTGATCTTCCGCGCACTGCAGGGCCTGGGCTTCGGTGGCGAATGGGCCGCCGGCGCCGCGCTGGTGGCGGAGTACTCGCAGGCGAAGTACCGCGGCCGCACGGTCGCCTTCGTGCAGAGTGCGTGGGCTGTCGGCTGGGCGCTGTCGGTCGTCGTCTACACCGTCGTCTTCAGCCTGTTCAGCCCGGACATCGCCTGGCGCGTCATGTTCTGGACCGGCGTCATCCCCGCGCTGCTGGTGCTGTGGGTCCGGCGCAACGTCCAGGACGCTCCCGTCGCGGAAGCCGCCCGTGCCAAGAAGAAGGAACGCGGTTCGCTGGCGGGCATCTTCAAGCCGGACCTGCTGCGCACGACGTTCTTCGCCGCACTGCTCGCCACCGGTGTCCAGGGTGGCTACTACACGCTCGCGACCTGGCTGCCGAGCTACCTGAAGACCACCCGCGGCCTCACCGTCATCGGAACCGGTGGTTACCTCGCGTTCCTGATCTCCGGCGCGTTCATCGGATACGTCACCGGCGGCTATCTCACGGACATCTTGGGCCGTAAGAAGACATTCCTGCTGTTCTCGGTGCTGTCGGCGGGTCTCATCGTCGCCTACACGCAGATCCCGGCGGGTGCGAACACGCTCGTACTGTTCCTCGGCTTCCCGCTCGGGTTCTCGATGTCCGCGATCTTCAGCGGGTTCGGCGCCTTCCTCGCCGAGCTGTACCCGTCGGCGCTGCGCGGGACCGGACAGGGCTTCACCTACAACCTCGGCCGGGCCATCGGCGCCACCTTCCCCGCCGTGGTCGGTTTCCTCGGCGCGGGCGGCGCGATGGTGTTCGGCGCGGTCGGCTACGGAATCGCCGCGCTGGCGCTGCTCGGCCTGCCCGAGACTCGCGGCCGCGAACTTCTGTGACCACAATCGGAAGAGGAGGCACCGCGATGACCACCTTCGACGAACCGGCGACGTTGTCCCCCGGCGAGGCCCGCGCCCTGTTCCGCGCGGGCACGGCCCGCCCCACCACCGGCTGGTCCAACGGGTTCACCCAGACCAACCTGATCGCCGTCCCCGCGGACTGGGCCTACGACGTCCTGCTGTTCTGCCAGCGGAATCCGCAGCCCTGTCCGGTGCTCGACGTCAGCGATCCCGGCGACCCGTCGACGAGGCTGGCCCCCGGCGCGGATCTGCGCACCGACCTGCCGCGCTACCGCGTCTGGCAGAACGGAGCGCTGGCGGGCGAGCTCGCGGACACGAGCGGGTTGTGGCGCAGCGACATGGTCGCGTTCTCGATCGGCTGCAGTTTCACCTTCGAATCGGCGCTGGCCGCCGAGGGCATCCCGCTGCGGCACGTCGACCAGGGCCGCAACGTGGCGATGTACGTGACGAACCGCGAGTGCGTACCCGCCGGACGCCTGCACGGGCCGATGGTGGTCTCGATGCGGCAGATCCCCGAAGACCGCGTCGACGACGCCGTGCGCATCACCCGCGGGATGCCCGCCGTGCACGGTGCCCCGGTGCACATCGGCGACCCCGCCGCGCTCGGCATCGCCGATCTCGGCAAGCCGGATTTCGGGGATCCGGTCGACGCGGAACCCGGTGACGTACCGGTGTTCTGGGCGTGCGGCGTGACCCCGCAGGCGGCGCTGATGGCCTCGCGGCCGCCGTTCGCGATCACGCACGCGCCGGGCTACATGTTCGTGACCGACAAACTCGACAGTGAGTTCAGGGTGGCCTGATGGATTCCAGCCGTATCGACCTCAACAGCGACCTGGGCGAGGGTTTCGGCGCCTGGAAAATGGGTGACGACGACGCCATGCTCGACATCGTCACCAGCGCGAACGTCGCCTGCGGCTTCCACGCCGGCGACCCGTCGGTGATGCGGCGCGTCTGCCAACGCGCGGCGGAACGAGGCGTCGTCATCGGCGCCCACGTCGCCTACCGCGATCTGGCCGGATTCGGCCGGCGGGCGATGGACGTCGCCCCCGCCGACCTGGCCGACGACGTGCTTTACCAGATCGGCGCGCTGGACGCGTTCGCCCGCGCGGCGGGCACGCGGGTCCGGTACGTCAAACCGCACGGAGCGTTGTACAACACCGCCGCGGTGGATCCGGAGCAGGCGGCCGCGGTCGTCGAGGGGATCCGGCGGTTCCATCCCGAGCTCGCGTTGCTGTGCCCACCCGGGTCGGAAATGGCCAAGCAGGCGGAAAAGGCCGGGTTCCCCGCGTACGCCGAGGCCTTCGCGGACCGCGCGTACACGCCGGAAGGCCTTCTGGTCTCCCGGAAACTCGCGGGCGCCGTACTCCACGACGCCGACGAGGTGGCCGAGCGGGCGGTCGCGATGGCGACCACCGGCAAGGTCGTCGCCATCGACGGGACCGAGCTGGCGCTTCAACCGCATTCGTTGTGCGTGCACGGCGACACACCCGGCGCCGTCGAACTGGCACGACGGATCCGGGCGGGGCTCGACGCTTCCGGTGTCCACATCGGACCGTTCCTCGAGGCCGCGTGATGCGGGTACTGCCCTATGGGGCGCGTGCGGCCATGGTCGACTTCGACGATCCGTCGGAGGTGCTCGGGCTGCACGCGTCACTGGAGCAGGAGCCGCCGGACGGCGTCCTCGAACTGGTCCCCGCCGCGCGAACCCTGCTCATCCGGTTCGACCCGGGCAGGACCCATCACGACCGGCTCGCCGGTGACGTCCTCGATCGATCCACTGTGGACGTCAAACCCCGCGAGGCCGCTGAGATCGTCGTGCCGGTGCGCTACGACGGCCCGGATCTGGCCGACGTCGCGGCCGCCGCCGGCATGTCGGCCGAGGCGGTCGTCCGGCGGCACGAGGACGGGACCTACGTCTCGGCGTTCTGCGGCTTCGCACCGGGTTTCGCCTACCTGACCGGACTCGACCCCGCACTGCACCTGCCGCGCCGGACGAGCCCGCGCACCCGCGTGCCCGCCGGTTCGGTCGCGATCGCGGGCGAGTACACGGCGGTGTACCCGAACGCCTCACCCGGTGGCTGGCAGCTGATCGGGCGGACCTCACTGCCGGTGTGGGACGTCGAGCGCGAGCCGCCGAACCTGCTCGCACCGGGAACCCGGATCCGGTTCACTTCATGACGGCGAAGATCGAAGTGATCCACCCCGGGGTCTTCACCACCGTGCAGGATCTCGGGCGACCAGGGCTGGCCGCGATCGGCGTCGGCCGCTCCGGTGCCGCCGACCGCGGTTCGCTGCGGCTGGCGAACCGGCTGGTCGGAAACCCGGAGAGCCACGCGGCGCTGGAGTGCGTCCTGGGCGGCCTCGTCCTCCGGTTCTCGGCTCCGGCGACCGTCGCCGTCACCGGCGCGCCCTGCTCGATCACCGCGGGCGGGCGGGCTTTCGGCCCGGACTCCCCGATCCCGGTCGGCCCCGGCGACGAACTCGTTCTCGGGATGGCTTCCCGAGGTTTGCGTTGCTATGTCGCCGTGCGCGGCGGCATCGACGTCCCTCCGGTACTGGGCGCGCGGGCGACCGACACCCTCGGGAAGCTCGGCCCACCCCAGCTTTCGGCCGGGATGACCTTGCCGATGGGAGAACGGGTGCTGCCCCACCCCGCTGTCGACCTGGCACCTCGTGCTCCCCTCGCGGACGAGCCGGTCTTGCGAGTCACCGCCGGCCCCCGGGCTTCGTGGTTCACCTCCGAATCACTGTCCACTTTGGTCTCTTCCGGTTACGTCGCCACTGCCGACGTCGATCGCGTGGGCGTGCGACTGGAGGGACCCGTGCTGTCGCGTGCGCGAGCCGGCGAGCTGCCGCCCGAGGCCGCCGTGCCCGGTGCGTTGCAGGTTCCTCCTTCCGGGCAGCCGATCCTGTTCCTGGCCGACCACCCGGTGACCGGCGGCTACCCGGTGATCGCGGTGGTGGACGAAGCGGATCTGGACCAGGCCGCGCAAGTGCGACCGGGGCAACGGGTGCGTTTTCGTCTCGCTTAAGGGTTTGTCTCGCATTTAGTGGATGCTCTCGGATCACTTTGGGTCCGCACGCTCATTGGCAAAGGCGCGAGCCATTTACACCTGCTCGCTCACTGCCTGGGGGACTCGGGTTCGGAGGTTTCGGCCTAGATCCTGAGGTGCATGGTGTTGCGCCGTGGTGTTCGGGTGGGGTCGAGGTAGGTGGGGGCGGTGAATTCGGGGAGTCCGTCTTGGGCGATGTGGACTTTCCATTTGCTGTGGTGGATGAGCCGGTGGTGTCTCGTGCACAGCAGCACCAAATTATCGATCTTCGTGTCGCCGTGGTGTCGCCAGAAAACAATGTGATGGGCGGTGCAGCGGGGTACGGGCATGTCACAGCCCGGGAAGGCGCAGCCGCCATCGCGGAGGGTCAACGCATACTTCTGCGCCAGGGAGACGGTCCGTTTCGAGCGGCCGATGTCCAAGGGTTCGCCTGCGGTACCGAGAACTCCGGGTCGCACACGGGCATCGCAGGCGAGAATCCTCGCGTCGGTGGCGCTGATCGGTCCGACGAGGTCGAGGTGGGCTTCGCCGATGTCGCGGATCAGGTCGTCGTAGGACATGGTGACCAAAATGTGGGTCGCCTCGCCCGCCTGGCCGGGAAGGTTACGGCTGGTGGTCTTCAAGCGGACGTAGTCGGTGAAGGCGTCGCCGTAGCGTTCGTCCTGGGTGCGGGAGTCCCGGACACCGTCGATGGCTTTGTGGGGTTTGGCCATGGGATCCAGATCCGACTTCAGCCGGGCATACGTTTCCAGGTCGAGGGTGGCTTTCAAACCGAGGGTGCCGTCGCGGTGTTGGACGAACCGCATCTCCGGTCGGACGTCCTTGGGGTCCTCGTTGCGGGGCTCTTTGCCGTCGGGGTCGAGTTTGTCCAGCAGGCGGCGTCCGGCGCGGGCGATCTGCCGCGGCCCGGCATGACGGGCCAGGTCGACCAGGATCTTCTCCCCGGCCCGCACGTCCTCTTCAGCGACGGTGGCGGGGATACGCGCGAGGGTGCGGATGATGGCGTCGATCTGCGAGCCGCCGATCGCGCCTTCGGCGGCGGCCGCGGCTGTCAGTGGTGCCAGGGGCGGCACGGTGCCGCCGCCGATACCCGGGCCGGGGTGCAGGGCGAGGACGCGGTCGGCGCGGGCACTGGCTTCCTTGTCCGTCACGCGGAAGTCTTCGAAGATCAGCGCCGCCAGCGTGGAATGGCCGCTGCATCCGCGCACTCCGCGGGCATTGATTTCCGCGAGGATCGCGTCCTGTTCCGCGTCTATCTGACGCTTCTGGATTTCGAGTTCTTGTTTGCGGGCGTGCAGCGTCGCGGTGTCGACGCGCCACCACTCGGCAGGTGTCGTCGGGGATGCGTCGTTGCTGGCCACGACACCCACACTACACCCAATCGAACAGACGTGCGAGCACGAACGGCCTAACGGGAAAGAATCCGTAATGCGCTAGCAGAGAAAGCAGCGAAGCGTGCTTAAAGGCGCGAAGGCAATAAAGAGATCGACAGTGCGAAGCGGTGTTAAGACACGTAGCCGAGCGCAAACACGTGACTGGGCGGACGACTCGCGTGATTAGACGGACGACACACCGCAGCCAACCAGAGCAGCGCGGCAGGCGATCCGACCTCCGGAGCGAGCCGGCAAAGACGGCCTAGCCATCCTCAATCACTCACAAGGCCCGAAACCCGCAAAGTGATGTTCAACCGCCCCGCCAACCCCAACTCCGGATCGGCGGTTCCCGGCAAGACTCGGGGCACCCCGTGGAAAGCCAGCCTCGACTCCCCGCCGAACACGAACAGGTCCCCCGACCGGAGGTCCACATCCGTGTACGGCCGCCCGCGGTCGACCGTGTTCCCGAACCGGAAGACGCAGGCGTCCCCGAGGCTCAGCGACACGACGGGCTCCAGCGAGGCCTCGTCCTTGTCTTGATGCAGCCCCATTTTCGCGGCGGAGTCGTAGAAGTTCACCAGTGCGATGTCCGGCTCGTACGACGACGGACCGTAAGCGGCGGAAACCGCCCGACGGCCGAGATCGCCCAGCCACGAAGGGAACGGGAGCACCGGGGAGCCGTCGTCGGTCACCTTCGAGTACCGGTACGGGTGCCAGTGCCAGCCGAGGCACACCGTCCGCACCGACATGACGCCGCCGTTCGGCAACCGTGTCCGCCGGTAGCCGCGCCAGCCTCGGCAGGCTTCGACCAGCCGTCGTTGCTCGTCGAGATCGAGCCAGTCGGGAACGTGCACGGCACCGGGCGCGACCTCGGTACGCGGGCGAGGGATCAGCGCGTCCACGCGTCGAGTTTGCCAGGGCGCGCGCCGATGAGCCGGTGGCCCCGCGCCATCAAGCCCGCCTCGGCGAACCGGCGCAGCACACGCTCGACGAAACGCGGCCGGGACGGGGCATCCATGACTGTCACGGCCGGAGAACGTGCCACAAACGGGCGGCGGAAGCCACCTTTCGGACTACTCCGATCGGCCGGTTGACCGTAGTGCGTTCACCCGGTCACAGAGCGAGTTCGACCACGGTGACCCCGGCCTTGGCCGGCACCGGGTCGTTCATCTCCGCGAGCACCGCGGGGACGTCGTCGAGGCCGACCCGTTTGCCGATCATGCCTTCGAGATCGATTCCGGCGGTCTCCACCACCCGCAGCATCTCGGGGTACTCGTGCGCCTGGAGCCCGTGGATGCCGACGAGTTCCAGTTCACCGCCGATCACGCGGTGCATCGGGATCGGCGCGATGCCCTGCGCGGGCGGCATCAGCCCGGCCTGGACGTGACGTCCGCGTTTCCGGAGGCTGCCGACCGAGGCCGCGCAGGTGGTCGGCGAGCCGAGACAGTCGAGGGAGACGTGCGCGCCGCCGCCGGTCAGGTCCCGGACATGCGCGGCGATCGCTTCGTGCCCGTCGAACGCCGAAGCATCCACGCTCACCACAGCGCCCATTCGCGACGCCAGCGCCCTGGCCTGCGGAGACGGGTCGACGGCGACCACCGAAGCACCGGCCGCGACGGCCAGCAGGATCGCCGACACGCCGACGCCACCACAGCCGTAGACCGCCACCCACTGGCCGGGCCGGACCCCGCCTTGGCGCAGCACCGCCCGGAACGCCGTCCCGAACCGGCAGCCCAGCGCCGCCGCTTCGGCGCAAGCCAGCGAGTCCGGCAGCGCCACGAGGTTGACCTCGGCGTTTTCGATGGCGACGTAGTCGGCGAACGAGCCCCAGTGGGTCGCGCCCGGCTGGAATTCGCGGTCACAGATCTGCTGGTCACCGGCCGCGCACTGCGCGCAGGTTCCGCAGGCGCACACGAACGGCACCGTCACCCGGTCGCCGACCGACCAGCCGCGGACGCCCTCGCCGAGCGACGCGATCCGGCCGGCGAGTTCGTGCCCGGCCACGTGCGGCAGCTTCACCGACGTGTCGTGACCCTGCCAGGAGTGCCAGTCGCTTCGGCACACCCCGGTCGCCTCGACGGCGATCACCACCCCGCCCGGTGGCGTGGCCGGATCCGGCACCTCGCGCACCTCGGGCAGTACCCCGAACTCCTCGAAGACGACCGCCCGCACCCGTACTCCTCTACGTTCCCGTCTCCCGGCTTCGCTGCATCACGAGGCCCTCGCCGGGCACCGTACACCGGGCCGCCCGTCCGCGCGGCGGTCCCAAAAGCCGCGACAGGGACCGCTCCGGCACCCCGAGGACGTCCTCGAGATTCTTCAGCACCAGCAGGGATTCCGGCCGTTCGGGACGGCAGCGGCCGGACTGCCAGTGGCTCAGCGTCGCGAGGCTGACCGAGCACCCCCGCCCTCTCAACCGGTACCGGATCCGATCGAGGCCGAGGCCTCTCGCCCTGATCGCCGCCCTGAGGGCGTCCGCGAAGGGCCCTGTCTCCAGCAGTCTCCTGACTTCACGTCCTTCCGCCACCCCCCGGTCGATGGTGTGTGTCCGCTGACCGGTCATCGTCATCGCCTTCGTACGCTCGCTAGCCACCCGGAATAGCGCAGCCTAGGCGCGTGAACTCATGATCGGAAGGGCCTTAGATCACCTATCGGCCCGGCATGTGGGTGAAGTGCCGAGAGCCGAATTATGCAGGGACGTACGGAAAATTCACACCGCGCGTACCATTCGAAACGCGTCCACAGTGGACACGCCGTCAGCGCAGCGCGACCGACAGTGCCTGCGCGATCTCCTTGCCGATCGCGTGGGTCGCCGCGTCCGGCGGTGAGCCGACCTTGACCACCATGGGGCCGCCGAAGGGCTGGCGTTCGACGACCTCGATCCGCTCGCCGAGGCCGATCGAATGCTCGGTCAGGTAGCGCAGGAGTTCCGGGTCGGTGTCCCAGACGCGGACGATCTCGCCGACCGCGCCGGGCGGGAGGTCGTCGAGGATGCGCATCGGCATCTCCTCGACGCTGCCGTCGGGGGCGGGGATGGGGTCGCCGTGCGGGTCGCGCACCGGGTTGCCGAGCTTCGCCGCGATCCGCTCGACGAGCCTGTCCGACACCGCGTGTTCGAGCGCGTCCGCCTCGGCGTGCACCTCGTCCCAGGTGTAGCCGAGCTCGGACACCAGGTACGTCTCGATCAGCCGGTGACGGCGGAGCACGGAGCGGGCCAGCAGCCTGCCTTCGGTGGTCAGCTCGATGCCCCGGTACGGGACGTGCGCGACCAGCCCGAGCTGGGACAGCTTGGTGACCATGCCGGACGCCGAAGACGGGCTGACCTCCAGCCGCCCGGCCAGCGACGTGTTGGTGACGGCCTCACCGCGTTCCACCAGCCCGTAGATCACCCGGACGTAGTCCTCAACGGACGACGACCTGCGGCTTGCCCCTTCACCCATGCCCTCGAGTTTACGGCTTGGCTCACTTCGCGTGCGGCCGCCAGCGGTACCGGATCCAGCCGGGGACGGGCTCGGCGCCGAGCTGGGCGTAGAACGCCTCGCCCTTCTCGTTGCCCTCCTGCATGTCCCATTCGACCCGGCCCGGTGTCCGCGCGCTCAGCTCGTCGAGCAGCTCCCGCCCGAGGCCGAAACGGCGGTGCTCCGGGCGCACGAAAAGATCGTCGAGCCAGATCCCGGGCCTGGCCTCCCAGGTGGAGAAGTTCCAGCTGCAGAAGGCGAAGCCCGCGACCTTGGCAGGCTCGTCCGGAGGGGTGGCCAGCAGCACCCACGCCTTCGGATCGGGCCCGAAGAGGAACCCGGCCATCTCCTGCCTGTCGAGCTTCAGATCGTGTTTGTCCTCGTAGACCGCGTGCTCCTCGATGAGCGCGCAGATCTCCTCGATGTCGTCCGCGACCGCGTCCCGCACCGGCATGGTCTCAGCTCCGTTCGTAGACGATGTCGCCGCCGACGGCGGTGGCGACGACGTGGATCGAATCCAAAGTGGACTCGTCGGTCGGGTCGGCCGAGAGGACGGCGAAGTCCGCGAGCTTGCCGGGCTCCAGCGTGCCCAGGTCCTTCTCGGCGAAAGCGGCGTACGCGGAGCCGTACGTGTACGCGTGCAGGGCTTCGGCGGGTGTGAGCCGCTCATCGGGACCCAGCACGACGCCGGTCGCGGTCTTCCGCCGCACCATGTCGGCCAGCGCGAGCAGCGGTGCGCCCTCGACGACCGGGCGGTCGGAGCTGGCGGGCAGCACGCATCCCGCGTCCAGCAGGCTCTTGAGCCGGTAGCACCACGGTTCGCGCTCGGGGCCGAGCGCGGCCCGCATGCCGTCGCCGATCTCGTTGACGAACCGGCCCTGCGGCGAGGCGATCAGCCCCAGCGACGCCAGCCGCCGCAGCTCTTCGGGCCGCAGCACCGCGCAGTGCTCGATGCGGTGCCGGTGATCAGGCCGCGGGTCGGCCGCGAGCGCGGCTTCGTAGGCGTCGAGGACGACCGTGATCGCGCGGTCGCCGATGGCGTGCGTCGCGATCTGCCAGCCGGCCTTGTGCGCGGCGGCGATCGTCCGCGCGATCTCGTCCTCGGGCACCTGGAAGTAGCCGACGTTGTCCGGCTCGCCCGCGAACGGCTCGTGCATCGCGCAGGTCCGGCCGATCAGCGAACCGTCCGCGAACAGTTTCATCGCCCCGATCCGCAGCCATTCGTCGCCGAACCCGGTGCGCATCCCCAGGTCGAGACCGAAGCCCGCGCCCGCGTCGAGCTCATGGAGCACACTCGCCGCGACCATCACCGTGCTGCGCACCCGCAGGACGCCACGGTCGCGCGCCAGCTGGTACGCGGCGAGTTCGGCGGGGGTCTCCCCCACGAGACCCCCGCCGATCCCGGCCTCCTGGACGCTGGTGATGCCTTCGGCCAGGTATCGCTCGCTCGCCCTGTCCAGGCCGCGGACGACGGTCTCGATCGGCGTCGGATAGGTCAACGGCCGCAGCATGAGCTGGGCCTGTTCCCGCAGCAGCCCGGTCAGCGAGCCGTCCTCGTCGCGGACGACGTCGCCGCCCACGGGCACGTTCCCCAGGTCCAGCCGCTCCAGGACGGCCGAGTTGACCACGGTCATATGCCCGGACGTGTGCTTGAGCCGCACGAGGTGGCCGGGGGCGGCACGGTCCAGCCCCTGCCGCGTCGGGTGGCCGCCGACGAGCTTGTTCTGGTCGTAGCCGCTGCCGATGATCCAGCCGCCCGGCTGCGTTTCGGCCGCGCGCCGCGCGACGGCGTCGTACACCTCGTCGACGCTGCGGCAATCGGACAGCGCGACGTCGTCGAGCGCCATTCCGAACCAGGCCATGTGGTTGTGCGCGTCGTGGAAACCGGGCACCACCACCGACCCGCCGAGGTCGACGCGGCGCTTGGCGGAAAGCGCGGCAGCGTCGTGATCCAACGCGACAATTCGTCCGTTCAGCGCCGCAAGCGCTACGGATTCCCCCGTTCCGGTGAGGAACCGGGCGTTCTCGTAGACCGTGTCGACCCGCATGGATTCGACCCTATCGATCGATCGATCGGTCGTCTAGGCTCGGTGCCATGAGCACCGTGGACTACGCACTCGACGACGGCATCGCTTTGCTCTGGCTGAACCGCCCGGAGCGCCTCAACGCGGTGGTCCCCGAACTGGTCGACGACCTGCTGGAGGCACTCGACGCGGCCGCCAAGTCGGACGCGCGCGCCGTCGTGCTGGCAGGCCGGGGACGCGCTTTCTGCGCGGGTCACGACCTCAAGGAGCCCACCCCGTCCGGGGACGCAGTTGATTCCAGGACGCGGCTCGACCGGTTACAGGACGTGACCCGTCGCCTTCGTGGGCTTCGCCAGCCCGTGATCGCCGCGGTTCACGGTTACGCGATCGGCGCGGGCGCCGAGTTCGCGATGGGCTGTGACCTGATCCTCGCCGCCGAAGACGCGGTGTTCGCCTTCCCCGAGGTCTCGCTGGGCCTGAGCGTCACCGGCGCGGCGTCGCGGCTGCTGCCGCTGCTGGTCGGCCCGCTGAAGGCCAAGGAACTCCTGCTGCTGGGCGAGCGGGTGAGCGGCTCCAAGGCGCAGGAACTCGGCCTGGTCAACGCGGCCCTGCCCGCCGACGACCTGATGGACACCGCGCTCGCGTGGGCGGCCAGGATCGCCGCGCATCCGGCGGCCGCGGCCACGATGGCCAAACGCGCCCTCGATTCCGGCATCGACAGTTCGCTCGACGCCGCGCTCGAACTCGAAGTCAGCCACGCGCTGATCACCGAACACTCCGCCGAGGTCGCCGCCTCGGCCGAGGCCTTCCGGAGCCGGACATGACCTCGCTCGCCGGGATCGACACCCTCCTCGGGCTGACCACCAGGGCCGCCGCGCGCTGGCCGGACAAGACGGCGTGGATCTTCGACTCCACCGGTGAGAGTTTCACGTTCGCCGACGTCGACGCGCGCAGCACGGAGTTCGCCCGCGCGCTGCTGGCGCTGGGCGTGAAACCGGGCGACCGGGTCGCGGTGATGTTGCGCAACCAGCCCGAGTTCCCGTTGCTGTGGCTCGCCCTGGCCAAGATCGGCGGCGTGCTCGTCCCGGTCAACACCGGATACCGAGAGTTCGACGGCGCCCACGTGCTCCGGCATTCCGGCGCCAGGTTCGCCGTCGCGGCCGAGGAGTTCCTGGAACTGCTGGACAAGATCGCGCCGGAGACCTCGCTGGAACGCGTGCTCACGCCCGGCGAACTGACCGGTTCCGGGGCCACCCCGGACTTCGCGAGCGAAGGCGAACGCCCGGTCAACATCCAGTACACCTCGGGCACCACGGGCGCGCCCAAGGGTTGCGTACTGCCGAACCGGTACTGGACGACCTTGGCGATCAGCCTGGCCACGGACTTCCCCACGGTCGGCGCCGACGACGTCATCCTGACCGCGCAACCGTTCCACTACATCGATCCACAGTGGAACGTCGCGCTGGGGCTCGCGGGCGGCGCGACACTGGTGGTGCTCGACCGCTTCCACCCGTCCACGTTCTGGGAGAAGGTCCGGGAACACGGCGTCACCTGGTTCTACTGCCTCGGCCTGATGCCCACCCTCCTGCTGCGCCAGCCGGAAAGCGAGCTGGACAAGGCACACCAGGTCCGCGCGATCTGCGCCTCGGCCATCCCCCGTGACCTGCACGCCACGCTCGAAACACGCTGGGGCACGCCGTGGTACGAGGCCTTCGGCATGACCGAGACCGGCGGCGACATCCGGATGTACCCGGCGGATCACGACGAGACGGTCGGCACCGGCTGCCTCGGCAGGCCCGCGCCTGCCCGCGAGGTGATGATCGCGGACGAGGCCGGGAAACCGCTGCCACGAGGGGAAACCGGCGAGCTGCTGATCCGCGGGGTCGGCCTGATGCACGGCTACCACGACGACCCCGAGGCGACCGGGCGGGCGTTCGACGGCGGCTGGTTCCACACCGGCGATCTGGCCACAATGGACGCCGAGGGCCGCGTGTACTACGTGGGCCGCACCAAGGACATGATCCGCCGCAGCGGCGAGAACATCTCCGCCGACGAGGTCGAGCGGGCACTGCAGCTGCATCCGGCGGTCAAGCTCGCCGCCGTCATCGCGGTGCCGGACGACATCCGCGGCGAAGAGGTCAAGGCGCACCTCGTCCTCGACGAAAACGAGGGGCACCGGTGCGAACCGGCCGAACTGGCGGAGTTCTGCTCGGCGAAACTGGCCTACTTCAAGGTTCCCCGGTTCTGGACCATCGTGACGGAACTGCCGATGACGCCGTCGGAACGCGTCGCGAAGGGCGAGTTGAAGAAGGCGGAGGACCTCCGCGCGGGTTCCTGGGACAGGACCACCCGAACATGGCTCTGAGCACCCGCGACCGCGTTCGGCAGGCGGCGGTGAAACTGTTCGCCACCAAGGGGTTCCACGGCACCGGCATCCGGGATCTGGCGCAGGAGGCCGAGCTGTCGTCCGCCAGCCTCTACCACTACATGGGCACCAAAGAGGATCTGCTGGTGGCCATCATGAACGAGTCGCTGCGGCGCCTGCTCGACGCGGCCGAGGAGGCGACCGCCGGGCGCACCGATCCCGTGTCGCGACTCGGATCCCTGGTGGCGTTGCACGTGCTCGCGCACGCCATCCAGCCGGATGACACCCGCGTGGTGGACAACGAGGTCCACGCCCTCACCCTCGGCGCCAGGGCCGGGGTGGTGGGGCTGCGCGACGCCTACGAAAGGCTGTGGGCGGACGCCATCGAAGACGGGGTCGCGGCGGGTGTCTTCCGCACCGACCAGCCTTCGGTCACCCGGCTCGCGCTGGTGGAGATGTGCAGCGGGGTCGCGCGCTGGTACTCGCCGAGCGGGCCGCTCACCCTGGACCAGCTGGCCGTCCACTACGCCGAACTGGCGCTGCGGGCGCTCGCCTGCGAACGCCGGCTGGACGTCACAGCACTGCAAAACTGCCGTGAAGTGGTCTCAAGAGTGTGGCGAGTGCCCGTTTAGCGGCGACTTTAGGTCGGTACGCCTTGCTCAGACGGCTTCTCTGGGGGACGCTCGAAGGGTGACTGAGCAAACGATCCAACTCGAACTGGACGACTCGGGTCTCTCGCCGGCGTTGCCGGTGCCTTCGAACCCCCGTGATCAGGTGCAGGACGTCCCCTACCGCCCGGTGGGATTCCGGGACGACGACCTGCCCACGGCGCTCGAACGGTGCGCGACATGGCTACGCCAGGCTCAGGAGTGGCTCGGGGAACCGGTCGATGTGCTGGCCGTCCATCTCGACTACGACGACCGCAAGGGTTCGCCGTACTACGACGTGAAACTTCTCTGCAACGAAGAGGACCTTGCCGGGGTCCCGATCGCGATGCGGAATCAGAAGGACGACGACGAGGACGAAGACTAGAGAGACCGACGCAATGAAGGGGCCTTTCATCGCGAAATTTGCGATGAAAGGCCCCTTCATTGCACTTGGGAGGGGTATCAGCCCAAGGTGCCGCCGACCTTGACGTGCCCCTTGAGCAGGTTGCGCGCGATGGTCCGGCGCTGGATCTCGTCGGTGCCCTCGTAGATCCGCAGCAGCCGCAGTTCGCGGTACCAGCGCTCGACCGGCAGTTCCCGCGTGTAGCCCATCCCGCCGTGGATCTGCAGGACGCGGTCGACGATCTCGTTCGCCTTCACACCGCCGTACAGTTTCGCCATCGACTGCGCGTGCCGCGAGTCCAGCTTCTGGTCGACCTGCCAGGCGGCGTGCAGCACCAGCCAGCGCAGGGCCTCCAGTTCGGTGCCGGAGTCCGCGATCATCCACTGGATGGCCTGGCGCTCGGCGATCTTCTGCCCGAACGTCTCCCGCGTGTTGGCGTGCTCGATGGCCATCGAGATCAGCCGCTCGCAGGAGCCGATCGCGCGGGCGGGCAGCAGGTAGCGGCCGGCGCCGATCCACTGCATGGCCAGGTCGAAACCGTGGCCGAGCTCGCCGAGGATCTGCGTCTGCGGCACCCGGACGTCCTCGAAGACCAGCGCGGCCGGACCCCATTCGCCCATGGTGTCGATGTACTCGGACTTCCAGCCCGCGTCGCGGTCGACGAGGAAGCAGGTGACGCCGCCGTTCGCGCCCTTCTCCGGGTCGGTGATCGCGAAGACCATCACGAAGTCGGCCTCGTTACCGCCGGTGATGAAGGTCTTCTCGCCGTTGATGACCCAGTCGGTGCCGTCCTTGCGGGCGGAGGTCCGGATGGCCTTGGCGTCCGAACCCGCGCCGGGTTCGGTGATCGCGAAGCACGACTTGCGTTCGCCCGAGATCGTCGGGAGCAGGTAGCGCTCCTTCTGCTCGTCGTTGGCGTAGTACAGGATGTTGTCCGCGGCGCCGCCGAAGCGGAACGGCACGAACGTGCGGCCGAGTTCGGCCTCCAGCAGCGCGGTCATCACCGCGGACAGGCCCATGCCGCCGTACTCCTCGGGCGTCTGCACCCCCCAGAAGCCGGATTCCTTGGCCTTCAGCTGCAGTTCGCGCAGCTCGTCGGAGGTCAGGCCGGGCTGGCCGGCGCGTTCGCGGCGCAGCACCTCCTGCTCGCGCGGCATCAGGTCGCGCTGGACGAAGGTGCGCACCCAATCGCGTACCTCGCGTTCCTCGACGCTCAGAGAGAAATCCATGGTCAGCCCGCTCCTGTTCGACAGTGACTAAGCGCTCGCTTAGTTCAGCGTACCGCTTCGGTTGTCGTTCGCCGAGGAGTTGTCATAAGTTTTCGCAACCTGTCCCCACCTCGTCGAAGGGCACCCATGAGCACGGCAGCACCCGCGGCGAAGCGGGATCGCACCCATTACCTCTACCTGGCCGTCATCGCGGCGGTGGCGCTCGGCATCGCGGTCGGCATCCTGTTCCCCGCCCTCGGCAAGGAACTGAAGCCGCTCGGGACCGGGTTCGTGAACCTGATCAAGATGATGATCTCGCCGATCATCTTCTGCACGATCGCGCTCGGCGTCGGCTCGGTGGCGAAGGCGGCGAAGGTCGGCCGCGTCGGCGGGCTCGCGCTCGGCTACTTCCTGATCATGTCGACGGTCGCGCTGGTCATCGGCCTGGTCGTCGGCAACATCCTCCAGCCGGGCAGCGGGCTGCACCTGACCCCCGAGATCGCCGAAAAGGGCCAGGACCAGATCGCCAAGAGCGAGGGCACCGTCGAATTCCTGCTCGGGATCATCCCGAAGACGCTGGTCTCGGCGTTCACCGAAGGCGAGGTCCTGCAGACGCTGCTGGTCGCGCTGCTCGCCGGGTTCGCGCTGCAGAAGCTGGGTACGAAGGGCGAGCCGATCCGCCGCGGCATCGAGCACATCCAGCGGCTCGTGTTCCGGATCCTCGCGATGATCATGTGGGCGGCGCCGGTCGGCGCGTTCGGCGCGATCGCCGCCGTCGTCGGCGAGACCGGCTGGAAGGCACTGCAGAGCCTCGCGGTGATCATGCTCGGCTTCTACATCACCTGCGCGCTGTTCGTGTTCGTGGTGCTCGGGCTGATCCTCGGCCTGCTCGCCAGGGTCAACATCTTCAAGCTGCTGAAATACCTCGGCCGCGAGTTCCTGCTGATCCTCTCGACTTCGTCGTCCGAGTCGGCGCTGCCGCGGCTGATCGCGAAGATGGAGCACGCCGGCGTCTCCAAACCCGTGGTCGGCATCACCGTGCCGACCGGGTACTCGTTCAACCTCGACGGCACCGCGATCTACCTGACGATGGCGTCCATCTTCATCGCCGACGCGCTCGACAAACCGTTGACCATCGGCGAGCAGATCTCCTTGCTGGTGTTCATGATCATCGCGTCGAAGGGGGCCGCCGGGGTCACCGGCGCGGGGCTCGCGACGCTGGCGGGCGGGCTGTCCTCGCACCGGCCGGAGCTGGTGGACGGCGTCGGGTTCATCGTCGGCATCGACCGGTTCATGTCCGAGGCCCGCGCGCTGACGAACTTCGCGGGCAACGCCGTCGCGACCGTGCTGATCGGCACCTGGACCAACGAGATCGACCGCGAGCAGCTCGACCGGACGCTGGACGGCCGATCGCCGTTCGACGAAGCGACGCTGCTCGACGAAAACGCGGGTGATGCCGGCGTGGAATCGGGTAAGAAGGAGACGTGATCGAATGTGCGGTCCGCTGGTCCCCGCCCCTGCCCGCCGAACCCCGGTTCCTCGCCTTGCTCGACGAGCTGGAGCAAGGCCGGTACGGAAGCTACCGCCAGGACATCGACAAACGCCGGTTCCTGACCGGCCGCGTGCTGGCGAAGACCGTCGCCGCCGAGCGGCTCGGCCTGGCCGTCGAGGACGTGAGCTTCGACGCGACCTGCGATGACTGCGGAAAGCCGCACGGCCGCCCCCGGGTCCCGGGCGCGCCGCTGATGCTGTCGATCTCGCATTCCGGCGACCTCATCGGCGTCGCGGCCACCGCGGGGACCGCTGTCGGCCTCGACGTCGAGACGGCCACCAGGCGGGCCGAGGACTCGCTCATGGAGTACGCGCTGACCCCCGCCGAACTGGCCGCGATCTCCGGGCTCTCCGACGACGAGCGCGCGACGGCGTTCTTCACCTACTGGACACGCAAGGAAGCGGTCATGAAGGCCACCGGGAAGGGCCTCAAGATCCCGCTGCAGAGCATCACGTTCTCCGGCTACGACGAGCAGGCGCGGCTGGTCCGGTCGAGCCATCAGGCCCTCGACCCGGAGCGGACCCGGCTCGCGGACCTGAAGGCGGCCGAGGGCTACCGGGCCGCCGTCGCGCTCCTGACCTCGGACGACATCTCGGTCACCGAAGCCTTCGCGCCCCTCTGACCCCCGCAATTCGTCACCTACTCGCGTGGGCGCTTACCGGCGCCGGGCCTCGATCGGGCGCAAGTAGGTGACGAATTGCGGGGGTCCTAGATCTCCAGGCCCATGGCGGCGAGCAGGGTGCGGAACTTCGCCGAGGTCTCGTCAAGCTCGGTCCGCGGGTCGGAGGCGGGCACGATGCCGCCGCCGGCGTACAGCCGCATGGAGGTGTCGGCGATCTCCGCGCACCGGATCCCGACGGCCCATTCGCCGTCCCCTGCCGCGTCGACCCAGCCGACGGCGCCCGCGTAGTACTCGCGGTCGAACGGCTCCAGTTCCCGCACCAGCGAGCGAGCGGCATCGGTCGGCGTACCGCAGACGGCCGGGGTCGGATGCAGCGCGGCGGCGAGGTCCAGCGCGGTGATGTCCTGATCGAGCAGCTCACCGGTGACGGTGGTCGAGAGGTGCCAGATCGCCGGCGTCGAGACGAGTTCGGGGCCCCGGACGTCGAGGGTGCGGCAGAACGGCCGCAGGATCTCGACGACGGACTCCACCACCACGGCGTGTTCGACGTGGTCCTTTTCGGACGCCAGCAGCGCCTCACCATTGGCCTTGTCGATCGCCGGGTCCGCCGACCGGGGCATCGACCCGGCATGCGGCCGGGACAGGACGGCCCCGCCGGTGCGGGACAACAGAAGTTCAGGAGTGGCGCCGACCAGCGTGCGCCCGCCGGGCAGCTGCGCGGCGTACGTGGTGTGCCGGGGGTTCCCGTTCGCCAGGTTCCGGACGACGTCGGCGACCGGAACGGCCTCGGAGAAGTCGAGATCGAGCGCGCGGGCCAGGACGACCTTGCGCAGGTCCCGGTCGCTCAGCGCCGCGACGGCCGCGCGGACGGCGGCCAGATGTGCCTCCGGCTCGGGCACGGAAGTGACCTTGACCGGCTGCGGAAGCGCGGTGCGCGGCGGGACGGCCGCGTGCTCGGACGTCGCGCGATGGACCGCACGGGGCAAGACCAGATGCCCCGGCGCCGAGGTGGTGTCGAAGGGCAGCACGCCGACCGCGATCGACGCGCCGGTGTCGGCGAACAGTCCGGGGAGCGCCCCGGAGAGCCGCGCCGGATCGGTGTCGGTCGCGGTGGCCGCGGCACCGCTCGCGAGGAGCGCGTGCCGCGCCGTGGCCAGGAGGAAGTCGCCCCGCTCGTAGCGGGCGGCCAGGTCTGCCGGGGTCGCCGGTGCGGTACTGGTCGTCACCTCACCAGCGTCCCAGGCTCCGGCTGAGACCAGGGAAAAGTGTTGTCCGGGCAACAGCCTCTGGAGACAACACCTTCCCCCGGGCAACCCTGTGACCTGGGCGGAAGCGTTACTTCAGCGCCTCGAGGAGGGCCTCGCGCTGCCGCTCGCCCAGGCCGGCGGCACGCCGGTCCGGGTCGATCCCGGCCTGCTCCAGCAGGGCGGCGACCTTGACCGCGCCCAGGCCGGGCACGGCCTTCAGCAGCTGCGTGACCTTCGTCTTGCCGATGGTCTTGTTCTCCTTGGCCTGCTTGAGCACCTTGTCGATGCTCTCCTTGCCGGACTTGATCGACGCAAGCAGCTCGGAGCGCGCTTTGCGAGCCTCAGCCGCCTTGGCGAGGGCATCGGCGCGCTGCTCCGGAGTCAACGTGGGCAGAGCCAACGTAGTAGTCCTTTCATCTCAGGTCTCCGCTTTCGCGGCCGACGGCCTTTAACCATGCTTGCAAGAGCAAGCGCTGGCCAGCCGTCTCTGTAACCACGGCTCCAGTAAACGCCACCCGTTCCTCGGCCGTGAAACCGACACGCACTTATTACCCCTCGACCACGTCACGGGCAACCCGCCCCAGCCTGCGGAAACACGCCGTTCGGGCGGCGATTCGCCCGCGTTCATCACCCTTATGAGCGATGGCGGGACTTCGCACTGTCAGCCATTTTTCGTTTCATGGCAGGAAAAATGCGAATTATTGATGATCTTGGCCTGAACCGGCGAACACCCGTTAGCGCGACACTGTGACCGAACGGTTGCCTGCGATGTTACTGACCGGTTCACCCCTCCCGGATTAGAGTCGGCGCAACCCCAGTTCACCGGAGAACGAGCACCACGGGAGTACGCGATGTTGAGCACGATGCAGGACGGGCAGCTGTCACTGGGCAGGCTGCTCCGCCACGGCACCACGGTGCACTCCGAAAGCGAAGTCATCACCTGGACCGGTTCAGAAGCCCGCCGGGAGACCTACGGCGAACTCGGCAAGCACGCCGCGAAGCTCGCGAACGCCCTCCGGAGCCTCGGCATCACCGGTGACCAGCGCGTCGGCACGTTCATGTGGAACAACGCCGAGCACATGGCCGCGTACCTGGCCATCCCCGCCATGGGCGCGGTGCTGCACACGCTCAACATCCGGCTGTTCCCCGAGCAGCTGGTCTTCGTCGCCAACCACGCCGAGGACCAGGTCGTCATCGTCGACGGCACGCTGGTCCCGCTGCTGGCCAGGCAGCTGCCCGAGCTGAAGACCGTGCGTCACGTCATCGTGGCCAACGGCGACGCCGCCACCCTCCCTGCGCCCGACGGCGTCCAGGTGCACTCCTACGACGAGCTGCTGGCCGGCCAGCCGGACACCTTCGACTGGCCCGACGTGGACGAGCGGTCCGCCGCCGCGATGTGTTACACCTCGGGCACCACGGGTGACCCGAAGGGCGTCGCGTACTCCCACCGGTCGATCTGGCTGCACTCCATGCAGGTCACGATGTCCGACAGCATGCGGCTGGCGCAGCACGACAAGGCCCTCGCGATCGTCCCGATGTTCCACGCGATGGCGTGGGGCATGCCGTACGCGGCGATGATGGTCGGCGCCTCGCTGCTGATGCCGGACCGCTTCCTCCAGCCCGCCCCGATCGCCCAGATGCTCGACGTCGAGAAGCCCACCTTCGCCGGCGCCGTCCCGACGATCTGGCAGGGCCTGCTGTCCCACCTCGACGCGAACCCGCAGGACATCTCGCATCTGCGCGAGGTCGTCGTCGGCGGATCGGCCGCGCCGCCGTCGCTGATGCACGCCTTCGAAGACCGCTACGACGTGCCGATCCTGCACGCCTGGGGCATGACCGAGACGTCGCCGCTGGGCAGCGTCGCGCGTCCGCCCGCCGCCGCGACCGGCGAGAAGGCGTGGGACTACCGCTACACCCAGGGCCGGTTCCCGGCGTCCGTCAGCGCCAGGCTGATCGGCGACAACGGCGAGGAACTGCCGTGGGACAACGAAAGCGTCGGCGAGCTCGAGGTGCAGGGCCCGTGGATCGCGGCGTCGTACTACAGCGGCACGAGCGGTGACGAGCCCGATCCGGAGAAGTTCCACGACGGCTGGCTGCGCACCGGAGACGTCGGCAAGATCAGCCCCGACGGCTATCTCACGCTGACCGACCGCGCGAAGGACGTCATCAAATCCGGCGGTGAGTGGATCTCCTCGGTGGACCTGGAGAACCAGGTGATGGCGCATCCCGCGGTGGCCGAGGCGGCCGTGGTCGGCATCCCCGACGAAAAGTGGGACGAGCGGCCGCTGGTCGCCGTCGTGCTCAAGGAAGGCGAGAGCGTCACGGCCGAGGAACTGCGCGAGTTCCTGTCCGACAAGGTCGCGAAGTGGCAGCTGCCGGAGAATTGGACCTTTGTGGACGAAGTCCCGAAGACCAGTGTCGGCAAGTTCGACAAGAAGCGGCTGCGGGCGTTCCACTCCGAAGGCAAACTCGACGTCAGTCAGCTCTAACGGGTTAATCTCCCGCGCGCCTGCCCTTCCGTGAAGGCCATCTTGAGGGACGCTGTTCCCTGAAGATGGCCTTCACTGCGTTCGGCGAAGGGTTTTGTTGGTGCGTAAGACAAACAGGCGAACGTTCCTGGCGCTCGCGGGGACCACCGTCCTTTCGGCCTGCGGGTCCAACACTGTCCAAACGGGAAATCCGCCCCCGTCGACGGCTTACTCCGCCGGAGTGACCAGGCCGAAACCGAAGCCCGTGGCTCTCACGCAGTGGTACCACCCGTACCCCGAAGCCGGTGTCCAGGAAGCCGTCACGCGCTACGCGGCCGCGTACCAGAAGTCCAAGGTCGCGGTGCAGTGGAATCCAGACGACTACGAAACGAAACTGAACGCCGCGCTGCAGGCGGGGCCGGTCCCGGACGTCTTCGAAGGCCAGGTCACCGTCGACCGCGTCCGGCAGAACCTCCTCGTCCCGCTCGACGACGTGATCGGACCCGTGCGCGGGGATTTCAACCCCTCCGTGCTGGCGGCGCAGACGGTCGGCGGCAAGCTCTACGGTATCCCGCAGTCGCTGGACGCCCAGGTTCTCTTCTACCGCAAGAGTTTCCTGCAGGAGGCCGGGGTACAGCCGCCGCAGACGCTCGGCGAACTCGTCGACGCGGCGAAGAGACTCACCAAGGACGGCGTCAAAGGACTGTTCGCCGGCAACGACGCGGGCGCCGCGGCGCTCGCCGGTCCGCTGCTGTGGTCGGCCGGGCTCGACTACGTCAAGGACGGCAAATCCGTCGGCTTCGACGATCCGCGCGCCGCCACGACGTTCGCGAAACTCCACGAACTCAACGGTTCGCTGCTGCTCGGCGCTTCGACGGACTGGGCGGATCCGCTCCCGTTCATCGACGGGCTCACCGCCATGCAATGGACCTGGCTGTGGAACCTGCCGAAGATCCAGGACACCGTGAAGGACGACTTCGGCATCCTGGCCTTCCCCCGGCTCGACGCGGCGGGCGCGCCGTCCGTCCCGGTCAGCGGGTTGAGCGCGATGGTGCACTCCAAGAGCCTGAACCCCAACGCCGCCAAGGATTTCGTCAAGTGGCTGTGGCTGGAGCGCACCGACTTCCAGCAGGAGTTCGCCACCAGGTTCGGTTTCCACCTGCCCGCGCGGCTGAGCGTGCTCGACAAGGTCGCCGCGGCGGGCGACGCGGCGAAGCTGGTCAAGGAGAACGGCCGCGCCGCTGGTCCACTGTGGACACCGACGGCGAACACCGCGCTCGTCGACGCGCTGGGCCGGATCGTCCGCGACGGCGCGGATCCGGTCGCCGAGACGAAGGCCGCGGTCGAGGCCGTCAAAGCCGAACTGGGCCGCCTGTCCGCGTGAGCAGCCGCGGGGGGGGGGGGGGTGGTTTGTTGGTTAAGGAGAAAAAAAAAAAAAAACACCCCCCCCCCAAGGACCCCCCCCCACACCCACCCCCCCACGACAGC